>NZ_CAHJWH010000065.1 GCF_903642205.1 Caulobacter sp. S45 | reverse complement strand
CCGCCGAAAACGCGCCGGATGGGATGACGACTACCTCCAAGCCGTCATCTCCCAAACCGCTTGATCCCTTCAAGCGACTCCCCTGCTGTCAGCAGCCTCCGCTTGATCGTAGCCGAGCTCTTGCTATAGATGAGACGGGGCTGACGTCCATTTGGTCTGTGATCGGCGGCCTGTTCGCGCCCGGATAGCGATGTCAAGCACAATCAACCTCGCGCTGGGTAAGCCCGCCTTCCAGAGTTCCATCTGCACTTGGTCCATGGGGCGCACGCGCGAAGAGGACGCCGCTTTCGCCAACGATGGCGTGCTCGATCGCGAGCATGGCAACCACACTGATCTGGAGCGATCGCCCTGGTGGCGGGTTGATCTCGGTGACGAGTACGTCATCGACCGCATCTGCCTCTATAATCGCTGCGCTCACGCGGAGCGGCTGAGCCGGTTCAGCGTTCTGGTTTCGCTGGACGGCGTCACCTGGCGGAGCATCTTCCGCAAGGCCAATCTGACGGTGTTCGGCGCAAGCCCGGACGAGCCGTTCGTCATCGACGTGAAGGGCGCGGCCTCGGCGCGCTGGGTGAAGATCCGCTCGGACGCCGACCAGGTCCTGCATATTCGCGAGTGCCAGGTGTTTGGTCGCCTGCCGTCGCCTGGGGAGAGCGAGGCGGCCAGGCGTGACTTCCAGGCTGCCGAGGCCGAACAGGAGGCCTTCGCTTCGGGGCGATCGGGCCACACAATCGAGATCGGCGGCTTCGAGGTGTTCGCCGACACCGGGCGCTACAGTCCAGCCATTCTAGGCGCGCTGCAGCGTGGCGAATACGAAGCACGCGAGCGGGAACTGCTGTTGGAAATCATCCGCCCCGGCGACCGGGTTCTGGAGGTCGGCACAGCCATCGGTGTGGTCTCCATGACCGCCGCGACCGCCGCAGGTCCAGCGAACGTGGTCAGCTATGAAGCTAATCCTCACATCGTTGCGGACGCCCGTCGCAACTTTGCTCACAACGGGCTCGATCAGATCCGCGCCGTCAACGCGGTTCTGAAAAGCCGTGCGCGAGGCGCGGACGCGAAGGCGCAAACGGAGTTTCACATCTCGCGAGACTTCTGGGCCTCGCGGCTGGACGCTTCGGCGGGATCGGAGGACATCGTCGAGGTGATCCAGGTGCCCACCTTGTGTCTGGAGGACGAGCTGAAGGCTCATGGCGCCAACCTGCTCATCTGCGACATCGAGGGGGGAGAGGTTGATCTCCTCATTGACGCCGATCTCTCCGGTGTCGCGACAATCCTGTTGGAGACCCACTACTGGGCTACAGGCAAGCGCCAAGCCTCCGCGCTGGTGCGTAAGCTGGTCCAAGATGGTTTCGACATCGATCTCGGCCTTTCGGGGCGGCATGTCACTGTCTTCATGCGCGACCTGACCTGAGGCATGATCTATCTACTCCTGTCGGCGGCGGCAGGTGATCGCACGCGATCCGTTTCATCAACGCCGGGCCGCCTTTAGCTCAAGGAACTCGCTTTCGACATGGATGAGGAGATGAGCGACGACGGGGCGTCTGACGTCGGGGTGCTGCCGTTTGCGACGCTCCAGCCGAGCGATGTCATCGTCGGGATTTACCGCGCCATCCTGATGCGCGAACCGGACCCCAGTGGACTTGCCGGATCGTCCCACTTCCTGGCCTTGAGCGGATCGGTGGAGAGTGCCGTCGCCGGCATCCTCTGCTCCGCTGAATTTCGCGACAAGCTGCCCCGGTTGCTCGCCCACTACCAAGCCAAGCTGCCCTCCGACGAGATCAAAGCCGTGCTGGAGGGCGGCGCGGCGCTGAGCATGGAGGACTCGATCCGGCTGGACGAGGTCATCCGCAATCATCCGGCTTGGCGGGGCGAGCCCGTGCTGGCCCGCATGGGGCATCCGGCCTCCATGCTCAACAGGCCGCGCGTCTACAACCTGGACCAGCCTGGGGTCATCGCTGAGATTGCGCAGCTGGGCTTGCACGTCAATCAAAGCGAAACTTCGACCGGCAATCGGATCATCGTCGACGAGAGTGCATCCGCCTTAAACCACATCAACCTGCACTTCATCAACGCTTCACGAAACATGGTCGTTCTAGGCCCTCAGTGCTCCCTTCGAGGCGAGATCAACTTTCAAGGAAATGGTAATCTCTGTTATTGTGACGGAAAGGGCGGAGACGTCCAGGTCTACAGGGTGTTTTTCTATAGCACTGGCAGCGCTTTTGTGTTCGGCCAAGGCTCGACTTGCGTCTATGGCACCTTTCACCTTGAAGGACCAAACCGGCACATCATTGTCGCGCGCGACTGCATGATTTCCGGCGACGTCTACGCGGCAGGCACCGACAACCATGCCATTTTGGAAAGGAGCACCGGCCGAGTGCTCAACATTCCAGGCGACCTGCGCATAGGACCACGCGCCTGGATCGGCTTCGGTACAACCCTGCTGAAGGACGCCCATGTTGGAGAGGGAGCCATCGTCGCCGCACGCTCGACGGTGACGCGACCGGTCGCGGACAATACCATTGTGGCGGGCTCTCCGGCGCGGGTCGTCCGGACCGACGTCGACTGGGCTCGCAACCTGCCGTCTGAAGTGTCAGCGCTGAACGATGCGGTTGGCCCGTCTCTTACGTCGGAACTGACCGGCATCACCAATCCGGTCGGCTGACGATCGGGCACACACGGCTTTTGCCTCCCTGCGGGCTATGTTACGTTTCCCTAACCAGTTCCAGGACGACGCATTGGCCCAAACCTTGTACGCCGTAGTCGCTAACGCCCTCAACATCGATCCGGCTGGTGTGAACGAGGACTCCGGTCTCGACGCGACGCTCAACTGGGACAGTTTGCGGCAGGTCATCCTGATCACGGAGATCGAGCGCGCCTATGATGTCGAGTTCGACCTCGACACGATCAACAAGGCGACCTCCGTCCGATCGATCCGCGAGATGCTCTCCCAGAAGGGCGTGCAGGCGGACTGACATCATGGCTGCGGACGGCGCTATGGCCATCGGCCCTCTGGGGCGGGCCAAGACGGAGCTGGTCGGCGCAGGCCTGACTTCAGCGAAGATCTTCGACATCGGCGAGGAGATCGCTGCAGGCGTTGAAATATCAGGCGGCGAAAGCGCGCAGAAGCTCGCAATCCTGGGCAGCTTGACCACCGATTTCATCGCCCGTGCGGTCGCCTGTGGCGTGGCTCAGGAGGACGTTCGTCCCTGGATCTACCAGGGTCCGTTCGGCGGTATGGTTCAGGAAATCGTCGATCCTGCCTCGGGTCTTTATGACTTCCGACCTGACATCGTCCTGCTCTGTGTCGATTGGCGCGATCTGGTCTCGCCTCTGCCGGTCGACGCCCCGGAGGACGCCGTGCACGCGGCGATCGAGCAGAAGGTCGACACGTTCGAGCAGCTCTGGGCGGCGCTTTCAGAACGCAGTGGCGCGCGGCTGATCCAGCACCTGCCGCCCCCGCCGACGGAGCGATTCCGAGGCGTCTCGGAACGCCTGGCGCCTGCAAGCGCCCTAAATCAGGTGCTGCTGGCCAACCGGCGCCTGATCGAGGCTGGACAGGGTCGGGTAACCTGGATCGAGCTCGACCGGCTGGCCGCCTCGCTCGGCGCAGCACGCTGGTGCAGTCCGCGCATGTTCCATTCCGCAAAGCTGCCGTTCGACCAGCGCTTCCTTCCCGAATACCTGATGGCCTTCCGTGGTGCGTGGCGAGCGGCGTGCGGGCGCGCCAAGAAGGTGCTCGCGCTCGATCTCGACAATACCCTTTGGGGCGGCGTCGTCGGTGACGACGGAGTGGCGGGACTGCAACTCGGCCCAGGCTCCGCCGCAGGAGAAGCCTATGTCGAGTGGCAGGCCTATGTCCGCGGCTTGGCGGAGCGTGGCGTCATCCTCTCCGTCGTCAGCAAGAACGACCCGGGGATTGCCGCGGAAGGGCTTGCGCACCCGTCGTCCCTTTTCAAGCCTGCTGATTTCGCAGGCTTCGAATGTTCCTGGGGCGACAAGGCCGGAGGCTTGCGCCGGGTCGCCGAGAGGCTGAACCTAGATCTGGCTTCGATCGTGTTCGTCGACGACAACCCCGCGGAATGCGCCCTGGTGCGGGCGGAGGCGCCCGAGGTGTCCGTCGTGGAGTTGGGGGCCGATCCGACCCAGTTCATCGCGCGGCTGGATGCAGGCTGCTGGTTCGACCTGGATCGGCTGACGACGGAGGATGTCGGTCGCAGCGCCGCCTACGTCGCGCGTGCGCAAGGCCTCCAGGCGACGGACACCGTGATAGACCTGGCCAGCCATCTCGGAGGCCTCTCGATGGTCGGGCGCGTCTCGCCCGCTACGCAGCCCGACCTGGCGCGGCTGGCGCAGATGGAGCAGAAGACCAACCAGTTCAACCTGACCACCCGGCGCTACCGCGAAGCGGATCTGGCCGCCTTCATCCCACGACCCGACGCCGTGGTGCTCGCCCTCTGGCTGAAGGATCGGTTCGGCGACCATGGCCTGGTGGCCAGCCTCGTCGCCGTCGAGAGCGAGCGTGCGCTCCGCATCGACAGCTGGCTGATGAGTTGCCGCGTCTTCTCCCGGTCGGCGGAGCAGTTGATGCTGCGGGAGCTTATCGGCATCGCCCGCACTCGCCGTCTGGACCGTATCATCGGCCAGTATCTCCCTACCGCCAAGAACGGCGTGGTGGCCGAGCTGTTCAGTCGACTGGGCTTCACCAAGATCGACGGTTCACTATGGTCTCGGGAGACCGATGCGCCGATGAACGATCTGGAAACCCATATCGAACTCGCTCCAAATGGTTGAAGACGACTTCATCGATTTCGGCAACGGCCTCTCGAGCCGGGTCAAGGGCTCGGGCTGGTCGTTTCAGGAGGACGGCTTCACCTGGACCTCGGGCGATGCCGCAGTGCTGAACCTCCCGGCGAGGGCGGCGGGTGAAACGGGCCGGCTGATGCTTGCGGTCCACCCCATGACCTATCCGGGGCTGCAGGCCCAGCGTGTTGGCGTGAGCGTGGGCGGGCAGCGGGTGGCCGACCTCGTCGCCTCGGGCGATTGCGTGCTGGAAGTCCAGATACCCGCAGCGCTGAGCAGCCTTGGCGAAATGCTTTCGGTGGTGCTGCACCTGCCGGATGCGACCACCCCCACGCAGGCAGGACAGGGCAACGACGATCGTCGGCTCGGCCTCGCCGTCGCCTGGGTGCGCTGGTGCGGCGAAGGATCCGATGCCGTCGAGCATGTGGGCGCCAAGACCGTTCTCCTGGTGGCGGGGCGCCAGGTCGCCGCGCTTTCGGGCGTCTTCAACCGCCTCGACTGCCTGCAGGGGAGCCTGTCCCTGGTCGCGTGCGCACCGTCCATCGGCGAGGTCCGCCGGGCGATCCAAGGGTTTCCGAAAGGCCGCCTGTCAGCCATATGGCTCCAGCGCACGCTCGAAGGGCCAAGCCCCGAGAGCCTGCGCGAAGTGGTCGGCGACACGCCGATCGCCTCCTTCCCTGCCCTGTCCATGGAGCTTCTATGGCCCTTCGCGGGCCCCGATCCCCGGCTGGCGGCCGAACCCCCGCTCTATCCCCAGGGCCGCTATCCCTTCTCCGACAGCCTCGGCGCTCGTGTGGCGGCGGAGAACATCGCCGAGGATGACGTGGCCCTCCAGCGCTACATGGCGCTCAGCCAACAGCAGCTGCCGGATTTCGGAGCCGCTCTCGGCGCTTACGCTGAGGTCCTGAGGACCCGCGACGAGGAGTGCACGATCCCCCTCTCCGGCTTCATCCTGGCCGAGTTCCAAAGCACCCAGCTGTTCCACAGTCCAAGCGCCCCGACGGGGGCCTTGATGACCCACCTCGCGTACCAGCTTGCGGTGCACGGCGGCGTGTTCTCGGGTGCTCTTCTCGGGGCGGTGTTGTTGGAGTTGGATAGGTTGATGGCGGGGTATCTGGGGCTCTGGCACCAACAGCTTCCGGTGCATCCGACCATCGCGGCCGCCTATCACCTGCGCTGGCACGATGCGGGCGCACGATACCGCTGGTTCGAGAACGAGTGGCGATTTGAGGACTACACGCTGAACTACATCCGATGGGCCTCGTGGGCCCTATGACGACCGAGCGCGCCGTCCTCCTCATCTACTCGAACTGTCAGGGCATCGACCTGATCCGCCTGATGCGAAGTAGCGCCGTCCTGAGCGCTCATTTCGAAGTCCGGCTGGTGCAGTTCCACCTGATCGACGAAGGAAGCGACCGGCTGACCCCCGACGCCCTGGAGGACGTCACGATCGTCTGGGAGCAGCTTGGCTCTGATTTTCCGATGCATCGGAAACGCATGCATTCGCTGCGGCCTGCCGACGCCCGCACCATCACCTTCCCATCCCTGAACATGCTGGCCCTGTGGCCGTTCACCGGCATCGACCACCGCCTGGACAAGGAGCCGCTGTATCCGGCGGGCCGGTATCCCTGGCCCGACTACGTGGCTGCAGAACTGGATCCGCGCGGCGAGCTCGTGAGCGACGACGCCTTGTTCCAGCGCTACATGGCGGCCTCGACCGCCAGGTTGCCCGACCTGGACCGACGGCTGGCGATGGATGTCGCCCGCTGGCGCGAACGGGACGCCACGTGCGACGTCAAGGCTGCGGACCACCTGCTTGAGAGCTTCAGGACGGATCAGCTCTTCTACTCGTTCGCCCGGCCCACGCCCCACGCCATCCGCAACGTCTTCGATCAGCTGCTGGCCCGCACCATCGAGGATGCGGATCTCCTCGCAGAGGCCAGGGCCGACCTGGCCCGCCTCCTGCGCTTCTACGTCGGCTATGACATGGAAGAGTGTCCCGTCCACCCGCTGATCGCTAAGCACTTCAAGTTGGAATGGTATGATGCCGATGCCTTGTACCGCCACCATGCCAACGCTTTCACCTACCGGGACTACATAATCCGCTACATGCGCTACGACCCCTACATCCGCGGCGGCTGATCGGCACGGCGGCGACGCGCTCGAAGCGCGCCGCCTTGGAGAAGAGACGCGGCGGAGCTAAGGTCCGACCGTCGCGCCGAAATGGGTTTCTCGACGGACTGTTGGGAACGCGTCAGGTATGCCGAACGTCAGCGACTTGTTGAGTATGTCAAAGCGGATCCTCCTGCCGCCGGCTCAGCCGACGGTTGATCCTTTGCAGCTCAACTTGAGTTGCAGGGGCAAGCTCTACATCGATATCTCGCCTATGCAGGAACCGGAATTCACCGGCATACCGCACGTTGCTGCAAAGTTGTGCGAGGAGTTGCTCGGCGACCGGACGATGGAGCCCGCCTTCTTCTACAACCGCCATCAGGTGCCTATAGAGATTGTTGAACACCTGCTGCAGATGCGCAGCGGCTCGATGCTGCGATGGGCTGCCGCCAAGTTCGCCTTCAAGCCGATGCTGGAGCCCAGGTCGCGGCGCTACGAGACCTACGGCCTGCACACCAACATGAAGTTTGCACGGCGCATGTTCCCGATCGAGGGCCAGATCGTCCACGATCTCACCACCATCGTGACGCCTCAACATCATACCCCAGGCACAAACGAGTATCACCAAAGCAAGTTTTATGGAGACTTGATGTCCAATGACATCACCTTCGCAGTTTCCCACTCCACGGCCACGGACCTGAAGACGTATTATCCTGAGGTGACGGAGCGGGAGCTGGTCGTTTCCCATCTGGGTGTGGACTGGACGCACATCGATCAGCGCGCCCGCGATCTGAAGTTCGACGCAGAACGCTTCATTCTTGTCCTGGGTACGATCGAGCCGCGCAAGAACATCGGCATCGTGCTCGATCTGCTGAAACGCAACCCGCAGTTCGCCCGCACCTACCGGATCGTCATCGGCGGACGGGTCGGGTGGGGCTCCAAGTTCGAGAAGGAGATCGAGGACCGCGGCTTGAAGCCGCTCCTCGAGAACGGCCGCATCCTGCAGACGGGCTTCGTGAGCGAGACGGCCAAGTATCTCCTGTTCAGGAACGCCGCCGCGGTGGTCTATCCCTCGACCTACGAAGGATTCGGCCTGCCCGTGGCGGAAGCGGTTTCGCTGGGAGCTCCCATTGTGACGACACCCTCCTCCAGCATCCCGGAGGTCGGCATGGACTTCGCCTACTACTTCACCTCCGGCGACGTGGCCTCACTCGAAGACGCCCTGACGGCCGCCATCCGCCAGAAACACGTTTCGGTGAGCCGCTCTGGTGAGACCCTGGACTCGTGGCTTGAGCGGTTCTCCTGGAACCGCTGCTATACCACGATCCGGGACTCCTTCTTAGCTCTTGACCGGTCTCAGCCCCAAAGCTCAGGGATGCAGGATGTATATCGTCACGCGTGACGGGTCGGTGGTGGGCTTCTCCCAGTGGCCCTGGGACCAGCTCTACACGCCCGTCATGGCCTGCTTCGTCAACGGCCGCTTCCACACGCACACCGCCTGCGACCTAGCGCCCCAGACGGTGGGTCTGAGGGGGCCGGCGACCAGGTGCTGGTTCCGGCTCAGGCTGGAGAGTGACCTTGTGCAGCGCCTGGAGGACGGAGACCCGCTGGTCCGGCTGGCCCGCTTGGAAGACGGCGCCCCGGTGGAGATGGCGGATCAGCGGCGAGGCTCGCTGAGCCACGGCCGGGTCGAGGAACTGGTCTCGATAGGCTTTGGCGGCCGTGCGAAGCTGGACGGTTTCGCCGCTTTTCTGAGCGCACCTCCATCCTTCAAGGCCGACACCTTCTATCTCGATCTCCTCAGTCGCATTCCGGAGCCCTCGGGCCGGGAAGATCTTGTAAATGACCTGAACGGCGGGATGACGGTCTTCGAGGTCCGAGACCGCTTCCTTCGCTCGGAGGAGTTTCGCAAACGCGGCGTGGGCATGTCCGACGGCATCGGGTCACTCATCACCTCCCCGCTCTGGACCGATCTGGTCCGGTACGAGACACCCGGCGAGCAGATCCGACCGATCCGCAGCTTCCGGGTGAACGAGCACGGCGACCTCGCCGTCGACGACTATGTGGCTTTGGCTTGCGGGCTCATGCTGGAGCGAAAGCCCGACGTGGCCGAGGCGGTGCGCTACAAGGCCATGGCCGGCGCGGAAGGTCGACTGGCTGTTGCGCGTGAAATCTCACGCGAGGCGGCGTGCAACGGCGCCTTCTTCCAGGTCGCCTAGCGGAGAGGCCGATGGGCTTGGCTCCCTGTTCCCAGCTTACGAGAGAGTTCGATGCAGTTGAACACCGACCGTCTTCTGATCTCGCGTCCCTCGATCGCGCCGCAGGGCACCGAAGCGCTAGGCCAGACCCACTATTCCTACGGCTTCGCCGCCCACAAGTTCCAGCGCATGCTGGAGCAGAACGGCGTACGGGTGCTGACGGTCGCTCACCCCGAACAGTTCAAGACGGAAGCCTTCGCGCGCTCCCTCGGATTGAAGGAGGGCGCCTACGCCCACCTGATGTTCCGCAGCACAGAAAGCATAAGACCCATTCCCGGGGCCTACAACGTGGCTCATTTCGCCTGGGAGTTCCCTTATCTGAAGGCTTACGCCAGTCCCGACGAGCCGATCATCGAGCTGCAGACGCACATGCTGAACCTGTGCGACGAGGTTTGGGTATGCTGCACCTATACGTCCCGGGTCCTGGAAGAACACGGGATCCCGAACGTGCATGTGATCCCCTCCCCGATCGAGGTGAGCAATGCCGACCGCGGCTCGAAGGACCTCGCCTGGGAGCAACTTGGCAACGCCGAGTCGATCCACCTTGTGTCCTTCTCGACCAACTTTCAAAGCCTGCCCTTCGAACTCGATCGCGAGGAAGACTACGTCAAGCTGGCCCGGACCCACTCGCGTCCGCTGGGCCGCCAACCGCGCCTTCAGGGCGCACTCAAGAAGGGGGGGCCGGTCGTCGTCAGCGTGCTGAACCCCTACGACAAGCGCAAGAACCTCGCCAATCTGATCGAGGGCTTCCTCCTGGCTACCGCGGGTCGCGAAGACGCCGTGCTCGTCATCAAGCTTGCGACATCAGGCGTGGTCGAGCTCCCGGAGGGCTATCTCTACCATCAGATCCGGCTGCTGTTCGGCCGTCCCCACTGCCTCGACGAGGATCGGGTGATCTTTGTCGGCGGTTATCTGTCCGACGACGACATGGCCGCCTTGTACAGAGGGGCCGATTTCTACCTCTGCACGTCCATCGCCGAAGGTCAGAACCTGCCTTTGCTGGAGGCCATGGCGCATGGATGCGTGCCGATCTCGGTGCGCAACACCGCCATGATGGACTACATCAGCGAAGAGACCGCAGTCGTCATCGCCGAAAGCCGTTACAAGGGGGTATTTTCAGGCTTGGCCGGGGATGTCTCGGGCAAGACCTTTCCCATCAGCCTTTGCGACAGGTATCAGATCGCGGAGGCCGTCGAGCGGGCGACGAGCCTCCCGCCAGAGGCCATGGTGCAGATGCGTGCGGCCTGCCGCGCCACGGTCGAGCAGGGCTACGCGCCCGACGTGGTGTTCCAGAGGGTGCTGGATCGGCTGCAGGCTGTGGACGGTGCGATCACGCGCGAGGCGCTATCGGCCTGAGCCCGCCAGACCCGGCCGAGGCTCGCAAAGGGCCGCACGCCAAGCCCAAGCGCCGCCCGCGACATCCGGCGCTGGACGTCGCTCAGGCGAGGACTTCCGTCGCCACGGGACTTCGACTCGAGACGTGACGGGGCCTTCGTCGGCTGGGCTGTGGCCCTGAGCGGGCTGGCTCCTCGGGCTGGGCGGAGGCGCTGGTCAAGACCCGCTGGCCTAACGGGGTGTGGGTTCATCGCCGGGCCAGGTCCACCTTGGCCACCACCGACAGGCCTGGCCGCAGGTTGGCCAGCTCGTCCTCCTGACCTGCGTCGATGCGGAGGCGGACGGGGACGCGCTGCACCACCTTGGTGAAGTTGCCCGTCCCCGGCTCGTAGGGCAGCAGCGAGAACTGCGAGCCGGAGCCCGGTGCGAAGCTTTCCACGTGGCCACGCAGGCGCCGGCCCGGCAGGGCGTCGACCTCAACCGTCGCCGGCTGGCCGACGAGCATGCGCGCGGTCTGGGTCTCCTTGAAGTTGGCGGTGACGTAGAGCGCGCGCGTCGGCACCAGGGTCAGCAGCCGCGTGCCGGGCTGGACGTAGTCGCCGACCTGCGCCTGCCGATCGCCGACCATGCCGTCGATCGGTGCGCGGATCAGGGCGTGGCCCTGGTCCTGACGGGCTATGTCCAGGGCGGCGAGGGCGCGGGCGACGCCGGCCTGCGCCTGCGAGACCGCGGCCTGCAGGTCGGGCCGGCGCGCCCGGACCACGGCGGCCTGGTCGCGGCTGACCAGCAGCTCGGCGCGGCTGTGGTCGGCGTCGGAGCCGGCGGAGAGCGCCTGGGCGCGGTACAGGTCGGCGTCCCTTACGGCCACCGCGCCGCTGGCGGCGAGGTGCTCGTAGCGGGCCCGGTCGGCGGAGGCGCGGGCGTTCTGGGCGTCGCTGGAGACGATGGCGGTCTGGGCCGCGCGCACCTGCGAGGCGGCTAGCGCCTGTTCGGCGTCCAGGCTTGTCAGCGCCGCGCGGGCGCCCAGGACTTTGGCCTGGGCGTCCTCCAGCTCGGCGGCGGCGGAGGCGAGGCGGGCGTCGAACTCCTCCGGGTCGATGCGGATGAGCGGCTGGCCCACGCGCACCGCCTGGTTGTCGCGCACCAGCACTTCGGAGACGAGGCCCCGCACCTTGGGCGCCACGGTGGTGCTGTCGGCCTGCAGGTAGGCGTCGTCGGTGGAGACCGCGGGCTTGGCCGACAAGATGTAGGCAGCGCCGCCGGCCAGCAGCAGCAGGGCGCAGCCGATCGCGACCAGGGTCTTGGACGAGACCCGCGGCGGCCGCCGGGTCACCGTCAGGCCGGCCTCGGTCACGGGGTCACGGCTCGAGAGGGCGGCGGCGGTCACGGCGTGATGACCAGCAGGGAGGAGGTCGCCGACGCCAGCAGCCGGTCGTCGGTGTCCGTCAGCCTGGCCTCGGCAAAAGCCGCGCGGCGACCGAAGCTGACAATCTTCCCCTCCGCCCGCACCAGCCCGGTCTTGCTGGTCATCGCCTTGTGGTAGGCGACCTTCAGTTCCAGGGTGGTGTAGCCCTGCCCGGGCGCCAGCCTGGAGTGGACGGCGATCCCGCAGGCGGAGTCGAGCAGGGTGGCGGCATAGCCTCCGTGCACCGTGCCGATCGGGTTGTAGACCTCCTCGCCGGGCGTCCCCTCGAACACCGCGCGGCCTTCCTCCACCTCCACGAGGTTGAAGCCCATCAGCCGGCCGATGCCCGGCCGCGAACCCCGTGCCATCAGCGCCCGAAGCTGCTCCAGGCCGGTCAGGTGCAGTCCCGCCTCTTCCGCCAGGCTCATGCGTCTTCCTCCTTGAGGCCGAACCGCTCCAGCACCGCCTCGCGCGATCGCAGCAGGATGGCGTCGGACTGCGCCCGGTCGCTCACCGCCCGCGACAGCGACAGGGCGCCGATCATCTCGGAGAGGGCCGAGCCGGCCAGGCTCCCGGCATCGGGGCGGCCGGTCTCGTCCAGCAGGTCGCGCAGCAGGCCGGTCAGGCGCGCCACCCCCTCCTCGAACCGCTGCCGCGCCGGCTCGCCCATGCGGGGCAGGTCGCTGGACAGCAGCGGCAGCGGGCAACCCGTGTCGCGGGCGTCCCGGTGAGCGCGCGACAGGTAGAAGCGCACATAGGTCCGCAGCGCCTCGCGCGGCGGCAGGCCTTCGATGACGCGTCGGAAGGTGTCCTGCGCGTCGGCGAACATCCGCTGCACGGCCGCCAGCACCAGCTCATCGCGCGAGTCGAAGTGGGCGTAGAAGCCGCCGTGGGTGAGTCCTGCGCGCTGCATCACGCCGGCGACCCCGATCTGGCCCGGACCCTCCTGCCGGATCGCGCGGACCGCCTCGTCGAGCACCTTCTCGCGGGTGCGGGCCTTGTGCTCTGCGTCGTAGCGCATCTTGCGGCTCCCGTTTATATGATGCACGTAATACAAACCGGAGCCGGTCTGCAAGGGGCGGACGCCGGCGAGGCTCAAGCCGCATGACCCCAGCGCCGCTCGCGCCGTCCGACCTGCCGAGGCGGACCAAGTTCCTGATCTTCGCGGTGCTGGCTTTCGGCCAGTTCCTGGCGCTGATCGACATCCAGATCGTGGCGGCCTCGCTGAACGACCTGCAGGCCGGACTGTCGGCGGGGCCGGACGAGATCAGCTGGGTGCAGACGGCCTATCTGATGGCCGAGCTGGTGATGATCCCCTTCTCCGCCTTCCTGGCCCAGGCCCTGTCCACCCGGGTGCTGTTCGCCCTGTCGGCGGGGCTGTTCACCCTGGCCAGCATGCTCTGCGGCCTGGCCTGGGATATCCAGTCAATGATCGTGTTCCGGGCGATCCAGGGGTTCGTCGGCGGGGCCATGGTGCCCACCGTCTTCGCCACGGGCTTCGTCATGTTCACCGGCAAGGACCGGGCGATGATCCCGGCGATCCTGGGCATGGTCTCGGTGCTGGCGCCCACGCTCGGCCCCACGGTCGGCGGCTGGATCACCGGGGCGATCGGCTGGCGCTGGATTTTCTACATCAACGTGGCGCCCGGCATTGCGGTCACGGTGCTGTCGCTCTTTATGATCCGCCACATCGACCGGGCGGACCTCTCCATGCTCAAGCGGATCGACTACAGCCACCTCGTCGCCATGGCGGTGTTCCTGGGCGGCCTGGAATACGTGCTGGAGGAGGGCCAGCGCCACGACTGGTTCAGCGATCCGGGCATAGCGCTGGCCGCCTGGGCGTCCTTCGTCGCCTTCCTGCTGTTCCTGGAGCGCTCGTTCCGCTCCGGCGGCGCCATCGTGAACCTCGGTCCGTTCCGCAGCCCGACCTTCGCCATCGCCTGCCTGTTCAACCTGACTACGGGCTTTGGCCTATACGCCTCCAACTTCCTGATCCCGGTCTATCTCGGCCGTGTGCGGGGCTATGACAGCCTGCAGATCGGCACGACGGTCTTCGTCACCGGGCTGGCCCAGATCGGCGGCACGGTGGTGGCGGCGCGGCTGTCCCAGCGGCTGGACCCGCGCATCATGATCGGCTTCGGCCTGCCGCTGTTCGCGCTCAGCCTGTGGATGATGTCCTACATCACGCAGGACTGGGGTTTCGGAGCGCTGCTGGCGCCGCAGTTGCTGCGCGGGTTCGCCATGATGTTGTGCATCGTGCCGAGCGTGGGCTTGGCGCTGAACGGTTTTGCGGGCCCGCAGCTCCGCTATGCTTCGGGCATGTTCAACCTGATGCGCAACCTGGGCGGCGCCATCGGGATCGCGGTGGTGAGCGTGTGGCTCTCCGACCAGACCCGGATCCACGCCGAACGGTTCGGTGAAGCCCTGTCCGGGTCCGGTTCGCCCGCGACTGAAACCCTGCAGCGGCTGGCCTCAGGCCTCGCTCGGGTCACCCCGGATCCCACCCAGTCCCTGGCCATGGCCCAGGCCGAACTGGCGAGGGTGGTCGGGCGCGCCAGCCTGACGCTCGGCTTCCAGGAGGTGTTCCGCACCACCGCCTGGCTGTTCATCGCCGCGGTGCTGATGATCCCCTTCTGTCGTCCGGCCAGGGCCGGTGGCCCGCCGCCCGCCGATGCTCACTGACCGGAGCCCGCCCATGATCCGCGCCCGCCTTGCGCCCCGGCTCGCCGCAGCCGCGCTGGCCATGGCCATGCTCGGCGGCTGCACCGTCGGCCCGGACTACCACCGGCCTGAGCTGACGCTGGCCGGCAGCTTCCACGCGGCCCCGCCGCCCACCGCTCCCGCCGTTCCCGCCAACTTCAACGAGTGGTGGACGGGTTTCGGCGACCCCCTGCTCGACCGGACGGTGGCGCGCGCGCTGGCCCAGAACCTGGACCTGGAGGCGGCCCGCGCTCGGGTGGCCCAGTCTCGCGCGGCCGCCAGGTCTGCGGGCGCGGCGCTCTATCCAAAGGGCGAGCTGCAGGCGTCGGCCACCGACCAGCAGCTCTCCCTGCTCAGCCCGTTCGCCGTCGTGTCGAGCGAGGTCCCCGTCTTCCGGCGCAACTACGACCTCTACGACGTCGGCGCCGCGGCCTCGTGGGAGATCGACCTGTTCGGGGGCCTGCGCCGCAGCCGGCAGGCCGCCCGGGCGGACGCGGAGGCGGCCCGCGACGACGCGGCGGCGGTGCGTGTCTCCGTCGCCGCAGAGACGGCGGACGCCTACCTGCAGGTGCGCGCCTACCAGGCCCGCATCGCCGTGGCCCGGCGCCAGGCGGCGGTGGAGGCGCGCCTGGTCGACCTGCTGCGGGAACGGCGCGGCGAGGGCGTCAGCTCGGAGCGCGAGGTCCACCAGGCCTCGGCCGCCCTGCAGGGTGTTCAGGCCACCGTGCCGCCGCTTATGGCCGGGCAGGCGGGCCAGCTGGACCGGCTCGACATCCTGATGGGCGCCTCGGCCGGGACCTACGCCGCCGAGTTCGCGACCCCCGCGGACCTGCCGGCAACGCCCGCCCTGTCCGCGCTCGGCGG
>NZ_CAHJWH010000064.1 GCF_903642205.1 Caulobacter sp. S45 | reverse complement strand
GGAGGCTGGTTTGATGGAGGCGCGGATCTCTACCATCCCCCTTGATGGGGGAGGGGCAGGGGTGGGGGTGGACGGCGGCGCGGTCGGAAGGTTCGCGCCCGCGCCCCCTCAGGCCTGTGGCGCCGCCGTCCCCCCCCATCCCCAACCCTTCCCCTATCAAGGGGGAAGGGAGATGCGCACATGACCGACACCCTGCCCACCGATGCCGTCGGCTCCGCCTACTTCCTCGACTTCGAGACGGGGGCGGAGCGGCGCGCCACCTTCGCCGTCATCGTGGCCAATGAGCCCGGCGTGCTGGCCCGGGTGGTGGGGCTGTTCTCCGCGCGCGGCTACAACATCGAGAGCCTGACGGTGGCCGAGACCGACCATGCGGTGCACACCTCGCGCATCACCATCGTCACCCGCGGGCGCGAAGGGGTGCTGGCCCAGATCAAGGCGCAGCTCGGCAAGATCGTGCAGGTGCGCCAGGTCTTCGAGGTCGGCGGTGATCCCCGCTGGGTCGAGCGCGAGCTGGCCCTGGTCAAGGTGCGCGGAACCGGGGAGCACCGGGTCGAGGCGCTTCGCATCGCGGAGATCTTCCGCGCCCGGGTCATCGACACGGGCACCGACAGCTTCGTGTTCGAGCTCACCGGCGCGCCCGACAAGATCGACAAGTTCGAGACCCTGATGCGTCCGCTCGGCCTGGTGGAGGTGTCGCGCACGGGCGTGCTCTCCATCGCCCGCGGTGCGGAGCGGGTCTGACCCTTTCCCAAGAACGAGACCACGGAAGCTGACCATGCGTGTCTACTACGATCGCGACGCCGACCTCGCCCGCATCCTCTCCAGGAAGATCGCCATCGTCGGCTATGGCAGCCAGGGCCACGCCCACGCACTGAACCTGCGCGACAGCGGCGCCGGCGAGGTGACGGTGGCGCTGCGCCCCGGCTCCGCCTCGGCGAAGAAGGCGGAAAGCGCCGGGCTGAAAGTGATGACCGTGGCCGAGGCCTCGGCCTGGGCAGACGTGCTGATGGTGCTGGCGCCCGACGAGCACCAGCGCGACATCTACGCGAGCGAGATCGCCCCCAACATCCGGGATGGCGCGGCGCTGATGTTCGCCCACGGGCTGAACGTCCACTTCCGCCTGATCGAGCCCAAGCCCTCCGTTGACGTGCTGATGGTCGCCCCCAAGGGTCCTGGCCACACGGTGCGCGGCGAGTACGAGCGCGGCGGCGGCGTCCCCTGCCTGATCGCGGTGCACCAGGACGCATCCGGCCAGGCCATGGACCTCGGCCTCGCCTACGCCTCCGCGATCGGCGGCGGACGGTCGGGCATCATCGAAACGAACTTCCGCGAGGAGTGCGAGACCGACCTGTTCGGCGAGCAGGCGGTCTTGTGCGGCGGCCTGGTGGAGCTGATCCGCGCCGGCTTCGAGACCCTGACGGAAGCCGGCTACGCGCCGGAGATGGCCTATTTCGAGTGCCTGCACGAGGTAAAGCTGATCGTGGACCTGATCTACGAAGGCGGCATCGCCAACATGAACTACTCCATCTCCAACACCGCCGAGTACGGCGAGTACGTCACGGGCCCGCGCATCGTCACCGACGAGACCAGGGCGGAGATGAAGCGCGTGCTGAAGGACATCCAGGAGGGCCGCTTCGTCCGCGACTTCATGCTGGAGAACGCCGCCGGCCAGCCGAGCCTCAAGGCCCGCCGCGCGCTCCTGGGCGAACACGGCATCGAACAGGTCGGCGAGCGGCTGAGGGCGATGATGCCCTGGATCGGCAAGGGCAAGCTGGTGGACAAGGCGCGCAACTAGCCGGTCGCCGTGCTCGCCGCTCCGGTCCAGGCTCCGGCGCCGCCGCTGGCCGAGGGCGTCTGGCGCATCGGGGCGGAGCCGCTGCGTTGGGAGGCGGGGCGCGGCTTCGCCGGCGCGATCAGCTCGATCCGGTTCAGAGGCCGCGAGTTCCTGGACGCCTCGGACCACGGCCGGGAGCTGCAGGGCGCGGTCCAGTTCGGATGGGGGGAATGCCTCAACCCTACCCTGGCCGGGGCCAGCCGCGACGCGCCGGAAGAGTCGAGCAGCCAGCTGCTGTCGATCCGCGCGGGTCCGATACGGTATGGCGCCTCCACCCGGATGGCCTTCTGGAACCGGCCGGGCTCGGGCTGCACCCAGGCGCCCGGCGTGCGGGGCCTGACACTAAACCGGGACGAGGTGTCGGCGCTCGTCTACACCCAGGACATGGCGCCCGGCTACCGCGGACACGCCAACGCGATCCTGGCGCAAATCGGGATCGAAACGCCGCGCGCCCTGCCGCCCGCCTCCGTCGAGGCCCTCACCGGCTACATGCCGCCGGACTTCGACACTTTCATCCGCTACGATCCGCAGAACAGCCGCTTCCGACCGGACCCCGCCCTGAACCTTCGCTCCGCCGAGGGTGAAGCCCCCCTGATCCTGTCCACCGCCGACGGGCGCAGCGCCATGGGCGTGATCGGACTGCCGGGCGCGACCCAACCGCGCTACGCCGGCTTCCATTCGAAGGCGGTGGGCAAGTGGAGCGTGGTCTACCACGAGACCGCCCCCTTCACACCGGGCGTCCACCGCTACGCCTGCGTGTGGATCATTGGAACGCGGCGGGAGGTGGAAGACAGCCTCGCCGCCATCGTGGCCCAAAGCGCAGCCGATGCAACCTCTAGCGAAGCCACTTGGGCCGGGGCGGCGGCTGCAGCGCTCCTCCTGGGGATGGGGCTGCTCGTGGCGTGGGAACGGCGACGACGCAGCCGGCCGCTGAGCCGGCTATGACCGACGGCGACCTCAAGGTAACACGGCTGGACACGAAGTGGCCGGCCTCGCTATCCGGCGATCACGCCGTCGATCGTCACGGCTTCGGGCGGGTCGCTTTGCAAGAGAACGACATCTCCTGCGTCTATGGTGCACCGCTCCGGGAGCTGGCTCCCACGGCGCCGGGCGCACGCCAGATCTCGCCCCTGTTTCCCGGCGCGGCCGCTCTGGAGGAGGTTGCTGCGGAGAGCCTGGACGCCGTGGTGGTCGCCGCGCCGCCAGGCTCCCTGGAGCGGCGCTACGTGCTGGCGCTGGCGCTGCAGGCGCTAAAGCCCGGAGCGGAGCTGACGGCGCTGGCGCCGAAGGACAAGGGCGGCGCGCGGCTGGGCGGCGAGCTTCGGGCCTTCGGGTGCGAGGTGGAGGAGAGCGGCCGTCGGCACCACCGCATCTGCCGCACGCGGCGCCCGCAGGAGCCTACCGGCCTCGACGCCGCTCGCGAGGCGGGGGCGCCCCGGCGCGTCGAGAGCTTGGGGTGGACCCAGCCAGGCCTGTTCAGCTGGGATCGGCCGGACCCGGGCTCGCGGCTGCTGATCGGATCGCTGCCCGCGCTGGGCGGCCGGGGCGCCGATCTCGGCTGCGGGGCGGGGCTGCTGAGCCAAGCCGTGCTCGCGCAGCCCGCAGTCAGCCGGCTGGCGCTGGTGGACTCGGATCGCCGCGCGATCGAGGCGGCGCGCCTGAACGTCGAAGACCCGCGGGCCAGCTTCCACTGGACCGACGCGCGGAGCCTCGAGCTGTCCGGGCTGGATTTCGTCGTCACCAACCCGCCCTTCCACGATGCGGGGCGAGAGGATCGGCGGCTGGGCCAGGCCTTCATCGCCGCCGCGCATGGCGCGCTCCGCACGGGCGGCGTGCTTTGGCTGGTGGCCAATCGCCACCTGCCCTACGAGGAGGCGCTCCGCTCGCTGTTCGCCACCGTCGTGCTCCGGGCCGAACGCGACGGCTTCAAGGTCTATGAGGCGCACAGGTGACGACGTCGCGGCTCGACCGCCTGCTGGCCAACCTCGGCTACGGCACCCGGCGCGAGGTGCAGCAGATGGTGCACGCCGGCGCGGTGACGCTGGACGGCGCGCCGGTGGCCGACGCGGGCCTGCGGCTGGCGCTCAGCGAAGATGTTCACGGGCGGTTGCGGGTCGGCGGCGCGGCGCTCGACCCCCTGCCCGGGATGGCGCTGATGCTGCACAAGCCGCTGGGCGTCACCTGCTCGCACAAGGAGGCGGGGGAGCTGGTCTATGACCTGCTGCCGCCGCGCTGGCGGGCGCGGGACCCGGTCCTGTCCACCATCGGGCGGCTGGACAAGGAGACCACCGGCCTGCTGCTGCTCACCGACGACGGTGCCCTGCTGCACAAGGTGATCTCGCCTAAGCGCCACGTGCCCAAGCGCTACCTCGCCACCCTGGCCCGGCCGCTGGAGGGCGGGGAGGGCGTGCGCTTCGCCTCAGGCGAGCTGAGGCTGGAGGGCGAGGACAGGCCGCTGACGCCCGCGGTCCTTGAGCCGCTGTCGCCGACCACCGCCCGGCTGACCGTGACCGAGGGTCGCTACCATCAGGTGCGCCGCATGTTCGCCGCCGTCGGCAACCATGTGGAGTCGCTACACCGCGAGCGCATCGGCGCGCTGGACCTGCCGTCCGACCTTGCGCCCGGCGAGCACCGGCTGCTCAAGGCGGCCGACGTCGCGGCGCTGTTCGAGACGACGGGCGCGGCCTAGCCGCGCCAGGCGGTCCTTGGTCAGGGCTGGCCGGGGCTCCAGGCGAAGCCGCCGCCCGCCGCCACGATCCGCCCCACCCCGGGGAAGGGGAAGTGCGGGGCGAACACCGGCTCGTGGCTAGCCGCCAGCCTGGTGAGGAGCGCGCGCCGGGTGGCTTCACCCTCAGTCTTGTCGGTGTCGTAGGCGATCGCCCAGTCCGGCTTGGCCAGGGAGACGATGGAGCTGTGGGCGACGTCGCCCATGTCGAACAGGTGCTGCGGGCCGGAGGCGATCTCGTAGCCCACATGACCCGGCGTATGGCCGGGCGCCGCCACCGCGCTCACCCCCTGCACGACCTCCGTTCCCGGCTCGAAGGTGCGCACCTGCGGGGTAATGGCGGCGACCAGGGCCGGGTTCTTCGACTGGGCCTCCATCCAGGCCCACTCCGTCGCCGACATCCGCACAACCGCACGCGGGAAGGCCAGGCGACCGTCGGCCGTGACCAAGCCGCCGACATGGTCGCCGTGGGTGTGGGTGATGAAGACGTCGGTGACCGCATCCGGCGACACCCCCGCCAGGGCCAGGCTCTGAGACAGTACGCCCTGCACCTTGGGGCCGAGGCCGGTGTCGAACAGCATCACCCGCCCTCCGCCTTCCACCAGCAGGGCGTCGACGCCCAAAGTGATCTTGTCGGTTGGCGCGCCCGCCGCCTGCAGCACGGCGCCGATGGCTGAGGGGTTTTGGCCGAGGCCGATGACCTTGCCGTCGTTGGGCGTCACGTTCAGGGCGTCGCGGAGCGCGATCAGCTTCAGCCGGCCGAGCTGGAAGCTCTGCGCCGCCGGCGCGACCGGCTGCGGCCCGGCCAGGGCGGGCGCGGCGACAAAGAGCATCAGGCTCGAGGCGAAGGCGACGGTGATACGCGGGATCACAGGCGAGGCTTTCCAGATCGGACAGGGCGGACAATGTCGCCTCCTGCTCCTGGAGGGAAGGGCCTGCGAGCGACTCAAGCGGCGCCCGGCCCCCGGTGCGCCCAGCTCCCCTGCCGGCGCAGCACCAGCCGGTAGTAGAGGGCCGAGGCGGCGACCACGAGGGCCGACGCCAGCAGCCCCTTGCGTCCGTCGGGGTCGAGCAGGTCCGCCCCGCCGACGGCGGCCAGCGCCGCCAGCGCCAGCACCGGTGTCAGCGGAAAGCCCGGCATCCTGTAGGGCGCGTGCGCGCTGGCGCCGGAACGCCGCCCTTGCAGCGCGGCCAGGCACATGCAGACATAGATGGCCGCCGTTCCCTCCCCGATCAGCACCACCAGCACGTCAAGCCGCACCAGGCACCACAGCAGCGACGTCGCCCCCACCGCGAGCGTGGCGATCCAAGGGGAGTTGAAGCGCGGGTGCAGCCGGGCGAAGGCCGTGCTCAGCCGGGCCGGCCAGGCCCGGTCGCGGCCGCTGCTGTAGAGCTGGCGGCCGCCCATCAGGGCCGAGGCGATCATGGCGTTGAACAGGGCCAGCGCCACGCCGGCGCTCATGACCCTGGCGAGCACAGGTCCGCCGCTCGCCAGGATGAAGGCCGGAAGCGGCGATGCCGCGGCCATCAGCCGGCCGAGGTCCGGAGCGCCCACCAGCACCGCGACAAGCGGCGTGATCTGGAACACCGCCGCCAGCCCCAGCGCCCAGAACACCACCGCCGCGATCCGCTTCGGGGCGTCCCGGATTTCTTCCCCAAGGTAGACCACCGAGCCGTAGCCGTCGAAGGCGTAGATGGCCGCCGCCGCACCGACTCCGAGGCTCGCCAGCGGCACGGGCAGCAGATGACCGCCCGACAACATGACCGGGTGCAGCGCCAGGGAGGCGGCACCTCGGTGGGCTTGGCTAAATCCAAGGCCAGCGATCACGGCCAGGGACACCAGCTCCACGGTCAGGAAGAGCCCGGTGACCAGGGCGTTCACCCGCACATTCAGCACCGATATGCCCGTGCACAGGGCCACCAGCGCCAGCGCGGTGGGGATGGGCGGCAGGTTCGGCGCCAGGGCCTGAAGGTAGGTGACGACGCCCAGCGCCGTCATGGCCGGGGCGATGCTGAAGGTCAGCAGGTTCAGCCCCAGCATGGCGAACCCCCAGGCCGGCCCCATTATTCGCCCCACGATGGTGTACTCGCCCCCCGTCTCTGGAAAGGCCGCCGCCAGCTCGGCATAGACGTTGGCTATGGCGACCCCCAGCAGGGCCGCGGCGATGAAGCAGACGAAGGCCGCCGTCCCCGCCTGGTGGATCACGTCGGAGCCCACCACGAAAACTCCGATGCTCGGCGACAGCCCCGACAGGGTGATCAGCAGCGCGCCGACGCCGCCCATGGTGCGGGCGAGTTCAGGGGCTCCAGCCCGACCTGCGCGCTTCGAGACAGGCTGCTCCGAAGTCCTCCTCAGCATGACGGACGATCGTGCGATACAGCTCTTTCTTCTATGCTCAGCACCTTCGTCATCCTGAGGAGCGGGCTACAGCCCCGCGTCTCGAAGGACGCAGCACCCTCACACCGGCGGCTTCGCGCCCGGACTGGCCGCCTCGGCCGGGCTGATGGGCAGAAGCGGCAGGGCGACGTAGCTGTCGTGGGCTCCGCCGTCGAAGACGTGCTGGGTGGCGGCTCGATATTCGCCCGGCTTTGCGTTGAAAATGTTGTCTACATAGGTCTGGGGGTTGCGATCATAGAGCGGGAACCAGCTCGACTGAACCTGGACCATGATCCGATGCCCGGGCAGGAAGACGTGGTCGGCGGTCGGCAGGGTCCAGCGGTAGAGCTCGGGCGCGTTCGGCGGGATCGGTACGGGGTGCTCGAAGCTCTCGCGGTAACGTCCGCGGAAGATGTCGGCAGAGATCATCAGCTCGTAGCCGCCGAGCTTGGGATCGTTGGCCACCTCGTCAGGATAGATGTCGATCAGCTTGACCACCCAGTCGCTGTCCGACCCGGTGGTGGAGGCCCATAGCCCCACCTGGGGAAAGCCGGCGATGCGTACCGGCGCGGTCAGGGCATCGGTCTCGAAGCTTAGCACGTCGGGCCGGTCGGAGAAGATGCGCTGGTCGTCCACCAGCCACTGGCTCCAGGTCGAGCCGGTGGAATAGGTCGGACGGATCGGGCGAAGGCGGTACGGCACGGGCTTGGCGGGGTCGGACGTGTAGGCCGTAGCCAGCGATCCGTAGCGCGCCGCCTCGGGTGCATAGCCGAGGCCGCCGCCATGCTGCAGGTAGATCGGCGTCGCCTGCACGCCAGGAGCGGGCCAGCTCGGATAGGCCCGCCAGACGTTGGTGCCGGTCTCGTAGGCGGTGACCCGCGCCAGGCTGGCCGGCGGCGCATCGTCTTTCAGGTGGGCGTCGAGGAAGGGCTGCATGATGTAGCGGCGGAAGTAGGCCGCGGTGTCGCCGTCGAACTTGATCGGCCCGATGGCCGAGCCGTCCCGGTCCGCCTGGCCGTGGAACCAGGGGCCGATCACCAGCCGGTCCTCCCCCGCCGTGTCGATCCCGCGCGTGGCCTTCCAGACGGCGGCGGCGCCGTAGATGTCCTCCTGGTCCCACTGGCCCTGGACGAACATGGCGGGGACCTTGTGCGGTCGGGTGGCCAATATCTTGTCCAGCGCCTGGCCCTGCCAGTAGGCGTCGTAGGCCGGGTGCGCCGCCAGCTTCTGCGGGAAGCCGAGGGACTCCACCCCGTACTCCCTGGTGAAGTCCGACGCCGAGCCGGCACGCAGGAAGGTGTCGTAATCGTCATAGGCGCGCCGCCAGAGGTCGTCGCCGGAGCCTCGCACGGTGTCCTGGCTGTAGTAGTAGTCGTAGCCGATCAGGCGGAAGGCGCCGCCGTGAAAGTCGTCGTCGCCCATCCAGGTGTCGCCGACGGGGTTGATCGGCACGGCGGCCTTCAGCGCCGGGTGCGGGTCGTCCATGGCCATCAAGACCATCATGCCATCGTAGGAGGTGCCGATCATGCCGACCCGGCCGTTGCTCTCCGGCGTGTTCTTCACCAGCCAGTCGATGGTGTCCCAGGCGTCGGTGGCGTGGTCGACCTTGGTGGGGTTCAGGGGACCGCGCAGCGGCCGCTCGTTCACGTACTGGCCTTCGGAGCCGTGCTTGCCGCGCACGTCTTGCACCGCCACGATGTAGCCGGCCGCGGTGATGGCGTCGAAGGTGGAGGGCAGCACCTCGGCCATGTGGGCGCTGGCCGTGTGGCTCGTCTCCTCGTCGGCGTTGTAGGGTGTGCGGTCGAGCATGATCGGCGCGCGATGGGCGCCTTTCGGGATGACGATGACGGTGTGCAGCTTCACCCCGTCGCGCATGGGGATCATCATGTCACGCTTCACGTAGTCGAAGCTGTCGGTGCGCGGGGTGAAGTGCTCGGGCGTGTCGGGGATAAGCGTGGCGGCGGGCTGGCCCGCCCGTGCGGCGCCTGCTCCCAGCAGCAGGCAGGCGGCGATACCGGCACAGGCGCGGAGGCTTGGATGGAGCATCGCGGTCCCTTGAACTGTCGAAGCTTGCTAGAGCGCCCGGAGGCGGGGCTCAAGCGCGCGCCGGGCTAAGGGCGTTTGAACATCGATGCGGCAGCATGTCAGAAGGCGCTTGGTCACAAGGGCGCCTCAGGCGCTGGCGGGGGCGTCGCCGGGCCTCACATCGCGGATCAGCAGCAGCGCGGAGGCGGAGGCGCCCAGCGCAGCCAGCGCGCCGCCCTCCACCGCGAGGCCTCCTCCTGCCGCTCGGGAAGGAGGAGGACGGGGGCCTTAATCAGGCAGCGAAACCTCGGTGGGTTCGGTGATCGCGCGCGCCCCGTGCTCGGCGCGAAAGTTGCGGCCCATTTCGTAGGCTGGCCTGCGCGAACGGTTCACGCCGCCAAGCGGCTGGTGGGCGGCGAGGCCGTGCCAGGGACTGAACGAAAGCCCCTTGTCCACCGCCTGGGATCGCGCCTCGCTCCAGGCCGTCTGCGGCTTGGTGCGTACCAGGCCGACAGTGAGATAGTGGCTTTCCCCATCCGGCCAGACCTTGGACGCGTCCTCAATGGGCATGGTCTTGCGGTCGGTGCGAAGCTGGACCTGGAACTCCCACACCGCCCCCGTGGTACGGAAGAAGTCGAGGCAGGCCTCGCGGAGCGCGTTGGGCACGCCGTTGATCTTGATGTGCTTGTCGGTCAGGGCCGTCAGCTCCGGCGAAGCGGGCTTGAGCCGCACCTTCGCCACGTAGCCGCCCCAGCGAAACGGCGTCTGGCTGTAGAAGGTGTCGCCCAGGATGTGGGTCTCGAGCTGTCCACCCAGCGTGGCGA
This sequence comes from Caulobacter sp. S45, assembly GCF_903642205.1. GTDB lineage: Bacteria > Pseudomonadota > Alphaproteobacteria > Caulobacterales > Caulobacteraceae > CAHJWH01. Next base: position 5,732 of record NZ_CAHJWH010000064.1, on the reverse strand, counting down.
CCATGGGGCTGGGCTCGCCGGTGACGGCCACGATGACCGCCTGCACGCCTTGAAGCGCGCCGGACACCGCCTTCTTGAAGCCCGGCGCCTTGTCGGTGGTGCCGGCCAGCAGCTTCAGGTTGGCGAGGAAGGCCTTGGGATTGGGCGCGCCGAACGCCGGCCCGTTGACCAGCACGAAATTCTGGCTGGCCGCGCCCTCGGAGCCTGGAAGGCGCGGACCCTCGACACCCACGACCTTCATCGCGACGCCGCGCGGTGTGGACACGCTGTCATCCAGCAGGTCGCCGGGGATGGTGGAGAAGCGCAGCACCACGCAGTAGCGGCCGGGCCGCGCAAACAGGCCCTGGGCCAACGAGGGCGACAAGCCGTCGAGGACCTCAAGCTCGCCCTGCAGCAGGGCGTGGCTCTTGGCATGGACGCTGCGGATCGGCTGGCCCTCGTCCCTGAGGGTGGTTTCGGACACCTTGCGCATGGTGTCGATCAGGTGCTGGGTGGTCTCCGCCTCGTCATGGGGAACCTCCTCGTCCGACGGATCATAGCGTAGGGCGGGAAGCGGTTCGAACAGCATGAGATCTCCGGTGCTAACCGGATGACAACCGGCAGTCCGCCGCCCCGTTCCCACCTAGCCTGCGTGAGGCCAGGGGCTCTCCATTATCAGCTCTAACCACGCTCAGCGCAGGCCGTGTCCATGTCGCGCATGTGCTGGCCCGCAGCCCCTTGCGCCTCGTGTATCGGCACCGGGACGAGGCGGGTGCGGACCTCCGCGCCCTGTTGCAGCGTCTGGTGCACCGGGCAGCGGTCTGCGATCTCCATCAGTCGCGCCGCCTGCGCGTCATCCAGGCCGCCCTCCAGCGACACGTCCCGTTCGAACACGTCGCGCCCGGCCTTGGCGTCGCGTCGGTGGGAAACCGCCACCTCCACCCGGCTGAGCGGCCAGCCTTTCCGGTCGGCGTAGAGGCGCAGGGTCATGGCGGTGCATGACCCGAGCGCCGCCCCCAGCAGGTCGTAGGGATTTGGGCCTGAGCCCAGGCCGCCGAGGGCCATCGGCTCGTCGGCCAGGAAGCTGGCTCCTCCCGCCTGCACCCGGACCTGATAGCGGCCGGCGCGGGTCTCGGTGATCCGCACGGCCTGGGGCGGGTCCATCGAAGATGGGGGCATGTCTATCGTCCAAACTCGAGAGCCGAGATGATGCGTGGCGCCCGCAGGCCGTCCGCCGGCGGGGCTTGCCTCAGGCCTGCTCGCCGCCCTCGGTATCGAGGACGGTGAAGGCGTCGTGAAAGCGCTTCAGCGCGCCGATGGAAGCCTGAACCCGCGCTGCGGCTGCGGCTGCATCGCCCTGGGTTCCGTTCAGGACGGCCAGGTTGGTGCTGGCTACAGCGTCGGCGAGGGCCTGAAGGCAGGCCTTCAGCGCCGCGAGGTCCGCAGCCTCCGCCTCGGCGGGCTCGTCCTCGCCCGGGTCCAGGAAATCGGAAAGGTCCACCACCTCGGCGTCTCCAGCAGCTCGGGCCGGCGAGGATCGTACGCTGGAGCCGGCCGGCGTGGAAGCGCTCAAGCACATAGGCTCGATCCGACGCCTCTTCCTGTAGGATGGCCGCAGTTGCCGCACATCCTTGGAATCCGGGCTCTCCTCACCTAGAGCACCCTCGCAAGCGGCGCTTGCGCGATCACGGGACACTATGGGCGCAATTGAAGCCTTGAAGCGCCTGTCCACGGCGAGCCTGGCGCCTGTGCGGGCCTGGCGAGACCGGCGCCGCCTCCTCCGCTCCGGCCTGTTCGATGCGGCGTGGTACAGCAGCGTCGCCCCCCCGCCGCCGCGTGGCCGCGATCCGGCCGCCCACTATCTGGCCGTGGGCGCGGCGGAAGGCCGTGACCCCCATCCGCTGTTCAGGACGGCCTGGTATGTGGAGCAGAACCCGGACGTAGGGCGCCAGGGCGGCGATCCTGTCCTGCACTACCTCCTGGCGGGCGCCGCCGAGGGGCGGGACCCCAATCCCTTCTTCTCCACCGCCTGGTATCTTGCCGCCTACCCCGATGTGGGCGCGACCGGTTCCAACCCCCTCGCCCACTACATCGCCCATGGCCAAGAGGAGGGACGACGCCCTTCGCCGCGCTTCGACCCGGCCTTCTACCTGCGCCAGCTTCCGCCGGACGATCCAGGCCGCGCCGCGCCGCTCACACACTTCCTGACCTCCGGCGCCGTGCGGGGGATGAAGCCGGCGCCCGATATCCAGGACCTGGCCGGTGAGCCCGTGGAGTGGGCCGAACTCCGAGCGCTGAAAGCCTGGACCGGACCCCCGGGGCGGGACACGGCCCTGTTTGTCACCCACGCGCCCGATGGCCGGCTGAAGCCGCATGTGGCTGCGCACCTCGATGCGCTCAGACGAGCCGAGGTGGAGATCGTTCTCATCGTCGCGGGCGACTCGGACTTCCTCGATGAGGCCGCCGCGGGGCGGCTGGCGGGGCTCTATGCCCGGGCCAATCTCGGCTTCGACTTCGCCGCATGGGCGCACCTGCTGAAGCTGCTGCCTGCGCTGTGGGATGCGCCTGGCCTCTACCTGCTGAACGACAGCGTGATCGGCCCCGTCGGCCGGGAGGCCTACCAGGCGATGATGGGCCGCGTGCGCGCCAGTTCGGCCGACTTGGTGGGATTGACCGAAAGCCGTGAGCGGGGATGGCATCTGCAGAGCTACTTCCTCTGCCTGCGGGCCGGCGCCCTGCGCCACGCCCGCGTCCAGGGTTTCTTCAACGCGATCCGCAGCGTCGGCGACAAGCAGGCGGTGATCGACAGCTACGAGGTGGCCCTGGCGGGTGAAGCGGTGGAAGCCGGTCTGAAGGTCGAAACGCTGTTCCAGAAGGGTGCGGAGGCCAACCCCACCCTTTTCGCCTGGCGCAGCCTGCTGGCCGACGGCTTCCCCTTCCTGAAGGTCTCGGTGGTTACGGAACGTCATGACACCGTGGACAGTACGGGGTGGCGTGAGGCGCTGCAGGCGGGGGGGCTGGATGCGGCTCTGGCCGACCCGCTGCTCGCCGCCCCGCTGGCCGTCCCCGCAGCTTCAGCCGGGCGGACGGTGGCGGCGCCACCGTCATGGTCGCCTGACCGCATCGCCTTCTATGGCCCCTGGAACTACGCCAACGGCCTGGGAGAGGCGGGGCGTGGCTACCTGTCGGCGTTCTGGCGGCTGGGAAGCCATCTGAACCTCCACGGGCTGAAAACACCGTTCCACGTCCACCAACGCTTCATGCCGGGCTATGACGTGCGGGACTTCGTGGAGGCCGCGGACGCCGCCATCGTCCACCTCAACCCCGACACCTGGCACCTGCTCACCCCTGAGCAGGTGCGCGCCATCGGGCGGGCGCGGATCCGGATCGGGCTGTGGGTGTGGGAGATGGACCACCTGCCCGACTTCTTCCGGCCCAACCTCGACAAGGTGGACGTGGTCTGGACACCCAGCCGCTACTGCGCCGACGTGTTCGCCGCCGAGACCCGCCACCCGGTGCACGTGGTTCCCCACGTGGTGCCCGTCACGGAGGACGCGCCGCAGGACCAGCCCTTGCGCCGGATCATCCTCTACGTGTTCGACGGCAGCAGCTATCTGGTCCGCAAGAATCCCGCGGCCCTGGTGGAGGCCTTCGCCCGATCAGGGCTGGCGGGGCGGGGCTGGCGGCTGGTGCTGAAGACCAAGAACCTCGGCGACCATCCCGGACAGGCGCACGCACTGGTAGAGCGCTGCTCTGAGGTCGCCGGAGTGACGCTGATCGATCGGCACACGTCCCGCGAGGCGCTCGCGGTGCTGATGACCGAGGCTGACATCTACGCCTCGCCCCACGTCTCCGAAGGCTTCGGGCTGACCATCGCGGAAGCCATGGCGGCCGGCAAGGTCGTGGTGGCCACGGATTACGGAGGCTCCCGGGACTTCCTGGACGAGACCTGCGGGCTGCCCGTGTCCTACGACCTGACGACTCTCACCCAGGACTTCGGCCACTATCGCAAGGGCGGTCGATGGGCCGCGGTGCGCGTCGACGCCCTGGCCGAAGCCCTGGTGCACGGCGCTGAGGGCCTTGAGCGGGGTGACCGGACGCTGGGCGCCGCCGCCCGTGCGCGGATTGCCGACCGGCTGTCAGCCGAGCGGGTGGCCGAGGCCATGGCCGCCAGTTTCGCCGAACTCGCCACGCTCGCGCCAGGCCTCGAGGCCCGCCACCGAATGAGGCGCCCTTGATCCCGACCCGATCCCGCAGCCTCGCCGATCCAGACCCGGCCGCCGGCATCCGCTTCGTGACGCTGGCGCACGACCTGCACGCTCGTGACGAGGGTCTGGCCGGCGCGGCTGACGATCCCGAAGGCCTGGTCGTCCTGGGTCCGGGACAGGCCGTGCTCTCGCCGGACTTTAACATCCAGGTGCTCGCCGCGGCGGCGGAGCGGCCCGACGTCGCTCTATTCTACGGCGATGACGCGGTGGTCGGGGAGCCCTCGCCCCGTCTGCACTTGAAGCCAGCCTTCAACCGCGCGCTGCTGCACGCCCAGGACTATATCGGCCCGCTGGTGGTGATCCGCGCCGGCGCGCTTCGACGGCTGGGCGGCCTGCAGCCGCAGATGGCCACCGCGGCGCTCTACGATCTGGTTCTGCGCGCCGACGGCGAAGGGCTCCCCATCGAAGCGATCCGTTCCGTACTGGCGGTCTATCGCGGTGAGCGCCCGGCGTGCAGCCCGGCGGACCGCCGCACCGCCCTGATGCAGGCCTGTGCGCAGGACGGCGGTCCGACGATGCTCCTGCCTGGACTGACGCCCCAGTCGCTGCGGCTGCGCCGCCGCTTCGTCGTCCATCCGGAGGTCACGCTGCTCATCCCTACGCGCCAAGCGGCCGCGGAAGGTGGGGAGGCCCACATCGCTCGGCTGCTGGACAGCCTGGCCGCCAGCAGTTGGCCGAGCGACCGGCTGCGCGTGCTCATCGGCGACGACGTGGAGCCCGGGGAGATCTACGGCGACCTGCGCCGCTACCCCTTTCTTGTGGAGCGGCTGATCACGGGCCGGCCGCCGCAGGCCCCCTTCAACTACGCCGCCAAGATGAACCGGCTCTGGCGCGCAGCCCGCACGGAGCATCTGGTGATGCTCAACGACGACGTCCGGGTGGTCGCCCCCGACTGGCTGGAAGGGCTGATGAGCTTCGCGGTCGATCGCGAGGTGGGCGGGGTGGGCGCCCGGCTGCTCTATCCCGACGGCTCTGTGCAGCACGCGGGCATGGTGGGCGGTCCGTTCGGCGTGTTCATACATCCCTGGATCGGCCAGCCGGGCGACCAGCCCACCTACGGCGACTGGGCGCTGGTGCAACGCGACTGGTCTGCGGTCACCGGCGCAGTCTTCGCCACCCGTCGTTCGGCCCTGGAAGCGGTGAACGGCTTCGACGAGCGGTTCGCGCTGGAGTACAACGACGTCGACCTGTGCCTACGCCTGAAACTCGCCGGATACCGCATCGTTCAGGCGCCGGACGCCCTGCTGATCCACCACGAAAAGGCGTCACGCGGCGAGACCGCCGCGCCCGGCAGCCAGACCGCGCTGTTCCTGCGCCGCTGGGGACAGGTTATCGCCAACGACCCGGCCTATCATCCGGGCCTCCGCCGCGATGGCTTCGTGGTCCAGCCCGCGCCGACGGGTGGAGCCTGGTATACGCAGATTTCGGTGGGCTAGGCGCTGCAAGCCTTCCGCAATTCCCTGGGAGCGGCCGAGACAGGCGTTA
>NZ_CAHJWH010000063.1 GCF_903642205.1 Caulobacter sp. S45 | reverse complement strand
GTGGCGGTGATCGTGCTCCCGCTGTTCTGTCCGCCGGTGGTGTTCGGGGCCGGCGCGGTGAGCGCGCTGGTCTCGGGCCTGGACTGGCGGGCGGGGTTGCTACTGCTGTGCGGCTACAGTCTGACGGCCGCAGCGCTCGCCCCCTTCGCCATGGCCGCGGCCTGCCGCAATGCTCTCGAATAGCTGTGCGCCCGCCGCCCCTGCACCGCGCCCCGCCTCTGCGCCGCCGACCTCGATCCGCCTATGCCGCGGGAATCGCGCGAGCCTTTCGCAACGGCGTGGAGGTTCTATGTTATGCTCGCGACATCGTTATGCTCGCGATATCGTTATGCTCGCGATATCGACTTAAAACGCTGCGCTTCGGCCGCCCTATCCCCTGGACGGGGCCGGCCTGAGGCCCAAGGAGCAGCCCCATGACACTGGCCCCGGCGGCGGAGCTGTCGCCCACGGTGCGCAGCGCCGGCATCAAGATCCACACGCCTGAGGACTTCGCCGGCATGCGTGCGGCCGGCCGGCTGGCGGCCGAGTGCCTGGATATGCTGACGCCGCACATGGTCCCGGGCGTCCTGACTGAGCGGCTGGACGACCTCGCGCGCGAGTTCATCCTGGACCACGGCGCCCTGCCCGCCTGCCTCGGCTACCGCGGCTACGCCAAGACGACCTGCATCTCGCCCAATCACGTGGTCTGCCACGGCATTCCAGGGCCGAAGACGCTGAAAGATGGCGACATCGCCAACATCGATGTGACGGTGATCCTCGACGGCTGGCACGGCGACACCAGCCGCATGTACGGCATCGGCGAGGTGGCGCCCCGGGCCAAGCGCCTGGTGGAGGTGACCTACGAGTCCCTCGCCCGCGGCCTGGCGGCGACCGGGCCCGGCGCCACGCTCGGCGACATCGGCTACGCCATCCAATCCCATGTGGAGGCGCAGCGCTGTTCGGTGGTGCGGGACTTCTGCGGCCACGGCGTGGGCCGGGTGTTCCACGACAGCCCCAACGTGCTCCACTACGGCCGTCGCGGCGAGGGCGCCCGGCTCCAGCCCGGCATGTTCTTCACCGTCGAGCCCATGGTCAACCTCGGCAAGTCGGCGGTGAAGGTGCTGAGCGACGGCTGGACGGCGGTAACCCGCGACAAGTCGCTATCGGCCCAGTGCGAACATTCCGTGGGGGTGACCGAGACGGGCGTGGAAATCTTCACCGCCTCTCCTGCCGGCCTGTTCCAGCCGCCGATCGGCTAGACTCAACCTAGACGCGCTTCCATTCTCCGTGGGTTGGCTTCACCCTGGCGCCATCGGGAGCTCAGCCGTGGCCGACGACTCAAAGGTCAGCGAGAAACCTCCCGCCCACTACCTCGGCCATCGCGAGCGCCTGCGCGAGCGGGCGGCCGTTGGGGGTTTAAGCGCGCTGCCCGACTACGAAATGTTGGAGCTCTACCTCTTTCGCTCGGCGAAGATGGGCGACGTCAAACCCAAGGCCAAGGCGTTGCTGGCGCGCTTCGGCAGCCTCGGCGCGGTGCTCTCCGCGTCCTTGCCCGAACTGATGTCGGTTCCCGGCGTCGGCGAGGTGGCGGCGTTGGAGCTGAAGCTGGTGCACGAGCTGGCCCAGCGGATCGGCCGGGAGCCCGCCGCCAGGCGTACGGTGATTTCCTCCTGGTCGGCGCTGCTGTCCTACGTGCGGGTGGCGCTCCAGCACGAGGGGCGAGAGCAGGTGCGGGTCCTGTATCTGGATCGCAAGAACCAGCTGATCATGGACGAAGTGTGCAACCACGGCACCGTGGACCACGCGCCGATTTATCCGCGCGAGATCGTGCGCCGGGCGCTAGAGCTGTCGGCCTCCTCCGTCATCCTGGTGCACAACCACCCTTCTGGCGATCCAACCCCTTCAAAGGCCGACATCGAGGTGACCCAGGCCGTGATCGCTGCAGGCCGACCGCTGAGCATCTCCGTGCACGACCATCTCGTCGTCGGCCGTGACGGCGTGGTCAGCTTCAAGGCCAAGGGGTTGATATGAGCCGATCAGCCTTTGTCCGCTTGCGGGACGAGGCAGCTCACGCCTCCTCCTGAGCGCCCTTGAGCCAGGCCAGGTACTCCGGCGTCTTCAGCAGAGAGTCGGCGTACATGGCGGCGACGCCATGGTCGCCGAAGCCGGCCAGCTGGACGCCGTAGGTCAGGAAGCGGGTGGCCACCGGGGTGAAGAAGGCGTCGGCGATCGACCAGGGCCCGACCAGGAACTCGCCCTGCTCCTTAAATCGCCCGCGGAGATCGGCCCACAGGGCGACGATGCGGCGGATGTCATCGTGGGTGGCCTCGGACAGTGTGACCTCGTGCGGCGTCTTGGTCAGCTCCATGGCCGCTTCTCCCCGCAGCGAGGCGAAGCCGGAGTGCATCTCCGCGCAGGCCGAGCGCGCCAGGGCCCGGGCAACCGCATCTTGCGGCCAGAGGTGGGCTTCGGGGTAACGCTCGGCCAGGTATTCGCAGATGGCCAGGGAGTCCCAGACGACCAGATCCCCATCCTTCAGGGCGGGCACCTTGCCGTTCGGCGAGTGCTCGGCGATCGTGCCGGTCGTTCCATGCTCGCGCAGCGGGATCAGCCGCTCATCGAAGGCGACGCCCGCGTGCTTGAGGGCGAGCCACGGCCGCATCGACCAGCTCGACCACCGCTTCGTTCCGATCACCAATTCCAATGCGGCCTCCATGACGCTGTGCCGCGATGAAAGGCGCCAGCAAGGCCGACGTTCCAGTGCGCGGCCACGCGCCTCAGGCGGTCGCGGCTACTGGACGACGCCAAGCGCCCGGGCGCTCTCCACCGTGACCTGGCCGGCGGCGAGGCGGTGGTCGACCTGGAAGCGGCGGAGCGCCTCGTAGGTCTGCGCCCGGCCGATCCCGTCCTGCGGGCCGGCGTCGTAGCCCTGTGCGGCGAGGGAGGCCTGCATGCGCGCCATGGCCGGGCGCGACAGGGGCCCGCCGCAGACCACGGGCGCATAGGTCGCCCCCCCATCATGGACCTCGCGCGTAGTCCGCCAGGCGTACTCAGGCGCAGTGCGTCGCTCCATCCAGCGTCCTGGCGCGACCATGCGTTCAGTGGAGATCCAGTGATACTCCGCCGGAATGCGGCGCACGGACATCATGGCGGGCCGCATCAGCACCCTGTGCGCCACGACATGCTGTATGCTCGTGCGAACCCCGTAGACGCGTCCGCGCGCTGTCCGCACTCGGTGCATCACGGTCTCGTATCTCGCCGGACACCACACCTTGCACATGACGAGGCCCGTCGGCGTCACCATGGTCTGGCCAGGCTGCGGCGCGCCGGAGACCAGAGGCCCGTAGCGCTGTTCCCAAACATAATGGCCGGGCGCCACGAGGACATGTTCCGCCACATCGGCGTAGCTGTCCGGCTCACGCACCCAGCGCATTGGCCCGGGCGCGCTGTAGGCGCTGCGCTCGACGCGGTAGACCGCCGCGAGGCGCACGCGCTCCTGGCGAGCAGGCCGCACCATAACCTGGCGACCGAAGCGCTCCACCTGCGGCGGCAGATGGAGGCGCTCCACATGCCCCGGAGAGGTCAGCACGCGCTCGCTGCGTTCGCTTTCGCTGGGCGGCAACAGCACCTTTCCAACGCAGCCGCCCTGGGCCACGGCCATCGGAGCGAAGGCCGGCGAGGCGCTCACCCCAAGCACGACGGCGGCCCGGGCGAGGGCGATCAGCAAGGGCTTCATGGAACGACCTACGGCGACGCCGAACATCGGCTGCCGCAGTATGCCCGAGCGTGGAGGCGACCGCTCCCCGCCTCACCTCCTGGGCGAACGGGCGGTGGCCGTCCCCTCGCGCTTCGCCCCCGCGGCTGCTAACACCCGCCTCCACGGCCAGCCTGGCCGCACCGATCCGCCTCAAGAACCTGGACGATGACCGACACGCCGCCCGACCGCCTCGCCGTCCATCCGACCAGCCCCTATCACGACGCCGAGGCGCTCGGCCGCGGCGTCGGCATCCGCTTCAAGGGCGTGGAGAAGACCAATGTCGAGGAATACTGCGTCAGCGAAGGCTGGGTGAAGGTCGCGGTGGGTTCCACCACCAACCGTAAGGGCGAGCCCTTGACCCTCAAGCTCCAGGGACCTGTCGAGCCCTATTTCCGCGACGCCGGCTGAGTGGCGACGCTGTGGTCCAGACCCTTAGCGCCGAGCGGCTGAACGCCTTCGAGGACATGGCGATGGAGCTCGCCCGCGCGGCGGGCGCGGCCATCCTGCCCCTGTTCCGGGCCGATCATGGCCTGGAAGACAAAGGAGCCGCCAAGGGACAGGCTTTCGATCCTGTCACCGCCGCCGACCGGGGCGCTGAAGCGGCGATCCGGCAGGTCATCGCCGAACGCTGCCCCGACCATGGCGTGCTGGGTGAGGAGTACGGCGAGGACCGGGTGGACGCGGAGTTCGTCTGGGTGCTCGACCCGATCGACGGCACGCGGGGCTTCATCGCAGGCATACCTCTTTGGACCACGCTGATCGCCCTGCGCTGGCGCGGCGAGCCGGTGGTTGGGCTGATCGCCCAGCCGTACCTGGACGAGATCTTTCTCGGGACAGCTCTCGGTTCACGCCTGATCCGCCCCGACGGAACGCGTCAGCTCGCGGTGCGGGCCTGCCCTGGACTCGGCTCGGCCATCGTGGGTGTGACCGATCCGTTGGCTTATTTCACGCCGCTCGAGCAGACCGCCTTCTCGAGAGTGAGGGATGCGGCGCGGCTGACCCGGCTTGGCGGCGACGCGTACTTCTTCGCCCTGACCGCACTGGGCGTCCTGGATGTCGTGGTGGAGCCTACGGCGCTGAAGGCCTGGGATGTCGAAGCCGCCATCCCGCTGATCCAGGGCGCCGGAGGCTTCGTGACGGACTGGCGGGGACGCCCGATCGGGCGTGACGGAGGCCAGATCGTCGCCGCCGGCGACCGCGCCTGCCTGGACGAGACGCTCGCCCTGCTGGCCTACGCGGCGGTCTGAGCTCCGTTCCCGAGCGGAGCGACCCTCAGGCCGGCGACTTCACCGTCCGCAGATAGGGTTTCACCTCGGTCCAGCCGGCGGGAAACATCTCCCGCGCCTGCGCGTCGCTGACCGACGGGACGATGATCACGTCTTCGCCCGGCTTCCAGTTCACAGGCGTAGCCACCTTGTGACCATCGGTGAGCTGCAGGGAGTCGATCACGCGGATCAACTCGTCGAAGTTGCGGCCGGTGGAGGCCGGATAGGTCAGGCTCAGCCGCAGCTTCAGCTTCGGATCGATGATGAAGACCGAGCGCACCGTCATGGTGTCCGAGGCATTGGGATGGATCATCCCGTAGAGTGTCGCCACCTTGCGGTCGTGATCGGCGAGCAGCGGGAAGTTCAGCCTGACGCCTTGCGTCTCCTCGATGTCGGCGACCCAGCCGGCGTGATTGCCCGGTGCGTCCACCGAAAGGCCGAGCACCTTCACGCCCCGCCGGTCGAACTCCGGCTTCAGCTTGGCGACGGCGCCCAGCTCGGTGGTGCAGACAGGCGTGAAGTTCTTCGGATGCGAGAACAGCACCACCCACGACCCCGCCGCCCAGTCGTACAGGTGAACCGGGCCGTCGGTGGACTCTTGGGTGAAATCGGGAACTGTGTCGCCGAGCTGTAGCGCCATCGCCTTGTCCTCGCATCCGTTCAGGTCAGCCCAGCATATAGGCGGCGCGCCAGGGCGACGGAACGCGGGCGGCTTCGAGCTTTGCTGAGGTGGGCGCCAGATGGGCTGCCGCCTTCGGCTCCTTAGGCGTGGCCCGCCACCGCAACGCGGGCGGCGGCCCGGTTGATCAGGCGTTCCCAGTTGAACATCGAGATCGCGTGGGCGCTGATCTGGCGCAGCGCTCCGGTGACGTGCAGGTCGCGCAGGTCTTTGTCCGGCAGGGCGTTCAGCCTCTCCTCGGAGATCGCGAAATAGTCGGCGATCTGGACCGGCTGACCCTGGATCCCGTCCGCTGAGCGCGGGGTGAAGGTGGCGGCCTTGGCCTCGAACAGGTCAAGCCCCTTCAGCCTGGCCACGAACTCGTCGGTTCGTCGGCGCTCGGTCTCGAAGTTGCTGCAGAAATCCACTGCGTTCTGGGAGAAGGTGGAAAGCTTGCCGTCGACGAAGAGCGGCACATCGCCACCTTCCACAAGCATCGGCGCCTCCCGGTCGATGCAGACGATCAGCTGCTCCGATCCCTCGCCCCCGGCCAGCACAAAGGGATAGCGCCGGATGAAGCTCGGGATGTAGGCGCTCTCCTCGTACTGGCCCTGGGCGCTCACGAAGAGGTTCTCGCCCGGGCGGATGCCCAGGATCGCCATCGGCGTCTTGAACTCGCCTGCGAAAATGATGGGATAGTTGAGAGCGGCCGGCCCGAACTCGCTCACCTGCAGCGGCAGGATATGGGCGGAGGCCGCAAAGGCGAAGGGCGCGTCAACAGACTTGAAGCCCAGCTTGCCGTGCGCTTCGGGGGAGAGCGGCTCTGGCCTGCTGTAGAACAGGACCTGGCCAGTGATCTCGCCGGGAGGGGTGGGGACTTGTTGGATGGTCATGAGAGGCTCCGGCCCGTGGCCACGAAGCCCGCTTGTAGGAGAGCGGGCGAACTTGGACAAACTGCCGGCTCCGGGCGGTTGGTCGCACGCTGCCTGTGCGCCTCAGCCTTCGATGGCAGCCGCCAAAGCCTCTGCAACGCGGTCCACATCACTGCCGTGCATGGAGGGATGCAGCGGCAGGGCGAGCACGCGGCCGTAATAGGCCTCAGCACCAGCCAGGCGCATGGGTCCGTAGCGCTCGCGGAAGTAGGGCTGGCGGTACAGCGGCACATAGTGCACCTGCGCACCGATCCCGTCGCTCGCCAGGGCGGCGATGATGGAGCCCCGCCTCGCCGCAAGGTCCGGCTCGTCCAGGAGCACCGTGTAAAGGTGCAGGCCCCAGCGGGCGCCGAGCGGCCTGGGAACCGCGCGGACGCGCGGGCCGAGAGGCGCGAGCGCGGCGTCGTAGGCCGCTGCCAGGGAGGCGCGAAGTTCGACGAGGCGACGGAGCTTGGCCAGCTGGCTCATTCCCAGGGCCGCCGACATTTCGTCCAGCCGCAGGTTGAAGCCGAGTTCAAGCTGTTCGTAGGCCCAGGGGTTCGGCCGCCCTTCCGGGCCGAACGAGCCCGGCTCGCCCATCAGCGCGGCGTCACGCGTGACGCCATGGTTGCGCAGCCGCCGCGCCCGCGCCGCCCTACCAGCATCGTTCAGGGTGACAGCGCCGCCCTCCCCCGCCGCGATTGTCTTGACGGGATGGAAGGAGAAGCAGGCGGCGTCGGACTGCCTGCAGGCGCCCACCGGCTGGCCGGCCTCATCGAGGCCGCCAAGCGCGTGGCACGCATCCTCCACCACTGTCGCGCCGACCTCGCGGGCCAGGGCGGAGATTGGGGTCATGTCGCAGAGCCGACCTGCGAGGTGCACAGGCAGGATGGCCTTGACCGGCCCGCTCCGGTCCAGGGCGGCGGCGAGCGTCTCCGCGGTCATGAGGCCGGTGTCCGGGTCGACATCGGTGAAGCGTACCTCGGCGCCGAGCAGCCGGGCGGCCGTGGCCGTGGACAGGAAGGTCACCGCGGGTACGACGCAGACATGCCCCGGTCCCACGTCCAGCGAGGCCAGGGCCAGCTGCAGGGCGCCGGTACCGGAGGAACAGGCCACCGCCTCGCGCGACCCGCACGCCTGGGCCAGGGCCAGCTCGAACGCGTCCACGCGCGGCCCGTGAGCCAGGTGAGGGCTGTGGAGCGCCGCGACGACCGCGGCGATGTCGTCCTCCTCAATGAGTTGGCGCCCATAGCCGAGGAACGGCGGCGGCGTGGGTCTCAGGGCAGGCGCGGCCATGGCGGAGGCTTGCGCCAGACCCTTTGCGAAGCCGTTAACCACGATCCGTTAAGCTGACCGGGAGAGGGTCGCCCGACGCCTCCTGCGCGAGTTCCAGATGCCATCCCCAGCTGTCGCCGCCCAGAGCGCCCGCCCCTTCCAAGCGCCTGTCCGCGACTTCCTGCATCCCCGTCCGGACCTGAATGGCAAGGTCATCCTGGTCACCGGCGGCACGGGCTCGTTCGGGCGCGCCTTCGTCAAGGCGGTTTGCGAGCAGTTCACCCCGAAGAAGCTGATTGTCTTCAGCCGGGACGAGCTGAAGCAGTACGAGATGGCCCAGGCTCATCCCACGGAGCGCTGGCCATTCCTGCGCTACTTCATCGGCGATGTGCGCGATGTCGGGCGGTTGCAGACAGCCATGCGGGGCGTCGACTACGTGATCCACGCCGCGGCGCTGAAGCATGTGCCGATCGCCGAGTACAACCCGTTCGAGTGCATCAAGACCAACGTGATGGGCGCGGAGAACGTGGTCAACGCCGCCATCGCCGCCGGGGTGAAGCGGGTGGTGGCGCTCTCCACCGACAAGGCGGCCAACCCGATCAATCTCTACGGCGCCTCCAAGCTCGCTTCGGACAAGATCTTCGTGGCCGCCGGGGCCATGGCGGGTGACGCCGACACGCGTTTTTCCGTGGTGCGATACGGGAATGTGATGGGATCTCGCGGGTCGGTGGCCCCGTTCTTCCGCAAGCTGGTGGCGGAAGGCGCCCAGGAATTGCCGATTACCGACCCGCGCATGACGCGGTTCTGGATCACTTTGGATCAAGGCGTGAACTTCGTGCTGTCGAGCCTGGAGGCGATGACGGGGGGAGAGATCTTCGTGCCCAAGATCCCGTCCATGCGCACGACCGAGCTGGCGAGCGCCATCGCCCCCGGCCTGCCGCACAAGCTGGTGGGCATCCGCCCGGGCGAGAAGCTGCACGAGATCATGGTGCCCGAGGACGACGCCCGCTCCACCGTGGAACTGTCGGACCGCTACGTCATCCTGCCGAGCCACGACGCGGCGCGGCGGGAGGCCTACCTGGCCGAGGGCGCCCTGCCGATGCCCGAAGGCTTCTCCTACGTCTCGGACCGCAACCCCGAACGCCTGGACGCCCGAGGGCTCCAGGTCCTGCTGAACCAGGCCTATGGGGGCTGAGCGGGCGTCGCAGGCCTGCTACCGCTTCAGCCTCACCCGCCCGCGCAGGCGCGCCTTGAGCTTGCCCGGCACGAACATCGACCACACGATCCAGGCCGCCGCCATCGCCACGACGGCGTAGGCGATCACCGCCTGCACGCCGCTCACGCCCCCGCCAGCCTGGCGATGTGGTAGGTGGCGAAGGCCGCCACGTAGGCCAGCGCCGTCATGTAGGCGAACATGATGGCCGGCCACTTCCAAGAGTTGGTCTCGCGCTTGACGACGCCCAGGGTGGAGGCGCACTGGGGCGCGAAGATGAACCAGGCGAGCATGGCCAGCGCCGAAGCCATCGACCAGTGGGCGTGCAGCACGCCCGACAGCGGGCCTAACGCGTTCTCGCCGCCCTGCACGGCGTAGACGGTGCCGAGCGCCGCCACCGCAACCTCCCGCGCCGCCATGGCGGGCACCAGCGCCACGGCCATCTGCCAGGTGAAGCCGATGGGGGCCAGCAGCGGCTCCATGGCGTGGCCGAGCATGCCGGCGAAGCTGTAGTTGATGGCGGGGCCGACCGCGCCCGGCGGGGCGGAGGGGGTGGAGCTGAGGAACCAGATCAGCACCATCATGGCCAGGATCACCGTGCCGGCCCGGGTCAGGAAGATCTTGGCCCGGGTCCAGACGCCCATCAGCACGTTCTTGGGGTCCGGCAGCTTGTAGGCCGGCAGCTCCATCAGGAAGGGCTCCGCGGCGCCGCGCCAGAACAGCTTGCGGATCACGAAGCCGACGCTGAGCGCGCTGACGATGCCCGCCGCGTAGAGGCCGAACATCACCAGCCCCTGCAGGCTGGCGAAGCCCCAGACCGTGCGGTTGGGGATGAAGGCGGAGATGATCAGGGTGTAGACCGGGATGCGCGCCGAGCAGGTCATCAGCGGGGCCACCAGGATGGTGGTCAGCCGGTCGCGCCTGTTGTCGATGACCCGCGCGCCCATCACGCCGGGGATGGCGCAGGCGAAGCTGGACAGCAGCGGGATGAAGGCGCGCCCGTGCAGGCCGGCCCCGCCCATCACCCGGTCCATCAGGAAGGCGGCGCGGGCCATGTAGCCCAGGTCCTCCAGCACGATGATGAAGAAGAACAGGATCAGGATCTGGGGCAGGAAGACCAGCACGCTGCCCACCCCGGAGATCACCCCCTCGGAGATCAGGCTGCGCAGCAGGCCCGGCGGGAAGGTCTGGCCGACCAGGACGCCCAGTTGGTCGAAGCCGGCCTTGATCAGGTCCATCAGCGGCTGCGCCCAGGTGAACACCGCCTGGAACATCAGGAAGAGCAGGCCCAGCAGGATTGCGGAGCCGAACACCGGGTGCAGCAGCACGCCGTCCAGCTTGCCGGTCAGGGTGTCCGGGCGTGCGGGCGGGGCGACGCAGGCCCTGGCGATGCGCTCGGCCTCGCGGTGAGCAGTTCGCAGCTCGACCGGCCCCGGCTCGCGCCAGGCGACTTCGGAGGAGAGCGCGGCGGGGCCGCGGGCCAGGCGCTGGGCGGCGGCGAGCAGGGCGTCCACGCCGCGCCTGCGGGTGGCCACGGTGGTCACCACCGGGATGTCCAACTCGCGCGAGAGACCCTCGAGGTCAATGCGCCAGCCCTGGCGCTCAGCGATGTCGAACATGTTCATCGCCAGCACCATGGGCCGGCCGACCTGCTTCAGCTCCAGCACCAGGCGCAGCGCGCCCTTCAGGTTCGTCGCGTCGGCGATGCAGACCAGCACGTCCGGCGGAGTCTCGCCCGCGAGGCGGCCCAGCACCGCGTCGCGGGTGACCACCTCGTCGGGGCTGCGGGCGCGCAGCGAATAGGTGCCGGGCAGGTCGAGCACCCGGGCGCGCCAGCCGTCGACGGCCGTGACCGCACCCTCCTTGCGCTCCACCGTGACGCCCGCATAGTTGGCGACCTTCTGGCGGCTGCCGGTCAGGGCGTTGAACAGGGCCGTCTTGCCGCAATTTGGCGCGCCGATCAGGGCCAGCCGAGCCACAGCGACGGGCAGCGCCTGGGCGGGCGCGGCCTCGGTGTTCAGCCGGTCGGCGAGGCTCGGCGGCGGCGGCTCAAGGACCGCCTCGGCGCTCATCCAGCGGGCTCAGGCGGCCAAGCCGCGGCGCGGACGCAGGCGACCCGCCTCGACCTGGATCAGCACCGCATCAGCCTCGCGCCGACGCAGCGCCACGCGGGCGTCGTCGATCCGGACGGCGATGGGATCGCCACCGAGCGCGCCCTCATGCAGGATCTCGATACGTGCGCCTTCCACAAAGCCGATCTCCAGCAGGCGGCGCTCAAGCTCGGCGGGCTCAAGCCCCCCTGCTGCGTGGGCCAGGGCTCCGGTCCCGACCGATGCGACCACCCCGCGCAGGCCCCGGGCGCCGCGCCCGAGCGGCACGACCCCGCGCGCCATGACGTCGGCCGACGGGATCGCGGAGCGTACCGGAGAGTCCTGAAGCCGCTTGAGCAAGGTCGTCGAAGCTCCACACGCGAATGACTATCAATATCTGCCGGAACGGGGCGCGGTGCAAGGGCTAGCGGGACACAGGCTGCCCGGCTTCGTCCGCTCCCGATCCTGGTGCGGCGGTAATGCTGGCCTTGCGGACGATGGCTGCAACCCAGCGACCAGCCGTTGGGTACCCAGCGCCCCGACAGCCGCTCCTGGATAGTCCACGCCCGTTCAGGCATATGGACGCCGAACGAGGCGTTCGAGAGCCTCTCCGTCAGCATCGCCAGCATCATGAGCCCCGGAACGATGAAGGCGCCGGAGCTCATGCCTGAAAGAGCGCCTCGGCACTTGAAACCGCGGACCACCGCCGATAGGCCGAGCCTCGCCGAAGCCGACGCCCTGACGAGGTCCGGCCGGCTCGTGAGACTCGAAGCGACGGCGGCTTCCGCCGCCAGGCTCTGACAAGCTGCACGGAGACATCGTTTGCAGACTGACCACTCGCTGGCGGACGGACGCCGGGCCGACCGGACCGCCCACCGGGATTTCCGCTTCCGGGCGCCCGTCGATCTTCGCAAGACCGACCCGCCTCCGATCAGGCCTTTGATGGTAGGGGCTTGTACGGCCGACCTCCTGACCTTCGTCATGCGTCGGGATTTCGGCTGGGAGGCGGAACACCTCATTTTCAACAACGTCGCCGAGTTCGCCGAGAAGACGGCGGAGGAACTCGCCAGCTACAGCTTCCAGCTTGTTCAGCTCCCCATGCGCAGCATCTCGCATGAGCACCATTGGCTGAGCACGGCCATGGAGGACCCCGCCACCGCCCAGGCCTACTTCGAAACCTGCTGCGATCGCATGCTGCACATGCTGGACTCGGCGCTGACTTACAGCCGCCAGTCCGGTCTCCTCACTTTTGTCTGCAACTTCATGACACCACAGCAGAATATGCTTGGCAGATTCATGCCCCGGTACGAGCTGAGCAACCCCGTCTACTTCGTCGAACAGCTCAACAAGACCCTGGTGGACGCCTTATCGGGGCTGCGCAATGTCCACCTGCTTGATCTCGACCAGATCTGTGCGGGACGGGGCCGTATGTACATCCAGGATGACAGTGTGTGGGCGTTAAGCCACGGCTCGTTCCTGACGGACTTCGACAGCCACCACGACGGAAGCCGCATTACTCCGGCCGAGCGAATTTATGACTTTTACACGCTGCAGACCCTGGAGGCCATGCATGCGATCATCCATGAGGCTGAAGCGATGTACCGCACGGCTCGTGGGATAGACGCGGTCAAGCTGGTCATCATCGACCTGGACGACACGCTCTGGAGAGGTGTGTTTGCAGAAGGCGGGGTCGACACCCAGGAGGGCTGGCCTCTGGGCTTCACCGAAGCTTTGAACTTCCTGAAGCGGCGGGGCGTGGTCCTGGCCATCGTCAGCAAGAATGACGAGGCGCTGATCCGCGAGAACTGGGCCAAGCTGACATGGGGGCTGCTGCCCTTCGAGTCCTTCGCCGTGCACAGGATAAACTGGCGCTCCAAGGCGCAGAACATAGCGGAGGTGATCGCCGAGGTGAACGTCCTCCCGGAGAGCGTCGTGTTCATCGACGACAACCCGGTGGAGCGTGCAGCGGTGGCGCAGGCCTTCCCCGATATCCGGGTGCTCGGAGCCGACATCTATTACCTGAAGCGGGTGTTGCTGTGGGCGCCGGAGCTGCAGGTCGCTTCGATCAGTTCGGAGTCCGCACGGCGCACCGAAATGATCCGCGCCCAGGCGGAACGGGGCCAGGAGCGTGCGCGCATGTCCAGGACGGACTTCCTCGCCGCCCTGGACCTGAACGTCGAGGCTTTCCGCATCTCGAGCGGCGCGGACCTGAGGTCGGCGCGGGCGTTCGAGCTGCTGAACAAGACCAACCAGTTCAACACGACCGGTAAACGGTGGACGGAGGCCGAATGGACCGCCCTGTTCGCGCGAGGCGGCGTAGCCTACGCCTTCGAGGTCGCCGATCGGTTCACGCCCTACGGGCTCACCTGCGTCGCCCTGGTCGAGGGTGGGGTTATCCTGCAGTTCGTCATGAGTTGCCGGGTCATCGGCCTCGACGTGGAGTTCCGCGCGCTGGAAACGATCTATCGCGACCTGGCGACGGCGGGCGCACGATCGGTGACAGGTGTCACGGAGGCGACCGAGAAGAACGGCCTGTCGCAGGATTTCTACGCCAAGGCCGGCTTTGACGCCGACGGCGAGGTCTGGACGCGGCCACTGTCCGAGGCCGAGGTGGCGCCGGAAGGCGCGGCCGCAAGCGCTCCCGCCTCCTCCCCGATCGGGGAGGACCCGCGTGCCGAGACATCGGTAGTGGCGCAAAGCGCCCGTCCGCCCTGGATGCGCCTCTTCGGGTCCAAAGGGATGCGTCCGCCGCGCGGCAGACGGGCCGAACTCCAGCCCCTCGGCTCGAGAACTGGCGCGGGCGAGGCTTGAGCAGGCTCCGGCCCCACCTGCGGCGCCGCGGCGAGCCGGCCAGCGCGGGACTGACCCATCGATCGCTTCATCTGTGAACGCCCCAAGCGACAGCTCTGCGCAGCCCAGCGCGACGGCACTGTGCACAACCCCTCGAGCCGGAACGCCGCCTCGTCCGTCCACGACCTACGAGGCAGGATGCTCAGCCACCCTGACTGAGCGCCGCCAAGTCGCGCGATAAAGCCGGCGTGGGTTTGGGTGAGCTGCGCCGAACCGGAGACAAGTTGCCGTGGACCCGACAGTACCTTAATAACATATGTTGTTCGTAAACGGATAGAACAATCTATGTTAATTCTAAGGTTGGTAACAGGGCATCTTTCATCTTAATGTCCTGGACGTGCTGATTACCGCTATTAAAAGAGGCGCTCGTTTTTGCAGGCGCGGAAACTTGAGGCGGAATGAATGACGGGTAGACTGGGTGTCGCGGTGATCGGCCTTGGCGGCGCGGTGGCGACCACGGCGCTGGCGGGCGTCGAGATGATCCGAGCCGGTTCGAACGCCCTGGACGGGCTGCCGCTGGCGGACCGCACCGCTCAAGGTCTGACCCCCTACGGCGATCTCGTCTTTGGCGGCTGGGACCTCTCCGGCGATGACCTCGCCACCGCGGCGCTGGGGCACGGCGTGGTCACGGCGGCGGAACTGGCCAACGGCGCCTCGGGCCTGAGGGGGATGACCCCCTGGCCGGCGGTGGGCAGCCGCGACTTCTGCGCCAATATCGACGGCGCCAACAAGATCGTCGCTGACGGTCATCGGGCGGCCGTGACGCGCATCCGCGAGGACATCGACCGCTTCAAATCGGACAAGGCGCTTGACCAGGTGGTGGTGATCAACCTCGCCTCAGTGGAGCGCAAGCCGGACCTCGACGCGCCGGCGCTGCAGTCGCTGGACGCTTTCGAGCGCGGGCTCGACGCCGACGACCCGGCGATCAGCCCCGCCATGCTCTATGCCTATTCGGCGATCGGCGCGGATACGCCCTACGGCAACTTCACGCCCAGCGTGGCCGGCGACCTGCCGGCCATGGCGGAGCTGGCGGCGCAGCGCGAGGTCCCCATCTGCGGCAAGGACGGCAAGACCGGCCAGACCTTCCTGAAGACCGTGATCGCCCCGGGACTGAGGGCGCGCGCGCTGCATGTGGACGGCTGGTTCTCCACCAACATCCTGGGCAACCGCGACGGCCTGGCGCTGGACGACGCCAAGTCGCTGGCCTCCAAGATCGGGACCAAGAAGTCGGCCCTGGACGGGATGCTGGGCTATCCGGTGGAGGACCACATCGTCCACATCCACTATTACCGGCCGCGCGGCGACGACAAGGAGGCGTGGGACAATATCGACATCTCCGGCTTCCTCGGCCGCAAGATGCAGATCAAGGTCAACTTCCTGTGCAAGGACAGCGTGCTGGCCGCGCCGCTGGTGATCGAGATCGCCCGCTCGCTGGGGCTGGCCCGCGCGCGTGGGCAGGGCGGCGTGCAGGAGCAGCTCGGCCTCTTCTTCAAGGCGCCCCAGACGCTCGGCGGTCACGAGCCCGAGCATGGGCTGATCGAGCAGCAGCGCCGCTTCGACGCCTGGCTCGATGGCTGACGGGGCCATGCATCCCGTCGGGGCGACGGGGATCACGCCTGCAGTCCTGGCGCTGTTCCGCGAGCTTGGAGATCTGAAGCGGATCCGTTCGGCCGACGCCCCGAGCTCCATCGCCGAGCGGCTGTTCGCCCGGGCCTGGGCGGCGCTGTTCAGGGCGGCTAGCTTTTCGGGCGTTGGCTGAGACAGGTCCGCGGCCACTGGCG
>NZ_CAHJWH010000062.1 GCF_903642205.1 Caulobacter sp. S45 | reverse complement strand
ATCACCTCCATCGGAACCCGCCAATGGGCGCAGGTCAGTATTTAGGACGCCTGGTATTAGCCCTTATGCTCCGCCTTGCAGACACCGGTCGCGGTGACGATGAAACTGACGACATCGCGCCTCTTGTTCGAGCGGTCCGGAACAATGCCCCTGGATGCTTGCCTTCACTGGCGTCCGCAAATGAGAAGCGGCGGGTATTCGGCCGCTGGGGTCTGCACCCGGAAGCAGGTGAGACCTTCGCCGGCGCACCTATCGTAGGTGTGTCAGCCGAGGTCAACGGCCACATAACGACGGTCGCTCGGAAGCTGGTACGGGCGTTACATTATCGGGAGACCGGCTCCATCCTGCCGAGGCGATGGGGATCACTGACGGCTTGGTCGCAGCAAGTCATCCCTTCGACGCAGACGGCGATAGACAACATGCGCGAGGCTCTCCCGAGTCTGGTGATCGGCCGGCGCACCAACACCAACCTGGGCGACCAGTTTCGCTACGCGTGGGGCCGAAACGAGGATGAGTCACTGTTCGGCTTTCAAGCCTTCTTCGGCCAGGGATTGATAATCCTCGGCGCCTCAGCTTCGCCAGACTCCATCGAGCCTAGCGCCTCCACCAGCGACTGGTACATACCGGCATGAACAGACTTGGCTCGGCTCGGCAGTACAGGAACGGTGATGACGTCGATAGGTGCCGCCGCCCGAGACTTCCTCGACAGCGCCCGCGCATATCTTCAGCGGGACAGTTGGGTCGACCCAGGGGTCATGGCTGAGAACGTGAAGGCCTGCCTGGAAAATGCGCGCGCGCTGCTGCATCCCTCGGCCGTCTTGAACGCCGCTATTGATCACGCCCGCGTCTGCGCCAGCCATTTGGCTGACGAATTAGAGGTGGGACGGCCGCGATCGGCGACACGACACCGAGCAAGGGCGGATGCTCTTGAGGCGCTCGAAGCGGTGAGATCTGCCGTTGTTCAGGCTGGGGCGAGTGAACGAGCAAAGGCTTTGGGGGAAGAATAGTACGTTCGGCGATTCCATGGACGAATGGGCGACGCCTGGCGCCCAGGTTTGGCGCACCCAGACGGTGGCTGGGCGGCAATCTGCACCATGAAGGCCGCCATCACCGCTTCTCTCCGTGGCCGAGCATCCAGCCGGCATGTTCATCTGCTGCTCATTGCGCCCCATATTTCAGCCACTGCGACGGCCTTGCGCAACGTATCTCGTCGTGATACGTAACCAAGTGACGCAAGGAGTGCCACGTGTGGCTATCCAGAGTTTCAAAGATGAGCGTTGCGAGGCGCTCCACAATCTAAGGAAGCCCGGAAAAGGATTTCCGCAGGATGTGGTCAGGAGCACCCAGCGCAAGCTAGTTATGCTTCACGCTGCTGATTCGTTGGATGATCTAAGGTCTCCACCAGGCAACCACCTAGAAGCACTAAAGGACGATAGAGGAGGTCAATATGCCATCAGGGTAAACGACCAGTTCAGGCTGTGCTTCATATGGACCGAGCACGGCCCGGCAGACGTGGAGTTTGTCGACTACCACTAGGTTCCGTACTGTAACCCAAGGCATCGAGATGGCTGCCCGCATCTTCGATCGTAACGACGCTCAGCTATCTCCCGTTCATCCCGGAGAGATCCTTTTAGAGGAGTTCATGAAGCCGCTCGGTCTGACCGCCTACAGCCTAGCGGCGCGCCTGCATGTCCCGCGCACACGCATCGAGCGCCTAGCCCGGTGCGAGGTGTCGCTGACGCCAGACACGGCCCTGCGTTTGTCCAGGGCTTTCAGCACCACGGAGGGGTTCTGGATGGCACTTCAGGCTAACTTCGACTTGGCCGACCCAGCCATTCGAGCGGGCGCGCGCCTGGAGGAGATCGAGCCTATTCGAGCACCGGAGGCGGCATGAAACAGTCAGCCTTCTATCAGATCGCGACTAGGCCCTCGGAGGCCGTGGCGATCACCACAGGAGACGCCGGCCCTCGCCAGAGCGCAGCGCGCGACCGCCTGCACTGCTGGCGCGTTCAAGCTG
This sequence comes from Caulobacter sp. S45, assembly GCF_903642205.1. Classification (GTDB taxonomy): domain Bacteria; phylum Pseudomonadota; class Alphaproteobacteria; order Caulobacterales; family Caulobacteraceae; genus CAHJWH01. The sequence goes on along the minus strand of NZ_CAHJWH010000062.1, from coordinate 13,789 downwards.
CGGACCACGCGAGGCTTCGCGACGGAGGACAGTGCCTGGGCTGCAGAGGTAAGTCGGCCCCCGCGTAAGGGCCAAGGGAGGGCCCCTACGAGAGGCATGCGCGGCAATAGCGCACAATAGTCGGATCTTGATGCCTTCCGACGCGCTGGCCAACTGCAGCAGGAGATTGGGAAAATGAGGACGCGCATCGCCACATGCCCCGAGTGGGCAAGGGGCGTGTCCACGCAAAGTAGAAGGGCAATTGGTTCAGCAAGGGCTAGTTATGGCGCTCGGAGATCCGCCTGGGCGCACCCTCAGGCCGGGCCGCCTTCGGCAATGGGAACATCTGCCGGCGCTCCAGCGCCAGCAGTCCAGCGGCGGCCGCCGCCATCATGCGACCCCGGTCCACGTCGCGGATCACGTCCCATCGTTGTCCCAAGGCCGCCGTTCCCGGGGCTGAGGGAGTGCCATCTCTAACTTGCGCACGGGTGACATTTGCACTTTGCGTCTACAAAAGGATCGCGCAGATGATATCTTATCGGAAATGAGGTGCTATAACCGTTTGTATCTATTGCACTCCAGTGCTAACAGCGCCGGAGTATTATCGAAAATTGGCTCGGCCATCACCAAGCTCGTCAGCCTGCGGAAACTCAAAGCCGCTTGCGCGCAGCCCGTCCAAGAGCATGCGCCGGGCAAGCTGACCCGGACGCGTGTGGGCGCCGATCGCGGCGCGCTCAAGCGCAAGACTGGTCTCGCGCAGCACTCGCACGGTGATGCGTTGGTCCAACTCGACTGCGTTAGTCATCAGCTCGGCTCCGCGCTGTCCAAGAGTCCAGCACCTTCGAGTCGAATGTAAATCCCCCGCTGAACGCCTATGGCTGGAGCTCAGGCGCTTACGTGCGCAGCAGCCCTGATCGCGGTGGATCAGCTGGAACGCCCACGCCCCTCCCCCTCATCTCTGCCTCGAACTAAGAAGCTTCGTGCAGTGCGAGACGCCGTTCCAAAATGGCAAAAATTGGCCGATTCCGGTCTGGCAGGTTCTGGAGTTGAGGATAGCTATAGCTGCCATAAGCGCGTCCGATACAAAGTTCTAAATCCGCCTACCCCTGATGATACGCATTGCGGCCTCGACGCGCGCGGAGCCGCTCAGGCGTCCGATCCGGCAAGCGTTCGGATCAACCACGCGTTCAGTAGGGCCGCTATCTCCAGGCTGTTGAGCTCCAGCATCATCATGTGGCCGTTGCCGTGCACACCACGATCAGCTAGGCGCATGTGCTCAACCTGCACGCCGGCCTGGACCAAGTAGGCCACTGTGCAGTGGTCATAGGCGGCGTGGTAGGAAGCCTCCCCTGTCGCGACAAGCACCGGGACGTTGCGCAGGTTCGCCAAGCGTCTCGGACGTCCTTTCTGCAGCCAGCCGGCCTGGAGGGTGGGATCGACGCGCCTCTGCTGCTCGAACTCAAGGGGATGGTCCGCCGTGACAGGTGGATCGTAGGTCAGCGGCGTGAGGGTCAGGCCCCAGGACCGATCAGGGACGTTCTTGAGCGCGCTGTCATCCCTAAAGGGAGGGCCGAATGGCTCGACGGCGACGATGGCTTTCACGAGCTCCGGCCGGGCGTCTGCCAGCAGCCACCCGAAGGCGCCGGCCTGAGAATGCACCAGCACGACCGCAGGACCGACGCGGTCCAGCAGCGCCGCGCCCGCCCTCGAAACGGCGCTTTCGGTTTCTATACGCCCCATCCAGGGCACTTGGCTGGCGTAGAACTGGTCGAAGACGGGGTCGCCCGAATGTCCCTTTCCCTCGCCGCCCGGCCACTGAGTGTGCAGCTTGCCCTGTGGCCAGTCGTCATACTCCGCACAGGCGGTGAAGAGCCGCTCGACATGGTGGACTGGAATAGGGACCAAGGGGCCGTCTAGGCCAGGCTGCCAAGCGGAACGGCCCCGTGCTGGTTGATCGACGAGGTAAACGACCCAACCCTGATCGACGAACCAGTCTGCCCACCCCTGCCGTCCGTCCGGCGTCGTTAGCCAGTTGTTTGCAGTTTGGGCGCCGCCATGGATCAGCACGAGCGGAAATGGGTGCAAAACTCGCTCGGGCGTGAGCGCCTCCACGAAGATCTGCCCGTGCATCACCTGAGCCTCGGGCGGCCCTGCGTAGCAGCCCCCCACGAAGAAGGTGGTGCGGGCGACGACTTGTCCACTCGCAGTCAAGGCGATGATGTTCCTGTCGCATGAGTGCAGGTCATATCGCGGCCCACCCAACCTTTCGTTGCAGGTGTCGCGACCCAGCTATCGGCGTCGTCCGGAGCGCAGGCGCGAGTCCCACCTAGAACTTGACGCCCACGGTGAAGCCATATGTCGCCGGCGCCTCGAACGACACGGCCGTGCCGGTCGTGCCTACGGAGAGAAACTCGGCGACATGATTATCGACTATGTTGCGGGCGTACAGCTTGAAAGTCAGTGGACTGTTGTCCGGCTGGTACTGGAGGGAGGCGTTCAGCTGGTGGAAAGCGCCCTGATGAAGGAAGTTATCCGGCTGGCCGTAGTAGCCGGAATTATATAGGTCGTTGACGAAGAGGTCCGCCCGGCCCGGCCCGATGGTCCGCTTGTAGTCGATGCCTAGACTGGCGGTGGCGTCTGGCGCGAACGGTAAGCGGTTGCCTGTGGCCGAGCCGGTGTGGGTGGACGTGGTGTTGTCGCCGTTGCGCGTGGCGATGACGGCGTCGGGAAAATCGCTGAAGCGGTCGTGCAACGGCACGACCCCGCCGGTGATCAGGAGGTCCCGGGTGAGCGAGAAGTCGAAGCTCGCGTCCAGGCCATATTCCCGCGCCTCCGCACCATTGTAGATGACGGCCAAGCTGTTCAGGAATGTATTGACCTGGATGTTCTTGTATACATAGTAGAAAAACGCCGCGTTCACTCGGAGTCGACCGTTGAACAACGTACTCTTCTCGCCGATCTCGTAGTCGTCTAGGCGCTCGGGCCGGTAAGGCGGTTGGGAGACGACCGTTGGATTGAACCCTCCGCTCTTGAAGCCCCTGTTCCACGAGATGTAGCCCAGCACGTCCGGCCCAAACTGATGATCAAGCGCCAGCCGCCAAGTCGGCGTGCTCGTATGGGTGCTGGCGTCGGGAATGGCGCTGATCGTCTGCACGCCCGCGGCGTTTATAGCTCCGGCCGAACCGCCTTCCGTGCGGTACTCGTAGGTATAGCGGAAGCCGCCGGTGACGTGGGTCTGCGGCAAGATCTCGTAAGTCGCCTGGCCGTAGCCGGCGATGGACCGGGTCGTGAAATCCGGTGTTGAAATCGTCTGGGTTTGAGCCGGCGGGGCTCCGATCGCCGTGTCGAGAGAGTCGTAGGCGCCGTCATCGTGGAAGTAGAACAGGCCAGCGATCCACTGAAGCTTTCCGGCGTGTGTCGGCGCGATCTGGAGTTCGTCGGTGATCTCTTCCTCAGGCAGCGTGAAGCTTTGCTGGACGATCTGCGTGGGCAAGCCGTCCGCGTCGAAGGCCTGCTGGTAGGTCACGCGCCGATAGGCAGCGATATCGGTCAGGGTCACCGGCCCCAAAACTTGGTCGACCCGACCGCTCACGCCACCTCCTATGACCCGGTGGATGAAGGGGTTGTTGTCGTCGTCGTCGTAGGGGTGGGTGTCGATTGTCGATATGACCTGCGGGGACAGCTTGCCGAAGACGGGCTGCAGGCCAGCCACGGTCGAGAACCCTGGATTAGACGAGGCCGTATTTGAGAAGTCGAAGGCCAGCCGGACCGTTGTGCCTTCATCGAACCGCGCCAGCCACTTAGAGCGGAGCGCGATGTCGCGGTCGGTCTTATAGGTTGGCTTGTCGTTGGCGAGGTCGGTGCCGTAGCCGTCGCCCTGGTGGCTTGCATAGATCGCCAAGTCGGCGTCTAGGTGGTTGACCACTGGGCCAGTAAGGTAGAGGCCGAGCCGGGTAGTGTCGTAGTTCTCATAGCTGACGTCGGCGTTCCCGCTGAAGGTCGACTTCGGATCCTTGGTGATGATCTGTACGAGGCCGCCGGTCGCGTTGCGGCCGAACAGCGTGCCCTGCGGACCGTCCAGCACCTCGACCTGTTGTATGTTCTCAAGGTTCAGAAGCGAGTTCGCCGCCAGAGCGATGTAGACGCCGTCGACGTAGGTCGCGACGGAGTTCTCCACTGAGGGCCCGGCTGAGCTGTTGCCGATCCCCCGGATGCGGGGTTCGATGCTGCCTTGCGACTGCGACAGCGTCAAAGAGGGCGTGATGGAGGCGATGTCGGCGGTCGTTGTGATGTTGGCGGATGCGAGCTTGGCCGCCGTAATCGCTGTGACGGAGATCGGCACCTTCTGCAGGTTCTCCGAGCGCCGCTGCGCGGTGACCACGATTTCCGTCAGTGTGGGCGGAGCAGCGCTGGGCGCGACTGAGCCACCCTGTGCGGGAGAACTAGCCGCGGCGCCGGCCGTGTCCGGCGTCGATGTCGGCGCATTGGTCGGCTGAGAGGCGACGGGTCCGTGCGACGTCTGTTGCGCGTGCACCAGCGTGGCCGATCCCATGCACAACGACAACGCAAAGGCGCTGGGGCCGATTTTCAGCATGCTGTCCTCCCTCGTGCGCGGGCGGCGCACCTGATCGTCGGCGGCTTGAACCGCTCTCAGACAAACCCGTAGCGAGGCCGCCAACGAGCGGTCAATCTTGACGCGTCTTGTAAATATGTGGGGCGCATCTTAGGCGGGTGGGCTACAGCCCAGTCAAGTGCTCAGGTCTCATGACGCGAGTGGTTGATTATGGCCCTGTATACACCAGAGCTATAAATATAGCCTATACTGATCGAGCGATTACATGATTTTACGCGGGAATGTGAACTCACGTACTTTTCGAAGTAGGAAGAGGTCCGAGGTACCGACCCTCTAAATGCTCAAACTCACCGGCTGCGTACTGTTCCATGGCATGAGCGACCCATCCCACCGTTCGACCAATCAAGAAGAAAGAAGCGTCAGCGGAAAGACCGAGCAGTTCGCCGACGAGCAGGCTTACGAAGGCGAAGTCGGGGTGCAGACCTGTTGCATCCAGCATGATCGCCTGTGCGGCGATTACCTGCTGAAGCCTGGGATCGTCACCGAAAATCTCGACGCAGTGGGCGAGCAAGGCCTTCGCCCGCGGGTCGCCCTGAGGATAGAGGCGGGAGCCGAAGCCAGGGACGGGCTCGCCGTCGCGCAGCCGCCGCACAAGCGATCGTTGCGGGTCGCCCTGATGGAGTTCCAGGAGGAAAGTCCGCATGCTCTCGAACCGTCCATTGCCGCTCCGTCGGCCGAGCACGACAAGCAAGCCCGTCATTACAGCCCGCCAGGGCGACACGCCGGTGCTGGCGACCGCGCGTACCGCATAGGCCGCGGGTTCGAAGCCATGGTCCGCCGCCAGGACCAGCTGCCGGCGGACCAGAGACGCCTTGCCCTCGTCGAGCTTCAAGGATTGCGCGATGTGGTCGTGGATCGAGCGGCAAGGCGCCTTTGCCTGCCGCAGGATGATCGCGGTCATCCATCTCACGACGTCGGCGCCGGTACGCGACATGCCAAGGTGAGAGAGGTCGTGGGCGCGCAGGTCGGCCTGCTCCAACTGAGGAAAAAGCCCCAACGCCCGGTCGACGCTCCTCTCCTTTTCCAGCAGCCGAGTCCATTGGGAGAAGGCTGCAGGCGTTCTTGGCGCCTCGCCCTTGAAGACCTGGTCCGCCGGGCAGTCCCACAGCAGTCCGGCCACCTCCTCAAGCGACTTGGTTTCAGACAGTTCGAGCGCGCTTTGACCCCGGTAATAGGGACCTTGATCCGTGATCAGGGTGAGGGCGCTTTCCCGCTTGAGTTCGCCTGGCGACCGGCCTGCCGTGCGCTCACCATGCTTCAGCCGCAGGATGTCGGCTTTCCAATACTGCCGCTCGCGCGACCCAGGCACGGCCTGGGACCGTAGACCCTTCCGCCCCACGTAAACGTAGAGGGTGTTCTTGCTGACCCCGAGCAGGGCCGCCGCTTCACTCGCGTTGAGGAATGCACCGTCGTCCGTCATGACGCAGCATCTATACGACTTCGGTAAAGATTGACGAGCCCGAACGCGTCGCTCAGAGGTGTCTCAAGCCGGCGCATTTAATGACGTACCGGCGGGGAGAGCACCGGCGAGCCCGTCCGCCGTCATGCGCCGGACGCGTGCTGACGCTCCACGTCTCGATTGTGCGAAGGCGCCGGCCGCCGCTGGTGGAGGAATGATGGACGAGATCCGATACGTCGCCGCTTCTGGAGCCATCGGGGCGGGCGTGCACGAGCCCAGCCTCATGCAGGCCCTGGAGCTGAAACCGCACTTTATCGCCTCCGACGCCGGGACGACCGACGCCGGGCCGTTCGCCCTTGGTTCCGGCAAGACGGCCTTCTCGCGCGAAGCCGTGCTGCGCGACACCGACATCGTCCTTCGCGCCGCGCGCAAGGCTTCGATCCCAGTCTTGATCGGCTCGGTGGGAACGGCGGGCGCGGACGCGCACGTGGACTGGATGCTTGACATCGTCCGCGAGATCGCAGCGGACCGCGGGATCAGCCTGCGTGTGGCCGTGATTCGCTCCGAACAGGACAAGGGCTACCTGCACGAACTGAACGCCGAGGGCCGCATCCTGGCGCTGGATCCCGCCCCCCCGTTCGACGACGCCACCATAGACCGCTCCTCGCACATCGTAGGCATGATGGGCGTGGAGCCGCTGCAAGCAGCTCTGGAGGCCGGAGCGGACCTGGTGATTGCCGGTCGCTGCAGCGACCCGGCTCTCTACGCCGCCCTGCCCATCCTGCGCGGCTTTCCTCCCGGGCTGGCCTGGCACGCCGGCAAAGTCGCTGAATGCGGCACGCTGGCCTGCGAGACCATGGGCAAGGGCGTAATCTTCGCCACCGTCCGGCAGGACGAGGCGGTCATCCGCCCTGTTGGGGACGGCCTTCGCTGCACCCCGCAGAGCATCGCGGCGCACAGCCTGTATGAGAACGCCGACCCCTACCTCCATAAGGAGTGCTCGGGCGCGCTCGACCTCACCCACAGCTGCTATGAGCAGGCCGACGAGATCAGCGTTCGCATCACCGGCAGCGAGTTCCCAGCCGCCGACCGCTACACCGTCAAGCTGGAGGGCGCGGAACTCGCCGGCTACCAGAGCCTGATCATCGGCGGTGTACGAGACCCCTACATCATCATGCAGCTCGACGAATGGCTGAGCCAAATCACCGCCTACATCAAGAAGGGTGTGACCGAGTTGCTGAAGGCCAAGCCGGACGAGTACACCCTGGTCTTCCACGTCTACGGCCGCGATGCGGTCATGGGCGTGCTTGAGCCCCGGCGGAGCGAGCTGCCGCACGAGGTCGGCATCGTGGTCGAGGCCACCGCCGCCACCCAGGCCCTGGCGACCGCGATCATCCAATACTGTCGCCAGCCCCTGCTCCACGCGCCCATTCCGCAGTGGAAGGGTGCGATCACGGGCTTTGCCTGCCTGCACAACCCCGCAGAGATCGAGCGTGGGCCCGTCTGGCGCTTCAACTTGAACCATGTCGCGGTTCCGCATTCCAGCTCGGAGATGTTCCGCATGGAGATGCTCACCGTCGGGGAGGCGCTCGAATGCGTCAGCTGAAGGACATCGCCAGCCTGATCCGGAGCAAGAACGCGGGTCCCTTCGTCCTCACCTTCGACATCATGTTCTCAAGTGACGAAGACTACGAGATCGTGGCGCGCTCGGGCGCGCTGAGCCGGGAGATGTTCGCAGCGCTCTACAAGCAGCCTGTCGAGAAGGTGCGCCTGTTCGCCTGTCCTAATGCGCGCGCGTTCAAGTTCTCCATCCCCCGTCCACTGACCCAGGGAGACCTCGGGGACGGCGACATGCACGGCGGCCAGCAGTCCTCGCCCCTGATGTACGTCGAGATACCGTGAACGCGGTCAGCCCCGCGGTGATAACCGCGCGAATTGACCGGCTGCCGTCCTGTCGGCCGCTGTGGGGATGGGTGGCGCGCATCTCGTTCGGCGCCTTCTTCGAAATCTACGAGACCGCGCTCACCAGTCTGCTATCGCCTATGCTGGTGCGTGCAGGCGTCTTCCACAGCGGACGCGGCGGCCTGTTCGGGCTGCCGGACCTGGCCAGCTTGGCCTTCGCCACCTTTGCTGGCCTGTTCCTGGGCGCGATCCTGTTCTCCTCGGTGTCGGACCGCCTGGGACGCCGCCCGATCTTCACCTACTCTCTGATCTGGTACGCGGCGGCGACCGTCATGATGAGCGTGCAGCACGACGCCTTGGGGGTCTGCCTCTGGCGCCTGATCGCCGCCATCGGCGTGGGCGCGGAGATCGTCGCGGTGGACGCCTACCTCTCCGAGGTCATGCCTAAGGCGCTGCGTGGCCGCGGCTTTGCCATCAGCACCGCGATCCAGTTCTCAGCCGTGCCGCTGGCTGGGCTGCTTGCCGCCCTGCTGGCGCACAAAAGCCTCGGCGGGGTGGAGGGCTGGCGCCTGCTGCTGCTGGTCCCCGTCGTCGGAGCCGCACTGATATGGTGGGTCCGGATGGGTCTGCCGGAGTCGCCGCGCTGGCTCGCCGAGCACGGCCGCGGGGCCGAGGCGTCCGTCATCCTTGAGCGCGTCGAACGGATGGTGGAACACCGTACCGGTCGCTCCCTCCCTCCACCGGAGGCTACGAGCGCCGGAGCCCCCGAGCTGCGTGAGGGAGCTTTTAACGAGCTGTTCAAGGGCGAGCTTGGCCGCCGTGTCCTTGTCCTGATCGCCGCCAGTTGCACGGCGACCTTCGCCTATTTCGGCTTCAACAACTGGCTGCCGACCCTGCTGGAGGCGCGGGGCGTCGGCCTGACTAAGAGCCTGGGTTACTCCGCCCTGATCGCCATCAGCTTCCCCCTGGCACCCCTGATGTTCAGCCTCTTCGCAGACCGGCTCGAACGCAAGTGGCAGATCGTTTTAGGCGCCGCGATCACCGCCGTAGCCGGTCTGGCGTTCGTGGCTCAGCGCGCCGCGCTGGGCTGGATCGTGTGCGGCCTTGTGATCAGCATCGCAGCGAACCTGTTGTCCTATGGCCTGCACACCTACCGGAGCGAACTCTTCCCAACTCGGCTTCGTGGCCGTGCGATCGGGCTGGTCTACTCCGTGGACCGCCTGAGCGCCGCCTTCAACAGCTACATGATCGGCTTCCTGTTGGTCACCTTCGGCGTCGCAGGCGTGCTCGTCGGCGTGACGGCGGCGGCGGCTGTGAGCTTGATCATCATAGCCCTGTTCGGCCCCCGCACCCGCGGGCTCACAGCAGACGGGCTGGAACACCTGCAGCTTATCGCGTCGTGAGGTCGTAGCCGTGGACGCTCTTCCCCCCATCGTGCTGGTGCACGGCTCCTGGTTTGGCGGGTGGTGCTGGAGGCGCGTAGAAGACCGGCTACGTCCGCAGGGCTTCAAGGTCTTCAGCCCGACAATGACGGGTGTGGGGGAGCGGAGCCATCTGTTGACCTCCGGCATAACGCTCGAGACCTGGATCACGGACATCGTTCAGGTACTGGAGGCCGAGGAACTCCGGGACGTCGTCCTGGTCGGTCACAGCTTCGGCGGCCGTGTCGTTACCGGCGTCACCGACCGCGTCTCGGACAGGATCCGCAGCGTCGTCTTTCTCGACGCCGCCTTGGCGCAGAGCGGCCAGTCTCTGATGGACCAACTCGGACCCGAGGAGCGCGCGAAGCGGCTCGCATCCTCGGAGCCGAGCGGCAAACTGAGCCTGCCGCCGCCTTCAGCCCTTCATTTTGGAGTGCTGAACCCGGAGGATCAGGCCTGGGTCGATCGCCGCGTCACGCCGCAGCCGCTCGGCACCAATACTACCGCACTCAACTATCGCGAGCCTATCGGGGCGGGGCGACCGGTCACCTTTGTGGAGTTCACCAACCCGAGCTTTCCCGTATCCGCGCGCGCCGCAGCCTTCGCCCGTTCCAACCCAAGTTGGAGCGTCGTCACCGTCCCAACCGGCCATTGTGGGATGATTACTGCACCTGACGAAATCACGGAGATCATAGCACAATCGTCGCCCTGCGCCGGGCCAGCAGTGCATGCGATGTGACGGCTGCGCCGAGCGGTCAGACTCCGCTTGGTCACTACGAACTCAAAGGGCGGCATCGCGTCGTCGCTGCGCCCCACCGCTTTGTCGAAAGCGACGAAGGTCTCCGCCTCCGTGCGCGAGCCCGGCCAGCTCGGGCAACAGGCGGAAGTTGGACGGGTCCTGGTAGGGCATGGGTCAGCCTCGCTGGGGAAAAGGCGTGCGGGCGCTCGGCCAGCCTGAGGGCGGAGCGCGCGCCGGCGGTTGGTCACGACGCGAGTCGTTATGCCGGTCCCATTCTCCAGACCCGGCCGGCGACATAGCTCGCGCCATCGCTCGTCTGGATCAGATCGCGGATGATCGTCGCCAGTGCGCGAGATCCCGGATCCGGCCGCATCAGCGCGACCTGAGCCCGCGACCAGTCGAGCACCGCTGCGCCTACCGGTCTGCGCTCGCGCTCATAGGTGTCGAGCAGATTGGCGGGCGCATCACCCCGGACCGTCGCGGCAAGCTTCCAGCCGAGGTCGGCGGCGTCGCCAAGTCCGAGGTTGAGGCCTTGGCCGCCGAGCGGCGAGTGGATGTGCGCGGCGTCGCCGGCGAGCAGCACCCGGCCCCGGCGATAAACGCCGGCCTGGAAGGCGCGGTCGGTCCAGGTCGTCGCCTGGCGGAGCGCGGTCACGACCACGTCGACGCCGGAGACGCGCCGCAACATTGCCCCGACGTTCTCAGCGGTGATCGGCTCGACCCGGTGGGCTGCGCCGCGGTCGAATTCTACCATCGCAATCACTCCCGGCGGTGCGAACGTGTACATGCCCGCGGGTCCGTGATGACGGCCGGCGCGCAGTAGGGCCGGGTCCGCCAGCTCCACCTCGACCGAGTAGCCGGTGAACTCGGGCTCTGTGCCGGTGAACGTGAAGCCTGCGGCGCGGCGCACAACGCTGCGGCCGCCGTCGCATCCCACCAGCCAAGCGGCGTCGTAACGTGCGTCGCCTGCGAGGACGGTCACGCCGTCCTCCGCCTGCTCGACGTCTTCGACGGCGACGCCTCGCCTGATCTCCGCGTCCAAAGCCTCGGCACGGGCGCCGAGCGCAAGCTCGACCCGCTCCAGCTCGACCCGCTCCAGCTCGACGGCGAGCGGCGGACTTGGCAAGCCCGGCGGGCGTTCCGGCCACGCTGAGCGGTCGACCTTGTCGAGGTGGAACTGGATACCCGCAAAATGTCCGCCCGGACGGCGCGGCTGGTTCGCCCAGTGGGCGGCGGCTCCCGCGGCCGCCGATGGCGCCGCGATGGCGTCCAACAGCCCGTGCCGGTCCAGCACCTCAATGTTGGGCATAGTTAGGCCGCGCAGACCAAAAGGCAGCCGCTTCAGCGGCGAGTGCGGATCGTCGGCTTTCTCCAGCACCAGCATCGACGCGCCCGCAAGGCGCAACTCGCAGGCGAGCAACGGGCCGACCGGGCCGGCGCCGGCGATCAGGACGTCATGCGTCAGGGTCACGCCGCGTCTCAAGGAAACAGCGGATGCGCCGGCGGGGCAGAGCCGTCACCGCCACCGGCGAGAACTCCAGCGAAGAAGTCGAGCAGGCCTGCCGGCGAGCGATCGTCAAGGCACAGCGACAGGATGCGGTGGGCCTCGGCAGCGGCCGCTGCGGCGCGCGGGAACATCGCCGACTCGTAGCTTGCGAGCGCAGTCTCAGGGTCACCCGGATGCGCGACGATCGCGGCGGCCAGCTCCGCCCCGTCCTGCCGGCGAGGTTTGCGCCCTCGCCGGCAGGAGGCGCAAGGTGTGCGGCGTCGCCGATCAGCGTTACGCCATGCGTGCGCGGCCAGGTGAGGCCGGTCGGCAGTGCATGGAGCGGGCGGAGCACCAGCGGCCCCTCGCCGTCGGTGATCAGTGCGGTGAGCGCCGACGTCCAGTCCTCGAACTCGGCCGCGATCCGCGCCTGGGCGGCGGCGGCGTCGGTGAAATCAACCGCGGCGAACCAGTCAAGCGGCCGGGTGAGCGCCACATAGGCGTGCAGCATGCCGCCCGGCTCACGGTGCGCGAAGATGCCCCGGCCTGGCTCAAGCGCGAACATAGCGCCACCGCCGGCCGCCGCTGCGGTCGCGGGATGCTGCGCATCGACGTTATGGAGCGAGCTTTCGACGAATGTGACGCCTACGTAGGCGGGTGTCGCGTCGGTCAGGAGGGGCCGCACCTTGGACCAGGCGCCGTCGGCTCCGACCAGCAGGTCGCTGACCACGACCGAGCCGTCCCCGAAGGTGAGCTGGCGGCGACCGTCGCCGAGCGGCGATAACGACGCCAGCTTGCAGCCCCAGCGGACCGCACCTTTGGGCAGCGACTCGAGCAGGATGCGACGCAGCTCGCCGCGCGGGACCTCTGGACGGCTTCCTGTACCGTCGTCAGCCTGCTCGAACAGCACCGCACCTTGCGTATCGAGCACCCTCGTCGCCTCGCCGCCCTCGTGGACGATTGCGCGGAAGGCGTCCGTCAGTCCGGTGGCGGCGAGCGCGGCCTGACCGTCCTCTTCGTGGATGTCGGGCAGGCCGCCCTGCGCGCGGGCCTCGGGCGAGGCGTCAGCCTCGTAGATGGTTGCATTCACACCATGCAGGTGGAGGATGCGGGCGAGCACCAGCCCACCCAGGCCCGCGCCGATGATGGCGACCGAAGTCGCCGGAATGGAACGCTGTTCCATAAAGGTCCTCTTGGAACGATGTTCCAGACCTGTCAAGCTCTATACGATGACGGACAGAAGCGAACGCCGCGCCGAACCTCTGTCGCGCGAGCAGATCGTTGCGACTGCGATCGCGATCCTGGACGAAGGCGGCGCCGACGCGCTGACGTTCCGGACGCTGGCGGCGCGGCTCGCGACCGGCAGCGGAGCGATCTACTGGCATGTGGCGGACAAGCAGACGTTGCTGACGGCGGCGACAGATCAGTTGGTCGCCCAGGCGATCGCGCACGTAAATGGCGGCGCGTCGCCGAATGAGGCGATCAGGGTCCTCGCGCTTGGCGTGTTCGACGCGATCGACGCGCACCCCTGGGTCGGCGTTCAGCTCGCCAACGATCCCTGGCAGCCCGCCGTCCTACGCATCCTGGAGGCGGTGGGCGCGCAGGTCACAGCGCTCGGCGTTCCCAAGCAGGCCCGGTTCAACGCCGCCACCGCGCTCCTCCGTTTTATCCTGGGACTGGCCGGGCAGTACGCCGTCGGGTCCAGCCGGTTCGGCGGCGAAATGGATCGGACGACGTTGCTGACGGAGGTCGCCGCGCGCTGGGTCCAGCTCGACCCCGTCGAGCATCCGTTCGTACGCCAGGTCGCTGCGGAGCTCTCGGGGCACGACGACCGCCAGCAATTCCTCGCGGGCGTAGACCTGATCCTCGCGGGCATCGAGCGCTCACGCCGACCAACCCGAGACACCTCGCGGTAGCACACGGCGGAGGATGGCCGGACCCGACGCTCTACGCCAGGTCACTGGTAAGATGAGGTACGGCAGCTTTCGGGATCAGGAAGTTCGTCGTTGAACGGCGTACTTTGGGCGCAAAGCTGTCCGGCAGCTCGTTGGCCCAAGCCGGCCGGGAGCTGTCGCTCACCGCATGCTGGTTAACGGCTACTCGCGCCGCATATCAGCCCAGCGGCTCCCATCCTTTATTAGCAGAGCGGCTAGTCCTACTGAGTGAGAAAGCCGCGACCGAGTTAGCTGAGGATTTTGGTAGGCTGACCGACTCGTTGGTCAGTTGAGAG
>NZ_CAHJWH010000061.1 GCF_903642205.1 Caulobacter sp. S45 | reverse complement strand
TCGGTGCTGGACGTGGCGGTGACCGCCGGCCAGACCATCTCGGACCTGCTGAACCAGATGAAGGCCAAGGCGCTGGAGGCGTCGGACACCTCGCTGTCCACCACCGACCGTGCAGCCATCAACTCCGACTTCCAGTCGCTGATCGGCCAGATCAAGAACGCGGTGTCCAACGCCAGCTTCGACGGCGCCAACATGATCCAGACCGGCGGCACGACGCTCTACGCCCTGTCCGGGCCCAGCGGGACCAACAAGCTGACCCTGGCCGCCCAGTCGCTGGCGCTCGGCGGCGCCAACCTGACGGTGGCCGCCACCGCCAGCTTCACCACCGCCACCCAAGCCTCCACCCTGCTGACGACGATCAACACCTCGATCACCAATGTGAACGCGGCGGTGGCCAAGCTCGGCACCGAGGCGAACGCTGTGACCACCAACCTCACCTTCGTCTCGAGCCTGAGCAACACGCTGACCAGCGGCGTGGGCAACCTGGTGGACGCCGACGTGGCCGCCGAGAGCGCGACGCTGCAGGCCCTGCAGACCAAGCAGCAGCTCGGCATCCAGGCCCTCTCGATCGCCAACTCCTCCTCGTCAAACCTGCTCAGCCTGTTCCGCGGCTGATCGGGTCCATTCCGGCGGCGGCGCGCGGGGGCGAAAGCCTTCGCGCGCCGCAGTCGTTTGCAGGACCTCCCAAGCTGGACACCGCCTGATGCTGGCTGCATCGTCGCGCTCCGACCTGTACGCCGGAGTCAATCGCTTGCGCCGCCGCTCCTTCCTCGCCGCCCTGCCCGCCGCCGCAGCGGCCTCCGCCGTTTCCGCCCAGACGAACGGCGGACCTGGCCAAGGCGCTGCTCTTCGCGTTGATCCAACGGACGCCGAGCCGCTTCGGAAGTACCAGCCGGAAGGCGCCGAACGTTTCATACGGCCCGACGTGCACGCCGGCGACCGCCCGTCGGGAGCGAGCTTCTCCACCCGATCCGCGGCCTTCGGCCTGTCCGGCGCGGCCGGCACGGTGCACCCCATCGCCACCCTCACCGCCATCGAGACCCTGAAGAAGGGCGGATCGGCCGCCGACGCCGCCATCGCCGCCAACGCCTGCCTGGGCTTCCTGGAGCCCACGAGTTCAGGGCTGGGTGGTGACTGCTACGTCATGCTTTGGGATCCGAAGCAGGCCAAGGTGGTGGGCCTAGCGGGCTCGGGCCGCTCGCCCCAGGCCCTGTCTCTGGAGACGGTGCGCGCCCGCTCGCCGGGCGGCGTTCTCCCCCACATCGGCGCCCTCACCGTCTCCACCCCCGGCGCGCTGGACGCCTGGTGGAGCCTGCATCAGCGCTACGGCAAGCTGCCCTGGGCCGAGCTGTTCGCCCCCGCCATCCACCTGTGCGAGACCGGCGTGCCGGTGCCGCAGGTCATCGGCTACTACATCAAGCGCAACATGAAGGCCTTCGTGCGCCCCGGCTCGGGCGTGGAGGAAACGGCGAACGCCGCCCACGTCTATGCGCCGGGCGGCCAGGCGCCGTCCGAAGGCGACGTGTTTCGTAATCCCGACCTGGCCAAGACCTACCGCATGATCGCAGCCGGCGGGCGGGACGCCTTCTACGAAGGTCCGATCGCCCAGGCCATCGATGCCTATTTCAGGCGCATCGGCGGCTGGCTCTCCTATGACGACCTGAAGCGCCACCATTCGGAATGGAACACGCCGCTGGTCACCACCTACCGCGGCGTCCAGGTCTACGGCATGGCGGCCAACACCCAGGGTGCGGCCACCCTGCAGATGCTGAACATGCTGGAGACCTTCGACCTGCGCCAGGCCGGCTTCCAGTCGCCGCTCTCCATCCACCTGCAGACGGA
Source organism: Caulobacter sp. S45 (assembly GCF_903642205.1). Lineage (GTDB taxonomy): Bacteria > Pseudomonadota > Alphaproteobacteria > Caulobacterales > Caulobacteraceae > CAHJWH01. Next base: position 14,221 of record NZ_CAHJWH010000061.1, on the reverse strand, counting down.
GGCCAAGCGGCTGGCTTACGAGGACCGCGCCCGCTACTACACCGACCCGGACTTCAGCCGCGTGCCGTTCGAGTGGCTGACCTCGAAGGCCTACGCCGCCCAGCGCGCCAAGCTGATCCGCGGCGATCGCATCCTCACCCCCGTCTATCCCGGCCAGGCGCCCAGCCACGGCGACACCACCTACTTCACCACCTCCGACGCCGACGGGATGATGGTGTCGATGATCCAGTCCAACTTCCGCGGCATGGGCTCGGGGCTGGTGTCGGACGCCCCCGGCGGCCATGCCGACTGGAGGACGCTGGGCTTCATGTTCCAGAACCGCGGCGAGCTGTTCTCGCTGCAGCCCGGCCATCAGAACCTTTATGCGCCGGGCAAGCGGCCGTTCCAGACCATCATCCCGGGCTTCGCCACCCGCGACGGAGCGCCCTGGATGAGCTTCGGGGTCATGGGCGGCGACATGCAGCCGATGGGCCAGACCCAGATCATCGTCAACCGGGTGGACTATGGCCTGGACATCCAAGCCGCCAGCGACAGCCCGCGCTGGCACCACGAGGGCTCCACCCAGTCCATGGGCGAGGACCCGCCGCACCTAGGCCCGCTCGGCGTGCTGCGGCTGGAGTCCGGCGTGCCCACGGCGACCCGGGCCGCGCTCGTCGCCATGGGCTGGCCGATGGGCGAGTCTGACGGCGGCTTCGGCCGCTATGAGTGCATCGAGCACCGCATGAACGGGGCCGACCGGGTCTGGTCCGCCGCCAGCGAGATGCGCGCCGACGGCTGCGCCCTGGCCTACTGACCCCGCAGTTGGCCCAACCTACAGCTACGCAGATCGAGGCCGCTCGCACCTGGCTGGCGGAGTGTGATCCTGTGCTCGCCAAGGCGCACGCCTGCGTGCCGCCCTTTGACTGGCGGGCGCGGCCGGCAGGCTTCGCGGGCCTGATCCAGCTTATCGCCGAGCAGCAGGTCTCCGTCGCCTCGGCCGCGGCGATCTGGGCGCGCGTCGTGGCGGGGCTTGGAGAGGTCACGGCGGAGGCGGTGCTCGCCCGCGACGAGACGGCGCTGAAGGCTTTCGGCCTGTCCACCCCCAAGGCTCGCTACACGCTCGGCATCGCCGCCGCCCACGCAGGCCGCACGGTCGACCTGGAGGCGCTCGCCGCCCTGGACGACGAGGCGGCCATCGCCGCGCTGGTGTCGCTGAAAGGCGTCGGCCGTTGGACGGCGGAGGTCTATCTGCTGTTCTGCGAAGGCCGGCTCGACGCCTTCCCCGCCGGCGACCTGGCGCTGCAGGAAGCGGTTCGGGTGCTGGAGCGGGCTGAAGCCAGGCTCAGCGAAAAGGCGCTCTACGCCCGGGCCGAGGTCTGGAAGCCATATCGGGGCGTGGCCACGCACCTGCTCTGGGACTACTACCTCGCCCGACGGGCGGGCCTGATCCCCTCGGACATGGATGGCGAGGAGGGCTGATGGCCAGGCTGCTGGACGGACCCCGGGTGGCGCCGGCGACGGGAGGGCCAGCGCGCCAGCTGGTCATCTTCGCCCACGGCTACGGCTCCAACGGCGACGACCTGATCGGCCTGGCGCCCTACCTGGCCCAGGCCCTTCCCGAGGCCGCCTTCGCCGCGCCAAACGCGCCGGAGCCCGTGCCGGGCTTTCCGGGTGCCGCCTACCAGTGGTTCCCGCTCACCGGCATGGACCTGGATCGCCTGGCCGCGGGGGTCCAGTCGGCGGCGTCCACGCTGGACGCCTTCATCGATGCGGAGCTGGCGCGCCATCGCCTGCCGGCGTCGGCCTGCGCCCTGGTCGGCTTCAGCCAGGGTACGATGATGTCGCTGCACGTGGGCCCCCGCCGGCCCGAGGCGCTCGGCGCCGTGGTCGGCTTCTCAGGCCTGCTGGCCGCCCCCGAGCGGCTGGCGCGGGAGATCAGGAGCCGACCGCCCATGCTGCTCTGTCACGGCGATCGCGACGACCGGGTGCCCGCCCAGGCCATGTTCGCAGCCCTCGGCGCGCTCGGTGACGCCCAGGCTCCGGCGCTCTGGCGGCTCTGCCCCGGCCAGGGGCACACCATCCCGGAAGAGGCGCTGTCCCTGTCTGCGGAGTTCCTGCACGACGCCTTCGCAGGCGGCTTCGCAGGCTGGACCGGACCCGTGGGGCCCCGCGCATGACCCCGATCCTGACCGTCGGCGCCGGGCGCATGGGCGGCGCGACCGCCCGGGGCTGGCTGAAGGCCGGCGCCTTCGCCGCCGCCGACCTCGCCTTCCGTGACCCCCAGCCGGGGCTGGACGCCCAGGCGGCCGTAGCCAAGGGAGCCCTGGCCGATCCCGTCGACCTTACGCCCTTTCCGACCCTGCTGTTCGCGGTGAAGCCCCAGGTGTGGCGCGCCATCGCCGCCGACCTGGCCCACCGCCTGCATCCCGACGCGGTCGTCGTCTCCGTCGTGGCGGGGGTGCGGCTTGCCGCCCTGAAAGCGGCGTTCCAGGGCCGGCGGGTGGTTCGGGTGATGCCCACGACAGGCGTGGCCGCCGCACAGGGGGTCGCCAGCGTCTATGCGGAGGACGCGGACGCCCGCGCCCGCGCCCACACCCTGTTCGATCCCATCGCCGTCACCGTGGACCTGAACGAGGAAGGCCTGATGGACGCGGCGACCGCGGTCTCCGGCTCCGCGCCCGCCTACCTGTACGCCTTCGTGGAGGCGCTGGAGGCCGCGGGCGCCAAGGCCGGCCTGCCGCCCGACGAGTCCAGGGCGCTGGCCCGGGCCACCATCGCCAGCGCCGCGGGCCTGATGCAGCAGACCGGCGAGGAACCCGCGGAGCTGCGCCGCCAGGTCACCTCGCCGGGCGGGGTCACCCAGGCCGCACTGGAAGTGCTGATGGCGCCCGATACCGGCTTCCCGCACCTGCTCGACCAGGCGGTGGACGCCGCCATCCGCCGGTCTCGCGAGCTGGGGGACTGAGGGCGGCGCCGGGTTGAGCAGCGGCGCGCCGACGCCCCATATGGGCGCTCAGGCCTGAAGGGTTCCCATGTCCGACCTCAACCCCATCGATCCCGCCGACGACCTGCCGCCGGAGCTGACCGCCGCCGGGGTGCGACCCGGCCCCGGCTCGTTTCCCGGCGACATCCTGGACCGCGCCGCCGCCAGCGCCCTGGAGTTGGCCGCCGATCGCCCCTGGGGCGAGATCAGCCTGCGCGACATCGCCCGCGCCGCTGGTGTCTCCTTCGCCGAGCTCTACGCCCGGGCGGACGGCAAGGACGCCCTGCTCGACCATCTGTCGCGCCAAGCCGACGCGGCCGCCCTGGCCAGCGGCGAGGCTGATGAGAGCACGGAGGCCCACGACCGCCTGTTCGAGGCTGTGATGGCGAGGCTGGAGGCCATGGCGCCCCACCGCGACGCCCTGATCGCCATCGCCCGAGCCCAGGGCCCGCTGGCGCTGTTCCCGCGCCTCCCGCGCACCGCCAAGGCCCTGCTGGAGGCTGCGGGGATCGACACCGGCGGCGCGCGCGGGGCGCTTCGGCTCGCCGGCATGACGCGGGTCTGGGCGCGCACCCTGCAGGTCTGGCGCGACGATCAGGGCGCGCTGAACCGCACCATGGCCGAGATCGACAAGCTGCTGCGCACGATGAACCAACGTCTCGGCCGCGTGAATGCGGGGTTCTGAATGGACAGCGCCTCTGACGCTGAGGCCTGAGGCGCCGGCGGCCTTGTGATCCTGCGACCTTGCGGGCCCGTGATCGACGCCGGCGCGGCGGAGCGGACAAGGGAGCGGCTGGGCTCCGGCGTCGCGCTCGAAGCCGCTTGGCCTGCGCTGGCGCCGGTCTTCGCCGCCTCGCCCTATCTCTCCGGGCTGGCGACGCGCGATCCGGGGCGGCTGGAGCGCCTGGTGCAGGGCGAACCGGACCCGACCCTCGCCGACATCCTGGCCCGCACCCGCGCAGCGGCGGCCCTTCCACCGGCCGAAGCCGGCCCGGAGCTGCGACGACTGAAGGCCGAGCTGCACCTGATCGTCGCGCTCTGCGATCTCGGCGGTCTGTGGAGGCTGGAGCAGGTGACCGGCGCGCTGTCGGACTTCGCCGACGCCGCCGTCCAGTCGGCCCTCACGGTCGCTGCGGCCGACGAACGCGGCAAGGGCCGCCTGCTGGCGGACATGCCCGCCGGGTCCGGTCCCCTGCCGGGCCTGTTCTGCCTGGCGCTCGGCAAGCACGGGGCGGGCGAGCTGAACTACTCCTCCGACATCGACATCAGCCTCTTCTACGCACCCGAGGCCCTGCCCGTCGCACCAGGGGTGGAGCCGCAGGCCCTGGCGTTGCGGGTCACGCGCGCACTCGCCAGCCTGCTGCAGGAGCGTACGGCGGAAGGCTATGTCCTCCGGGTCGATCTGCGGCTGCGGCCCGATCCCGCCGCGACGCCCGTGGCCATGCCGGTGGAGGCCGCCCTCGTCTACTACGAGACGTCGGGCCAGAACTGGGAACGGGCCGCGATGATCAAGGCGCGTCCCTGCGCGGGCGATCTCGCCCGCGGCGAGGCTTTCCTGGCGGAGCTGCGGCCCTTCATCTGGCGGCGCAACCTCGATTACGCCGCCATCGCCGACATCGGCGCGATCAAGCGCCAGATCCACGTGCACAGGGTGGACGAGCGCCTCTCTGCGCCGGGCCACAACCTGAAGCTCGGCGCGGGCGGTATCCGTGAGATCGAGTTCTTCGTCCAGACCCAGCAGCTGATCCTGGGCGGGCGCAGGCCGGGCCTGCGCTGCCGACGCACCCTCGACGCGCTGGCGGCTCTGGAGGCCGCCTGCCAGGTGGCCCAGGACGCGGCCTGCGACCTGGCCGGGGCCTACGACCGGCTGCGCGGCTGGGAGCACCGGGTGCAGATGATCGCCGACGAGCAGACCCATTTGCTGCCGGAGGACAAGGCCACCCGCACCGCCGTCGCCGCGCTTGCGGGCTTCGTGGATTTGACGGCTTTCGACAACGAGGTCTCGTACACGCTCGAAACGGTGAACGCCCGCTACGCCGCCCTGTTCGCCGAGGACGAGGACCTGTCCAGTCCGTTCGGCAGCCTGGTCTTCACCGGGGTGGAGGACGATCCGGAGACCCTGGCCACCCTGGCGCGGATGGGCTTCTCCAATCCCGAGCAGGTGTCGGGCCTGATCCGCGGCTGGCACACCGGGCGGGCCTCGGCCACCCGCAGCCCGCGCGGGCGCGAGCTGTTCACCCGGCTGGCGCCCCGCCTGCTGGAGGCGGCTCAGTCCACCGGGGCGCCGGACCCGGCCTTCAACCGCTTCGCCGACTTCTTCACAGGGCTGGCTGCGGGCGTGCAGGTGATGTCGCTGTTCCTGGCCAAGCCGGAGCTGCTGCAGTTGCTCGTGCGGGTGATGGCCTATGCGCCAGAACTCGCCGCCGCCTTGGCCCGCCAGCCCGCGGCGCTGGACGCCTTGCTCGAACCGAGCTTCTTCGCCCCGCTCGAGCCACGGGAGGCCGCCGCGGTCCTCGACGCCACGGTGGGCCGGGCGACGAGCTTCGAGGCCGCCATAGCCGCCGCCCGCATTGCGCACCGCGACCAGGCCTTCCGCGTCGGCGTCCAGGTGATGAGCGGGACCGCCGACGCGCGGGAGGCCGGCCGCAGCTTCGCCGCCCTGGCGGACGCCTGCATGGGCGCGCTCGGCCCCGCCGCCTTGGCCGAGACGGTGCGGCTGGGGGGCGCCTTCCCCGGCGAGGTGGCTGTCGTGGCGCTGGGCCGGGCAGGCTCGCGCGAGATGACGGCCCGGTCGGACCTGGACCTCATGACCCTCTACAGGTCTGCAGATCCCAGCGCGTCCTCGGCCCTGAAGGGCTGGAGCGCCGAGACCTTCTACGCCCGCTTCGCCCAGCGGCTGACCACCGCCCTGTCCGCTCCCACGGCAGAAGGCGGCCTGTATGCGGTGGACCTGCAGCTGCGCCCCTCTGGCCGGGCGGGTCCGGTGGCGGTGAGGCTGCAGGCCTTCCGAGACTATCATGCGAAGGAGGCCGAGACCTGGGAGGCGCTGGCCCTGACCAGGGCGCGGGTCGCCTGGGCGTCTTCGGACGACGTCTTCGCAGCCACGACCGACGCCATCCTCGCGGCCCTGCGCCAGCCGCGCGATCCGGGCCGCACCGCCCGCGACGTGTGCGAGATGCGCGCCCTGATGCTGCGCGAGCGCCCGCCCCGGAGCGCCTGGGACCTGAAGCTCACGCCCGGCGGCCTGGTGGACATAGAGTTCGCCGCCCAGGCGCTCCAGATCGTGCATGCCGCGGCGGGAGGCCCGCTGCACACCGCCACGGGTCCGGCGCTGCGAGGATTGGCGAATGCGAAACTGGCCGACGCGGACGCGCTTTCGACCCTGCAGGGCGCGTTGCGCCTGCAATCCTCGCTGAACCAGCTGCTGAAGTTGGCGCTCCCCGACGGGACCGATCCGGACGGGGAACCTGAGGGCTTCGGGGTCCTGCTGGCCAAGGCGGCCGGCCTGGACGATTTCGCAGAACTGGAGGCCTTGCTCGCTACGACGCAGCGCGAGGCGCGTTCCGCCTACGAGGCCGTTCTCGGCGGGCTAGGTTAGGGTCCGCCTGTCTGCGGGAGCGAAGGATCGCCGCTATGACCCTTCACCTTCCAGAGAGTGGACCCGCCTGGACGATCCTAGTTCGGCCGCAGCACCACCTTGTTCCAGTCGTTCTGGTTGTCGTGGAAGTTCTTGTAGCCGGTTGGCGCGTCTTCCAGCGACAGGCGGTGGCTGATGATGAAGGACGGATCGATCTCGCCCTTCTGGATGCGCTCCAGCAGCGGCGCGAGATACTTGTGCATGTTGGTCTGGCCCATCTTGAAGGTCAGGCCCTTGCCGAAGGCCGCCCCGAACGGGACCTTGTCCAGCACCCCGCCATAGACGCCCGGGATCGACAGGGTGCCGCCCGGACGGCAGGCGACGATGGCCTCGCGCAGCACATGAGGCCGGTCGAAGCTGATCTTCAGCGTCGTCTTGACGAAGTCCATGACGTTGTCGGGCGACCAGCCGTGGCTCTCCAGACCCACGCAGTCGATGCAGTGGTCGGGCCCCCGGCCGCCGGTCATCTCGGTCAGCGCCTGGTTGGTCTTCACCTCGGTGTAGTTGATCACGTCGGCGCCGGCGGCCCTGGCCTTCTCCAGGCGGTTGGCGTGGTGGTCGATGGCGATGACGCGCGAGGCGCCGAGCAGGAAGCAGCTCTTCACGCAGAGCTGGCCCACCGGCCCCATGCCCCAGATGGCGATGGTGTCGCCATCCTGAATGTTGCAGTTCTCCGCCGCCTGGTAGGCGGTGGGGAAGATGTCGGACAGGAACAGCACCTGCTCGTCGTCCAGCCCCTGGGGGATCTTGATCGGCCCGACATTGCCGAACGGGATGCGGACGTACTCCGCCTGGCCGCCGGCGTAGCCGCCCATCATGTGGGTGTAGCCGTAAAGCCCCGAGCCGACGTAGCCGTACAGCGCCTCCATCATCGGCGCCTTGTCCGAGGGGTTGGAGTTCTCGCAGGCGGCGTAGAAGGACTGCTTGCAGTGGCCGCACTGGCCGCAGGCGATGGTGAAGGGGTTCACCACCCGGTCGCCGACCTTCAGGTTGTGCACCTCGGGGCCGACCTCGACCACCTCGCCCATGAACTCGTGGCCCATGATGTCGCCGGAGACCATGGTGGGCATCTGGCCGTCATAGAGGTGGAGGTCCGAGCCGCAGATGGCGGTGGCGGTGGTCTTGAGGATGATGTCGTGCGGGTTGACGATCTTGGGGTCGGGGACGGTATCCACGCGGATGTCGTGACGGCCATGCCAGGTGACGGCGCGCATATGGTGCTCCTGAAATGTATGAGGGTGGCGCGCGCTCAGCGCGTCTCGGCCTGGCGTTCTTCGGCGGTGGCCTTGCTCTTGTCGTAGCGGGGTGCGGCGTCGGGCGCCTGCGTCGTGGCGATCTCGCCAGTCTCCAGCAGCATCTTCAGCCGGCGCAAGTCCCGGTGGGCCTGCATGCCGGGCTCCATCGCGAACAGCTCGGCCACCGTCTTGCCCAGAGCGCCGCCGGGCGGGGAGTAGACGAGGGTGGCGTGCACCTCCACGCCCCGGTCGCCCGGCGCATCGCGGAACTCGACCGTGCCGTGGTTCTTCACCTGGGCGCCGGGCGCGGTCTCCCAGGCGATCAGGCGGCCCGGCTCGTCCCGTGTGACCACCGCGTCCCATTCCACCGTCTGGCCGGCGGGCGCCTTGACCACCCAGTGGGACCGCGTGGCGTCCAGCTCGTCCACCCGCTCGATGTTCTCCATGAACCGGCCAAGGTTGGAGAAGCGGCGGAAGAAGCCGTAGACCTCGTCCCGCGACTTGCCGATGGTGACGGCGCGGACGGCCACCTCGCCATCGACGCCGCGGTCCGACTTCGACTTCAGGGCGTCCTGCGGGACGGACGGGCTCGAATCCATGGCGGCCTCCTTGTTTGCCGCCTAACCGGTCACCCGGCGGCGATGTTCCCAGCGGGCGCCGGGCTCAGCTCCGGTGGACCTGCACGACCAGAAGCGTGACGACGGCAGCCAGCATCTGGGGCGGCCGGAACAGGACGAAATAGGCCGGCGCCTCGCGCCGCCGCGCCGCTACGGCGTCGAGCACGCCCACCCCGGCCAGCCCTAATGCGGCGATTGCGGGGCTGACGAGCACCAGGCTGACCACCCCCAGTCCGAAGGCCGCCAGCATGGTGGCGAGTTCACTCATCCGTCCGCCCCCGGCCTCCGAGAAGGTCAGGCCGCGCCGCACGCCGGCGAAGAAGGCCAGCAGGCTCCCCGCCCAGATCACCGCCAGCGTCCGCACCAGAGGCTGGGCCGCGGCCGGCGCCAGCCACGTCAGGGCCGCACAGACGATGAGCGGGATCAGCGCCGACGTGCCGAGCAGCAGGTCGAACCCGCGTTTGGCTCGCCCCAGATCGGCGCCCGTGGGGATTCGCTCGGCGATGCGGCTCATCTCTAGCCAACGCAGGGCCTGTGCGCAGGATGCCTCACGCCTGCTCCGCTCATCAGTCGGGCGGCCGCCAGCCTTGCTCGACGGCGAGTGAATCCAGACACCGTCCCAACCCGTCCCACCATGTCGGCAGGGCGACACCGAATGTCGCCTGAACCCGGCCGCAGTCCAGCCGCGAGTTGGCGGGCCGGGCGGCGGGCTTGGGGTAGTCGGCCGTGGCGATCACGCGGACCCGGGCGAACGGCCCGCCCCGCCGTTGCGAGCCCTCGAAGATGGCGGCGGCGAACTCCGCCCAGCTCGCCTCGCCGGTCCCGGCCATGTGATAGAGCCCGGGCTCACCCTGGCCGGCGTGGAGTGCGGCGGCGATCTTCAGCACGCCCTCGGCGATGTCGTCGGCGGAGGTGGGGCAGCCCAGCTGGTCGCCCACGACCCCCACCTCGTCCCGCGTCTCGGCCAGGCGCAGCATGGTGCGTACGAAGTTCTTGCCGTGCGGCGCATAGACCCAGGCCGTGCGCAGGATCACGTGCCTGAAGTTGGCGTGGGCGACGGCGATCTCGCCCGCCAGCTTGCTGACCCCGTAGACGGTCACCGGGCCGGTGGCGTCGGCCTCGACATAGGGCGAGGGCTTGCGCCCGTCGAAGACGTAGTCGGTGGACAGGTGCAGGATCGGCGCGCCGAGCTCTGCGGCCACCTCGGCCAGACGGGCCGGCGCGAGTGCGTTGACTTGGTGCGCGCGCTCCGGCTCGCTCTCCGCCTGGTCCACGGCGGTATAGGCGGCGGCGCTGACCAGCACGTCCGGACGGGTGGCCTGCAACGCGGGGGCGAGGGTCTCCAGCCGTTCGAGGTCCAGCTCCGGCCGGCCGAGGCGCACGACCTCGATCTCCCTGCGCCCACCCGCCAGGGCCAGGGCCGTCGCTACCTGGCCGTCGCGACCCGTCACCACCAGCCGCATCGGCGCTCTCCTGTTCGGATGGCCTCGGATCAGCCGATCGCCGGGCTTGGCTCGGGCGCGCCGGCCGAGAGGCCCAGACGGCCGCCGCCATAGCGCCCTCTGAGCGGCCGCCACCAGTCCTCGCGGTCGATGTACCATTGCACGGTCTTGGCCACCCCGGTCTCGAAGCTCTCCCGCGCCCGCCAGCCCAGCTCGGCTTCCAGCTTGGTCGCGTCGATGGCGTAGCGCTGGTCATGGCCCGGCCGGTCGGCGACAAAGGTGATCAGGTTGCGGCGGGGCGCGCCCGCAGGCCTGAGTGCGTCGAGCCGGTCGCAGATGACCTGCACGACCTGCAGGTTGGTCCGCTCGTTGCAGCCGCCGACGTTGTAGCTCTCGCCAGGGCGGCCGCGCTGGACGATCAGGGCGAGGGCTCGGGCGTGGTCGTCGACATAGAGCCAGTCGCGCACGTTGTCGCCGCGGCCGTAGACCGGCAAGGGTGCGCCCACCATCGCGTTCAGGATGGTGAGCGGGATCAGCTTCTCGGGAAAGTGGTAGGGCCCGTAATTGTTGGAGCAGTTGGAGACCAGCACCGGCAGGCCATAGGTGTGGAACCAAGCCCGGGCGAGGTGGTCCGACGCCGCCTTCGAGGCCGAATAGGGCGAGCGCGGATCGTAGGGCGTGGTCTCGCTGAACAGACCCTGGGCGCCCAGGCTGCCGAACACCTCGTCGGTGGAGATGTGCAGGAAGCGGAAGTGGTCCCTGGCCTCGCCCTCCAGCACCCGCCAATAGGCCAGCGCAGCCTGGAGCATGATGAAGGTCCCCACGACGTTGGTGGTCACGAAGTCTTCGGGGCCGGTGATGGAGCGGTCCACGTGGCTCTCGGCGGCGAGGTGCAGCACGGCGGTGGGGCGGAACTCGGCGAAGGTGCGCGCCATGAAGGCGGCGTCGGCGACATCGCCGCGGACGAAGCCGTACCGATCCGAGGCGTCGACCTCACCCAGGCTCGCCAGGCACCCGGCATAGGTGAGCTTGTCCAGGTTCAGCACCCGGGCCGGGGTGTCGGTGATCAGGTGGCGCACGACGGCCGAGCCGATGAAGCCGGCGCCGCCGGTGACCAGCACCCGGTCGGCGGCGTCGAAGTCGCGTGTCGGGCTCGTGCCCGAGGTCATGCTCACGCGGCCCCCGTCGCCCGTTCGGCCTGTTCCTCGGCCACCCGCATGAGATACTGGCCATAGCCGCTCTTGCCGAGCTCGCGGCCGAGAGCGGACAGCGCGTCGGCGCTGATCCAGCCGTTCTCCAGGGCGATCACCTCCGGGCAGCAGATGCGCTCGCCCTGCCGGTTCTCCAGCGCCCGCACATAGGCCGACGCCTCCATCAGGCTGTCGGGCGTGCCGCTGTCCAGCCAAGCCATCCCGCGGCCCATGCGCGCCACATGCAGGTGGCCCCGCTCCAGATAGGCGCGGTTGACGTCGGTGATCTCCAGCTCGCCCCGGGCGGAAGGGCGCACGTCGGCGGCGATATCCACCACCCGCTCGTCGTAGAAGTAGAGACCCGTCACCGCCCAGTGCGACTTGGGCTGGAGGGGCTTCTCCTCGATCGACAGGGCGCGCCCCTGCTCGTCGAAGCCGACGACCCCGAACCGCTCCGGGTCCGCCACGCGATAGCCGAACACGCTGGCCCCCACCTCCCGCGCGCGGGCGTCGCGCATGAGGGCGGTGAGGCCCGCGCCATGGAAGATGTTGTCGCCGAGGATCAGGGCCGAAGGGCCGCCGCGTACGAAGTCCGCCCCGATGTGGAAGGCCTGGGCCAGACCCTCAGGCCGCGGCTGCTCGGCATAGGACAGGCCGACGCCCCAGCGTGCGCCATCACCCAGCAGGCGCTGGAAGATCGGCAGGTCCACCGGCGTGGAGATGATCAGCACCTCGCGCACGCCCGCCTGCATAAGGGTGGCGAGCGGAAAGTAGATCATCGGCCGGTCATAGACGGGCAGCATCTGCTTGGAGACGCCCAGCGTCATCGGATGCAGCCGCGTGCCGCTGCCCCCCGCCAGGATGATGCCTTTCATGACGCCGCCATCCTGAGCTCACCAGAAGCGCATCTGCACACGCCTAGAAGATCTCCCGCAGGTCAGCCAGGCGCTGGGCCTTGCGGTCCTTGTCCGACACCAACGGCTCCGCGCCGCTTAGCGGCCAGTCGACCGCTATGTCCGGGTCGTCGAAAGCCACCGCCCCGTCATGCTCGGCGCTGTAGTGGGCGGTGACCTTGTAGAGGAACTCCACGTCCTCGGTCAGGGTGCAGAAGCCGTGCAGGAAGCCGGGCGGAATCCAGAGCTGGCGCCAGTTGTCCACGCTCAGCTCCACTCCGACGTGACGGCCGAACGTCGGCGATTTCCTCCGCGCGTCCACCGCGACGTCATAGACCGCCCCACGGGTGACCCGCACCAGCTTGCCCTGAGCGAAGGGCGGCGTCTGATAGTGGAGCCCGCGGATCACACCCCGCCTGCTCGAGTGGGAATGGTTGTCCTGCACGAACGTGACAGGACCGGCCGCCGCCTCGAACAGGTCGGCCCGGAACACCTCGGAGAAGAAGCCCCGCGCATCGCCCTTCCGCGTAGGCGTCAGCAACAACGGCCCGTCGATGTCGAACGTCTCGACCTGCATAAGCACCACGATCCACGGCGCCAAGCCGGCTGGCCCAGGGCCCGTCCGGCGCTCAGCTCGACGCCAAACCTGCGTTCCGACCTAACCTGACGACTGAAAAGGCCGCCCCGCCAGCGGGACGGCCTTCAGATTGGTGGAGCTAAGCGGAGTCGAACCGCTGACCTCTTGAATGCCATTCAAGCGCTCTACCAGCTGAGCTATAGCCCCGGGATGCCCGGTCCGCGAGGGCCCGCCCCCACGAGGCGGCGACGTTTAGGTCAGCCGCATGTGGGGATCAAGCCCCTGTTTTCCGGGCCGGGCGTGGAATTCAGCGATCGTCGTCCTTGCCATGGTGTTCGATGTCCTCGTCGCCGAAAGCGGTGTCGTCCTCTTCCTCTTCAAGGAAGGGAACGTCCTCGGTCTCGGCCTCGAGCTCGGAAGCCTCCTCCTCCTCGAAGTCCACGCCGAGGTCGGGCTCAGGGCTGGCGACGGCGACGCCCTCCTCCGCCTCGTCGGCCTCAGCAGGCTCGGCCTCGATGGCCTCATCGATCTCGCGAGTGTCGTCGGCCTCCTCGAAGCCCTCGTCGTCGGCGTCCGGCTCCTTGGCCTTTACGGGAGCCTCGTCGGCCTCATAGTCGGGGGCGGTGGTGCGGGCGCGCACGCGGCGGGACCGCACGGCCTCCTCGGGGTCGAACTCGGTGGCGCACTTGGGGCAGGTCGCCGGGCGGCGGTTCAGATCGTAGAACTTGGCTTGGCAGTTGGGGCAGACCTGTTTGGTCCCCAGATCGGGATTGGCCAACGAGGACCTCGTGCTGGACTTCAGGGGGGGCTTGGGGTGGGCGGGCTCTTGGCGAGTCGGGCGGCTCCTTGCCATGCACCCGATGCGCTGTCAAAGCGCGCCCGCTGATGCACGACGACAGCCGGACGCGCCAGCCAGCGCGCGCCGAACAGGCCCACCGTGGCGCCAGCAGCGACCATGGCCAGCCCAAAGGCCAGAGCCACCCAGTAGAGGGGGGTGAAGAGCCGGGGCGGGTCCTGCTCTCCCTCAGGTCTCACAGCAGCTCCAGCAGGGAAGCTTCGTTCGGCTCAGCGGCCGCATCGGCGTGGCGGAACGGAAGGTGCGCCAGGGGGATGAGGCACGCCGCTGAAAGGCCGAGCAGGCGCACGCACGCCAGGTCAGGCTGGCCTGCGGCCGCCCACAGCGCGGCCAGCGTCCGCGCGCCTTTGGGCGAATGGAGCAGGGCGGCCTCGATGACGCCGCGCTCCAGCGCTGCGCAGGCGCAGGTCGGCAGGCGTTCGACCGGGCATGTCTGATAGAGGGGCAGAGACTCGACCCGCACACCGGCTGGGATCAACGCGCCGGTGAGGTCCCCAGCCGCCTCCTCGGCGCAGGGATGCAGGACACAGCCGTCGGGCGGCGCGGCCGCGATCCGCCGGGCCAGGCTCGCCACGTCGCCGTCGGCGGAGCTGACCTTCCGGAACCCTGCCGCGCGGGCGCCCTCGGCGGTCGCCTCGCCGACGGCGAACACCGGCCAGTCCCTCTGTGGCGTATGCCTGGCGAAGGCCAGCACGGCGTTCGCGCTCGTGAAGGCCAGCGCGACGACGCCGGACGGCAGGTCCGAGGGCGGTGGGAGCGGGCGCACCTCCAGCAGGCTGGCGACCAGCGGCGACCGGCCGAGCGCCTGCAGG
>NZ_CAHJWH010000060.1 GCF_903642205.1 Caulobacter sp. S45 | reverse complement strand
TCATCGCCAAGCCGGAGGTCATCACCTCCATCGGAACCCGCCAATGGGCGCAGGTCAGTATTTAGGACGCCTGGTATGATCTACAGCGTCATCCCGCCGATCCGCGCCGCCTGCGTGCGCGACGCTCCCTCGTAGATCGCCGCCAGAGCCAACAGACGCCGCGTCTGCCCACTGTCCTTGGACAGCTTCGCAGCCGCCCAGGTCGCGGTCGGATCAAAGTCCTGGCATAGCGCAATCGGCATGGCGAACCTCCTCGTTCACCACTTTGAATCAACCCGAGACTGTCCCCGCAAGCCCCCGAGTCATGCCCTTAGAGAACTGGTATCAGGGGGTCTCGGCGTCGTCGTAAAAGGCGGCGAGATCGGTGTGCAGCTGGTGCAGCGCCTGCGGGTTCAGAAAGATCATGTGACCTGCCTCGTAGTAGTGGAACTGCAGATTCTTCTGCAGCGCCGGCTCCAGCATCATATGGGCGATGTCGTATTCCGTGGCGAAGAACGGCGTCGCCATGTCATAGTATCCATTGAGCGAAATGACGCGAAGGTGCGGATTGAAGCGCATTGCGGCGGAAAGGTCGATCGCGGTATCCGGGGCTTTCTGCACGTCGCTGCCTCCGGGCGCCTTATGCCTCCAATCCCAATCGAAACCTTTGAAGTCGTATATACCTGAGCGGTAATCTAGGTCTGTAACAAACCCGAGATCCTTGCGCACATAATCGCTGAAGCAGGAGAAGAACAAACTGTAGATCGAAGTCAGCATAGGATCGTATTCAGCCGTCGCACCGGCGGCGTCGCTGTCGACACCCTTGTAGCGGGCATCCATCCGGCCGGTCGTCATCCGCTGATCGCGCAGAAGCTCTTTCTGGAAGCGGTCCAGATCGACGCGAAGGTTGGCGCGCTTGATGAAGTCGATTGAGAGGCCGGTCAGGGCCGACATCTGCCGGGCGACGGAGTCGAGCTCTTGCGGCGTGATGGTCTGGCCTTTGGCCAGGGCGGCCGCGTAGGGGCCCAAGGCCCAGGCGCGGGCCTGCGCCGCCACAGTCGCTACGTCCGCCGGCGGGTCGGCAAGCCGGTGGTGGTACCAGGCGGTCACCGCGAAGCTTGGAAGGTAGGAGATGTAGACGTGGTCGTAGCCGGGCTGCATGATCCCGTAGTTGAGGATGGTTGACATCAGGATCACGCCGTTCAGCGCCATTCCGCGATCCTGCAGCTGATAGGCGACCGCCCCGGCCCGGGTCGTCCCATAGCTCTCGCCGAGTAGATATTTGGGACTGTTCCAGCGGCCCGCCGTGGTGACGTAGCGCAGGATGCCCCGCGCAAAGACGTCGGCGTCCTGGTCCACGCCCCAGAAGGCCTTCTCCTCGGTGTCTCCGAGAGCGCGAGAGTAGCCCGTACCTGGCGCATCGATGAAGACCAGGTCGGTCTTGTCCAGCAGCGTCTCAGGGTTGGGCCCGAAATCGAACGGCGCCGGACGCACCGCCTCGGGCTCCTTCGTCCGCACGCGCACAGGCGCGAACGATCCCATATGCAGCCATAGATTGGAGGAGCCCGGCCCTCCATTGTAGAGGAAGGTCACCGGCCTGCGCGACGTCGACCCGGGCGAGTTGAGAGTATAGGCGACGTAGAACAGGCTCTCCACAGGCTTGCCGGAAGGGTCGCGGGTCGTGAGCGTGCCGGCCTCCGCCTTGTACGCCAAGCTCCGGCCCTGGGCTGTTACCGTATGGGAGGTGACGACTCGCCGCTCCTCCGCCGATGCCTGCGCCCAACCCTGCCCGACGCCGCGCTGCGCCTCACTCGCACGCGCGCCGGCCGATTTCGCGCCCTCCACGACGACCGACGGCGGCGAAGCGGCCCGGTCCTGCGCCCGCGCAATGCCCGCCGTGGCGAGCACGGCGAAAGCCCAGCTCCACATCCGGATCCGGATGAAGCCTATGGGGCTGAAACGTCTGGCGTTCATCACACTCACGGATCAGTTGTTCTGGCCGGTACGGGCGGAGGTTCCGTCGTCGGTGCGCTTGCGCACCTTAGACACGAAGTCGACGGTGACGGGAGCCGCCACGTTTCCCCAACTCGAGCGGATGTAGCTGGCCGCCGCCGCCAGTTCGGCGTCGCTCAGGTCGTTCCGGAACGACGGCATTCCGTTGCGGCCCCCAAGGATGAGGGTGACCAGCGCCGCAGGGTCGCCCCGGACGAGCTTGTCGCCAGCCAGGGCAGGGAAGGCGCCCTTCACCCCTTGGCCATTTCGCTGGTGGCACGCTGAGCAATCGTCCGCGTAGGCCGAAGACGGAGCTGGAGCCAGAGCTGGAACTGGAACTGGGGTTGGCGCAGCGCCCGTCAGCAGGAGAAGGCCCGCGGCGACGGCCAGATCAAGGAAGGTGCGCATGGAAGGACGCTCAGGCCTGCTGGACGCGGGCGTGCAGCTTGGCGATCTGCTGCCAGGCGGACTCGATCGCCCCGGCCTGCCAGCCGCCCAAGTAGGAGAGGTGCTCGCCCGCCAAATAGATGCGTCCGTCGGGTTCGCATAGCACGGGATAGGATTGCCGGCGTCCCTCGTCGGACCAGCTGGCCCAGCCGCCCAGGTTGTACTTGGTCAGGTGCCACGAGGCGACGTAGCCCTTCTCGAAGCTGGAGGCGTAAGCGCCGGGGAACACCTGCTCGCCTGCGTCCAGGGCATAGCGAATTCGTTCGGAGGGCGGCAGTGAGCTGAGTCGAACCGCCTCGCGAGGGACTACGGAGTAGGCGCCCAGGACAACGCCCTTGGCGCCCTGCCAGCCTGTCGATGGCAGGGAGATGACCGTTATGCCTGGGATGTTCGTCTGGATGTGGCCGCCATAGATGCCGTGTTCAGTCTCCCAGAACCGTTCCTTCATCTGCAGCCCCACCTTGTTGACCGGGGCGTAGGAGCAGTCCTGCATCGCCGCCTTGAAGCGGGGCGAGACGTTGACGGGGATGGCGTTCAAGACCGAGAGCGGGATGGTGCAAATGCAGTAGTCGGCGGTGACCTGGGCCGGCTTCTCCTCTGCGTCGAAGTAGGAGACGGTGACCTGCCGGTCACCCTGCCTCACCTCCTGCACGACAGCGGCGTATCGGATGAGCTTGGAGACGCGGCGCTCGAAAGCCTTGGCGATCATGTCCATGCCGCCCCGGGGCTGGAACATGGTGGTCGGATGCTCATACAGCGCTGCGTTGGTGATCCCGCGCCAAGCCTCGGAGGATAGGATGTCGCCAAGGGCATAGGGCTTGGACGGCGTTCCGGGTCCGGGATCGACACCTGCGCCCGGCTTCACGATGTAGCCCCGCCGACCGGGCTGGGCGTGAAGCCCCTTGTCCACCGCACCATCGTAGCTGAGGTCTTTTGGCGAGAGGCTGCCATCGCGGACGAGAAAGGCGATGAAGCGTTCGCGATCCTCGTGGGTCATGGAGGCGTCCAGGGCTCCGGCGTTGGCTGTCTTGGCCAGGAGCTCGGCGGTGTAGCCGCGCATGTCGGTGGTCAGTTCGCCCTTGCGGAGGCGTTTGTCGGCCAGGGGACCCAAGCCTCCCCTCATCATCACGTAGGCGGCGTCGTTGTCGTTAACGAGGATCTCCAGCGGGACGCCCAGCTCGCGCGTGTAGTGCAGCGTCGAGGTATGGTGGTAGGGGATGCGCCACGGCCCAGTGTTGAAATAGAGGCCCTCGTCCAAGTCGCAGACCTGCCGGGCGCCGGTCACCTCGGTCTGAACGAAACCTTTGCGGGCGGTCTGACAACGCCCCCCGGCGAAGGCGCGCGCCTCCAGCACCTCAACCTGATACCCAGCCCTCGAGAGTTCATAGGCCGAGGTCATCCCCGCCAGCCCCGCCCCCAGCACCACCACTTTGGCGGTCTTGCCGCCCGCGATCACCGGCGGCGCGGCCTGGGCCGAGGCGAAGCCGAAGCCCAGGGCCTCCATGCCCGCGACGGCGAGCGAAACGCCGCCGACTGCCCCCAGCTTCTCAATGAAGCTGCGGCGCGAGAAGCCGTATCCGGCCCCGCCGTCCAACGGCGCACCCTGCATCATCTCGGTCGGCTCTCCATCACGGCTCGCGAGGCTCAGAAGTCGGCCGTCAGCGTCGCGAACGCCGTGCGGCCGAGCACGTCGTAGGTGCCGGGATAGGTGTTGGTGTTGCCGGACGTCATGCCGGAGCCGGCGAAGGAGCCGGCGTCGACGATGGGCGGATCTGTGTCGAGCACGTTGTTGCATCCCACGACCAGCGTCAGCCCGTGCCGGATTTTCCAGCTGACCGTCAGGTCGAGGTAGCTGAACGACGGGATGCGGTTGTCGATCAGGTCAGTGACGCCGTAGGGATGGCTGGTGAGCAGGGGCTGGTCGGTGTTGGCGTCCAGGTGCACGGGGCCGACGAAGCGCCACTGGGCGGAGACGGTGACGGGCAACTTGGAGGAAGCGTAGGTCAGGCGCGTCTGCGCCTTCACCTTCGGAAGCGGCGTGGCGCAAGTCAGGCCGTAGAGGCCTGCGCAGTCGTAGGTCGGTCCGCCGCTGACGGGCTGGTCCACGTAGCTGTTGGTGTAGGTGAGCACGGTGCTCAGCGTCACCGAGCCCCAGTCCGGCAGGCCCAGGTCGGACAGGGACTTGCGGTACTTGCCATCCACGTCCACGCCGTCGGTCCGAAGGAATCCCGAATTGGTCAGTGGGGAGAGGATGTAGCCGTTGTTGCCGTAGATCACGAAGGTCGTGGGATCCCGGTGGAAGCTTGATGAGCAAACGGCCAGGTCCCCGGCCACGCATTCGTTGACGAACACCGAGGGAGGGATGCTGGTGATCAGGCCGTTGATCTTGATGTTGAAGTAGTCGATCGAAAGGGTGAAGCCTCTCGCCCAGGAGACGGTCGGGGTCAGGACCACGCCGCCCGTGAAGGTGTCGGACTTCTCAGGCTTCAGATTGATATTGCCCCCGGTCAGGTTGGAGCAGCCGGAGGGGCAGTTGTTGTCGCTCGAGAACTTGCCGTAGAGCGCGGCCGGTAAGCCCGTGGCGACGCAGGCCGCCAGGGAGGCCGAAGGCGTAGCCCCCACGCAAGGGTCCGAACCGGCGAACCCATTCCCTGTCGAGGTCGGCGTGAACAGGTCGATCACGCTCGGCGCGCGGACAGCGCGGTTGTAGCCGCCCCGGAACTGGATGTCGGCGGACGGCGCATAGACGATTTGCGCCTTGTAGGTGTTGGTGTTCCCGGCGGTGCTGTATGATGAGAAGCGATAGCCGCCGTCGAACGACAGCCGCTTGACGAAGGGCTTGTCCTCGACCAGCGGGGCGCGCACCTCGCCAAATAGTTCGTAGACGTCGAAGCTGCCGTCCGCCGACTGGAGATAGTTGGCGCCCTGGATATCGCGGTCGATGTATTCCTGGTCTGGATTGTAATTCAGGCTTTCGCGCCGGTACTCGGCCCCAAAGGCGACGGCCACGCCGCTCGCCGAGAATGGGCTCTTCACGCCGTAATGGCCGAGGTCGCCGGTGATGGAGGCGCTGGCGACCTGCTCGATCGTGTCGCCCTGCGCCTGCGCTTCCACCTTGGCGTAATCGAAGGCGTCCTGGGTGACGCCGTTCAGCTTGTACAGGTTCAGCGGCACACAACTGCCGCCTACGTAGCATTGACCTGTGGCCGGATCGACCAGAAGGGCGTTCTGCAGACTGCGGTTGGAGAGGTCGTTGACGTAGTCATAGGTCAGCTGCGACGTGCCGTACTGGACATAGGCGTCGTAGTTCCAGGCATTTCCCAGCTCGCCCTTCGCGCCCACGTCGATCTTGTAGTCGGTGTGACGGAACTGGAATTGGCGGGGGTAGTCCACGAAGCGATAGCCGATCTGATAGGGCACCTGGGTCGCAGTCCCCGCCGCTTGACCACAGAGTTGCGCCTGCTGGGTCGCCGTCATCAATGGATTGTTGCAGTTTATGCTGAAGGTGCTGCCACCGTTGATCCCGTTGCCGGCGAAAAACCCGCTTTGGCCGATCTGAGCGGCGGTCCGGTCATCGGAGAACATGAGGTCGGAGTACAAGTCCAATGCACGGCTCGCCTCGTAGTGGGCGAAGTAGCCGGCGGTGTAGCGGGTTTCCGACCTCTGGAGATAGTCGCTTGCGCCATAGTTAAATGGCGGCACGCTGCTCGTCACGAAGCTTTGGCTGCCGTTCGGGTTGTCGTGCAACTGCAGCGCGCTGCCGCCTAGGGCCTCTGAGGCCAGGGTCGGCACGAACTTGCCGTAGGCGCTGTTGCTGGAGCCGCCGCAGGTATGGCCCGCGTAGATGCTGCTGAGGGCGCTTGATCCCTGCGACGCATTTATGACGCAGGCGGTGGCGTCATACTGGCTCTCGAGGATGGGCTGGAGGTGGCGATAGTTGGCGTAGGCGGTCACGTTCCCGCGGCCGTCCGGCGCGTTCACGCCTAATACGGCGGTCACGTCCTGCCCGAGGTCGTGCACCTGCTCGCCGCCCGGCGGCACGCTGAAGCCGGACGCCTGCACCAAGCTGCGCATCGAAGCGTCGTCGTTGTCGTGCGAGGCGAAGTTCTCCGTCGCCGTCAGCATGGCGCCCTGGAAGTTCTTCTTCATGACGAAGTTGACCACGCCGGCCACGGCGTCCGAGCCGTACACGGCCGAGGCGCCCCCGGTGATCACCTCAACCCTATCCACCAGGGCCACCGGGATGACGTTCAGATCGGCCACAGGGGCGGTCGGGTCCCCCGGCATGAGCCGTTTCCCGTCGACGAGCACCAAGGTGCGGTTGGCGCCGAGACCGCGCAGGTTGACCGTCGCCGTCCCGTTGGAAAGCTGCGACTGGCTGGAGTTCTGGGACGCCACGACGGAAGGCAGCTCGTTGAGCACGCTCTCGACCGTGGTGGCTCCGATATCTGTGAACTGCTGAGAGTTTACCACCGTCAGCGGGCTGGTGGAGGTCAGTCCGGGCGTCCTTATGCGCGACCCGGTGACCACGACCTCGCTCACGGCGGAGGAGGCAGCTGTGTTCGCCTCCGCCGCCGGTCCGAAGGCGCTGGGGGGTGAAGCTGCGGCGGCCGGCGTCTGGGCCTGGGCCGTGGCTGTGACTCCCAGCGTCAGGACGCCTGTGAAAAACGTCGATGAAAACAACCCACGTCGCGAAGACGAATTCATCAGAGATCCCCTCTTCAAGCACATCTGTGAGCGAGAAATCCCCCCCCCGCGTCACACATTTGGCGAACCGTTGATTTCCCGTCAGCAGTTCGGCAGTAGAGTCGGCTTCCGAGTAATCCCCCCTGTTCTGCTTTATTGTTCTGTTCGCTCTTCGGGAAAACACTTGGTTCCTATCATTCTCATGACGATGAGGTGGCCTTCCGCCAAGCGCTAGCGCGAAAATGAGGCTGCGGCGTTGCGTCGGACGCAACGGCTAGCGACACCCTTCCCCACCGGCCGCAACGCTTCCCGTGCTCCAGGTGAGGACGGACTCGACCGCTGGACGCGCGATCTCCCGCTCCCGTGAATGTTAGCCTATCTATCGGGACCGCTTAGCTTTATAGCCGACTGGGCGTCTCGCCTCTCGCAGGGGAGCGAGGTCGGGGTCTTGCGAGCTTATCGCCGTCGGCAAGCCACTCGAGCCGCAGCGCCTATCGACGGGAGCAGGCCCCATGTTCCTAGGCATCTTGCGCGCGTTCCATGAGGTGGCGAGCACGGGGTCGATCAGGCGCGCTAGCGAAAGCCTGAACATTAATGCGTCGACGGTAAGCAGGCAGATCGCCGTGCTTGAGCATCAGATGGGCACCGAACTGTTGGAGCGTTCCAGCGGCGGCGTTTCTCTGACCCATGCAGGCTCGCTTGTGGCCGAGTTCGTCAAGTCCACCATCTTGGAATTCGACTCGCTCCGGACCGACCTGAATGACCTGCGCGGAAACCGCCGGCGATTAGTTCGTCTTGCCGTTGTCGAAAGCATGATATCGGGCGGACCCCTGCAGGCCGCCGCTGACTTTCATCGCAGATACGAGGGAGTCTCGTTTCAGCTGAAGGTCATGACAGCCCTGGAGGTCATAGATGCGGTGAAAAAAGGCGAGTGTGATCTCGGCGTAACCTTCAGCGCACGGCCCGATCCCGCGCTCTCGATCGTGGCGAGCGTTCCGGAGCCCCTGGTGGTGTTCTTTCGAAAAGACCATCCGCTCATGCACAGAACCGAAGTTCGTGTAGAAGACTTGGCCGGTATGCCTTTAGCGCTCCCGGAGGCAGGTTTTATCGTCAGACAGGTCTTCGACAGCGCATGTTACGACAAGGGTGTCCAGATCACGCCTTTGTTTACGAGTGACTCGTTTGCAGCCATACGCGCATTTGCTTACCACAGCACCACGGCGGCTATATTGCCCGCACGCGCGGCCCGGGCGGAGTTTTCAAACGAAGACGTTGTCTGGCGACCTCTGGACGAGAACGGCGCGAAGTCGACGACCGTCGATATTATCGTGCAAAGGCAGTGGCGAATGCCCCGGCTTATACAGTCCTTTGTGACAGATTTCGTCGCCGCCATCGAAAGCCGGAACGCGCCATCCGCCTGAGGACGTTGCGACAGACGCAACACTGCGCTTCGCATTTTGCGGTGGCGCTTACATGTGCGGAACTCCACCGTGACCGGGTAGGCGCGATGCCGACGATCACCGGACCCTGTCGGGACTGCGCGGATGTGCGCCGCACTCGGCATTCAGTATACTTGGATTTTCTTTGGGATGATTGCCCTCAATGCCCGGGATGTGGAGGCTCTGCTTTCGATCGGGAGGTGCATCGCGCTCATGCGTACGGCCATGACCCTGGAAGCGGAGAACATGGCCATCCAACCGGTGCGAACGCGGATGGAGATGCCCGGATCGGCATCGGCGAACCTCCTGACCATGATGCCGGGGCTCATCGACCGGCCATTGTCTCTCGGCATCAAGGTGGTGAGCGTATTTCCTGGAAACTACGGCACCGCTCACGGGTCGCATCAGGGCGCCATCCTGATGTTCGACGCGGTGACCGGCGCGCCGGTCGGGCTAGTCGACGCACGCGCGGTCACGGCCTTGCGCACCGCTGCGGCCACCGCCGTCGCCACCGACGTACTCGCGCGGCCCGATGCCGCCAGCCTTTCGGTCCTGGGATATGGGGATCAGGCGAAGAGCCACGTCGAAGCCCTGGTCCACGTGCGCGACTTTGCGAGCATCCAGGTCTGGGGCCGTGATCCGGCAAGGCTGAGCCGCTTCACCGATGACCTGTCGCGCGAGCTGGAGCGGTGCGTGGAACCGGCGGCGAGCGCCCGTGAAGCGTGCGAAGCTGACGTGGTGACCGCCACCACCGCCGCGGTTGACCCCGTCATCGAGGGTGAACATCTGCAGGCCGGCCAGCACCTCAATCTTGTGGGATCAAGCATCCCGTCGACGGCCGAGGTCGACGGGATCGGCGTCGCCAGGGCGCGCTTCTTCGGCGACTCCGCGGACGGGGTGCGTGAGCTCGGCGGCGAATACCGGCGGGCTTGTCGAGACGGCCTGATCGACGAGTCGCATCTGTTGGGCACGGTGGGAGAGGTGATGCTGGGCCGGATCAAGGGGCGGACCTCCGCTGGTGACGTCACGATGTTCAAGTCCGTCGGCATGGCCGCCGAAGACCTCGTCGCCTCGACCTTTCTTTTGGATGCGGCGCGGAGACAAGGTGTTGGGCGGACCATCGACTGGTAGCGTTTGAAATGTCTTCCCGCGCCCGGGCTCGACGTCGCTCGCGTGGAGCTGACCTGCGAATGCGCCAAGCAGTCGTCGGGAGCTCGCGGTGATGCTGCGGCCGCAGATCGGGACGCCAAATCAACCTTAAGGCAAGCAAGATGAAGAAAAAGGAAGATAGGGTGCGAGCGAGAAGGCCTGGCAGATGTCGCTCTTGAGCTTCACCCTGGCGACCCTCCTCGCCAGCGCCGGTCCTTCCACCGCCTCGATTTGGTCGGCCGCCCGCGCTCCGATGCTTGGCTTCTCTCCCGAAGGGGAGCGGCGTCAGCGTAGACTGGAGCAACGGTTCGACAGCCTGATCTCCACGGCGGAGATGGACGGCTGGATGCTGCGCATGGCGTCTAAGCCCAATCAGGTCGGTTCCCCCCACGATCGCGAGAATGCGGAATGGCAACTCGCACAGTTCAAAGCCTGGGGCTGGAACGCCCACATAGAGACGTTCCGCATCCTTTATGGAACCCCGCGCGTCTTGAGCCTCGGTCTCGTCGGTCCGGGCGCCTATCAGGCTAAGCTGCACGAGCCGGGCGTGGCCGGAGATCAGACAGCTGCAGACCAGCCCGGGGTCCTGCCACCCTATCTGCTATACCAGGGCGACGGAGACGTCACGGCGCCTCTGGTCTATGCGAACTTTGGGATGCCTGAAGACTATCGCACGCTTGCCCGCCAGAACGTCAACTTGAAGGGCAGGATCGTCATCGTTCGCTACGGCGGCGGCTTTCGGGGCCTGAAGGTGAAGCTGGCGCAGGAGCATGGGGCCGTCGGCTGCATCATCTATTCAGATCCACACGAGGACGGCTATTACGCCGAGGACACCTATCCCAAAGGATCGCAGCGCCCGGCGGACGGGGTGCAGCGCGGCTCGGTCGCAGACATGATGACCTATGCCGGGGATCCCCTGACGCCCGGCGTCGGCGCGACAGACAAGGCCGCCCGGCTCACCCGACAGACGGCGCCGGCCCTGATGAGGATACCGGCGCTCGCCATCTCCTACGCCGACGCCCAGCCGTTCCTGGCCGCCCTCGGCGGTCCGGTAGCCGAGCCTGCGTTCCGGGGCGCGTTGCCGATCACCTACCACGTGGGCCCTGGGCCCGCGGTGGCGCATCTCGTGGTGAAGTCGGACTGGAGTCTCCAGCCCATCTATGACGTGGTCGCCAAGATCGAGGGAAGCCTCTACCCCGACCAGTGGGTCCTGCGCGGCAATCATCATGACGGCTGGGTCTTCGGAGCGGAGGATCCGCTCTCGGGCCAGGTCGCACTCATGGCCGAGGCCAAGGCGATCGGCGCCGCCGTTAACTCCGGCTGGCGGCCCAAGCGGACCCTCATCTACACGTCGTGGGATGGCGAGGAGGCGGGGATCAGCGGCTCCACGGAGTGGGCAGAGACCCATGCCGACGAACTGCGTGCCAAGGCGGTGCTCTACGTCAACTCCGACAGCATCGATCGCGGCTTCGTCGATCTGCAGGGGAGCCACGAACTTCAAACGCTGGCGAACCAGGTCTCGGCCGACGTCATGGACCCGGAGACCCATACGGACCTGCGCACAAGGCTTAGGGGCGATCTTATCGTCAAGGGCCTGAAGGCCTCAGGCTCAGGCGCCGGCGAGGCGCAGGCGCTCGGTCGGATCGCGGCGGCGGGAGGCGACCTGCCGCTAAAGGCTTTGGGCTCCGGATCGGACTTCACGCCCTTCTTGCAGCACCTGGGCGTCCCTTCGATGAACATCATCTTCGGCGGCGAGGGGCGCAGCAGCGGCGTCTATCATTCGGCCTACGACACGCACGACCATTACGTGCGCTTCGGCGACCCCGGCATGAGATACAGCGCCGTGCTGGCCAGGACGGCGGGTCGCATCATCATGCGCTACGCCGACGCAGACCTGCCGTCCGTCAACTTCATCGACTTCGCCGGCGCCATCTCCGGCTACGTAGGCGAGCTTCACGGGCTTGAAGCCGCTGCCCGCGAACAGGCGCAGAAGAACCGGGCGGCGATGGCGTCGGGCGCCTACGCCCTCGCAGCCGATCCTTTGGACCCCCAGACGCTCCCCGAACCGCAGGCGGAGGTGCGCCCGGTCGCGTTGACGCCCCTGGATCGCGCCAGCGCCAGGCTGAAGCTGAGCGCCGCCCGGGTCCAGCAGCTCTACGTCACGCCCCTCAGTCAGGAGCAGGAGACGCGGCTCGGCCAAGCCCTGCAGGGGATAGACCTCACGCTGCTCGATCCGAAAGGCCTGCCAGGCAGGCCCTGGTATCGCCACATGATTTACGCGCCGGGGCTGGAGACCGGCTATAGCGTGAAGACGTTGCCGGCTGTCCGCGAGGCGATCGAGGCGGGGCGCTGGGCGGAGGCCGACCGCTACGCGACGCTCACCGCCGCGGTCCTGGACGCCTATTCGGACCGCTTGGACAAGGCGTGGCGATTGCTCGCCGCAAGTCCCGCCACCCCTTCCGCGGGCTCGACGGCTCGCCCGAGGTGATCCGGCTCCTGGTAAGGATAGGCGGGGCGCTGTGATGTCCGCCTGCCTGCACCGGCGCTCTTCCCTCATCTGCTCAAGGAGCCGGCGTGGCGCTCTTCGCTCCAGATAAGCCGCGGACGCGCGGCGAAGGGCTACAACCGGGGTCCTCCTCCCTGCTGCGGGTGCTGGGGCTCGGCTTCGGCGTGGCGGTGGTCGTAGGCGGCGTCGTCGGACAAGGCATCCTCCGCACGCCCGGCATCGTGGCGGCCGGGCTGGAACACCCCGGGCTTATCCTCCTGGCATGGGTCGTGGCGGGGCTTCTGACCATGGTCGACGCCTGCTCCATCGCCGAACTCGGCGCAGCCGACCCGCGCACGGGCGGCCCTTTCGCTTACGTTCGCCTGGCGTTCGGTCGGGCGGCGGGTTTCCTGGCCGGCTGGATCGACTGGCTGGCACAGACGGCTACCGCCGCCTTCATCGCTGTAGTGTTCGGCGAGTGCCTGCATCGCCTGGGTCTGCTCCGGGACGTCGGAGACGGCGTTGTGGCGGCTGGGCTCCTGGCGGCGCTGACCGCGTTCCACCTCCTCGGAACCCTGATCGGCGGCTGGAGCCAGAACGTCGGTAGCGCGCTCAAAGCGCTCGCGCTCCTGGCGCTGGTAGCCGTCTTCTTCGCCGCGCGGGC
Organism: Caulobacter sp. S45; assembly: GCF_903642205.1. Taxonomy (GTDB): domain Bacteria; phylum Pseudomonadota; class Alphaproteobacteria; order Caulobacterales; family Caulobacteraceae; genus CAHJWH01. The sequence goes on along the minus strand of NZ_CAHJWH010000060.1, from coordinate 3,315 downwards.
CCAGAACGGCGGCCACGCGGTCGCGGCGGGTCCGATCGGAGCGGCGGCGGTTATCACCGCTCTGCGCGCCATCTACGCCACCTACGGCAGCTGGAACGCGCCCGCCTACTTCGGGGAGGAGGTGCAGGACCCTGGTCGCAACCTGCCCAGAGCTCTTCTCATGGGTCTGGCCCTGGTGATGGTCATCTACACCCTTGTGAACGCGGCGCTGCTGCACGTTCTGGGACCCGCGGGCATGGCGAAGTCCAGCCTTCCGGTGGCCGACGCTGCGCAGCTTGCAATCGGGGCGAACGGCGCCTGGCTGGTCACCTTGGCGGCGCTCTTCATCGTGCTGACGGTGGAGAACACCCAACTGATGTTCACCCCCCGCGTCCTCTACAGCATGGCCAAGGACAAGTTGCTGCCCGCCCGGCTGACCGGGACCCTGGCCTCGGGCGTGCCGGCCGCCTCGCTGGTGCTCACGGCGCTGGTGGCGGTAGCCCTCGCCTCCAGCGGAGCTTACGAGCGGCTGCTGGCCATCTATGCCCCGCTGTCCACCCTGACCAACGCGCTTGTCAACTTGGCGGCGATCCGGATGCGGCTGGCCGATCCTCAGCGACCACGCCCCTTCCGGATGCCGCTATTTCCGGTTCCGGCCATCGTGGCCCTGCTGGTCAATGGGAGCCTCACCGTCTTCTTCGTCGCCCAGGACTTTGCATCGGCGCGCTATGCGGTGTTGCTGGTCCTGAGCGGCATACCGCTCCTGCTTTGGGCGAGCCGCAAAGCGAGCGGGAAGTCCGGCGGACCGGACGCCGCCCTCACCAGCCGCTGACGCGCACCCACTCGTCCACCACGCGTTCGCCCTCCAGCACCTCGAACTTGGGGTACATGGCGGTGGTCATGCAGACGTGGTTGGGGAAGATGCGGACGCGCTCGCCGATAGCGGGGAGCGGCAGCTCGGCGGGCCAGTCCACGAAACCGTGCTCCTGCGCCACCTCGTGGATGACGACTTCGCCGTATGGCCGCCCCCGAAGGTCCGCTACGCGGCCGTAGCCGTAGTCCTTCTGATAGCCGCCCGCAGTGCTGCGATCCTTGGAGAGCGCCAGGCCCCCGGTGTCGAGGATCACCCGCCGCCCCCCGGGCCTTCGACTGATGACGGAGGCGAGGACGCTGACCGCGACGTCCTCCAGCGACAGGCTCCCGGCGCCCACCTGGAACAGGTCGCCGAGCATGTAGACGCCCGCCCTGAACTCGGTCAGTCCCTCGCCGCTCTGCGCGTGGAACAGGGTGGGCGTGGAGCCGACGCTCGTCTGCAGGCCGGCGAGGCCCACAGCTTCCAGCCTCGCCCCGGCCTCCACGATCGTGCGCCGCTCGAGGTCGGCGATAGCGACCAGCTCCGCAGGAGAGGCCGCGTCGTAGCTTTGGCCGGCGTGGGTGGCGACGCCTTCCAGCCGGATCGATGGCGCAGCGTGGAGCACGCAGGCGATCTCAAGGAACTCGGGGGCGTCCAGGGCAACGCCGGTGCGGTGCTCGCCGCTGTCGATCTCGATCCAGGCGCCCATGGGCGGGGAGCCCAGGCCTCGCCTGGCCGCCATGGCCCGCGCGGTGTCCAGGCTATCGACGAAGGCTCCAAAGCGGCGCACGCGCCGATTGACCGCGGCAGCCCGCTCCAGCTTGTCGGGGGTGACGCAGACGGCGAGCTGGATGTCGTCGATCCCCTCGTCAGCGAAGTACTCCGCCTCGAGTAGGGTGGAGACGGCGATGCCTTTCAGCGCAGGGTCCATCGCCAGCCGGGCGGCGGAAATGCTCTTGGCAGTCTTCATATGTGGCCGGAGGCGTACACCGAGTTCGCGGCAGCGCGCCCGGGCCCGCTCGCAGTTCCGCTCCAGCCTCGAACGATCGAGCAGCAGTGACGGGGTCGGCATGCGCTCCAGCGCCGAGCCGGACACCAAAGCAGCCGTGTCGCCGCTCAAGGCTGTCTCACCGGGTGGCTGGCCGGACATCGACACCGAACGGGTGTGCTGGCTGCCTCTGAGATCGGTGGGATGGTCATTCATTCCTTGTCTCGCCGTCAAGCGCGCATAGGGTCGCCAGTGTAAGCTAGCGCGTTCGTCACCTAAGATGAAGCGTAGCCATCGTGGCGGAAGTAGTTGAGGCACTGCTGCGGGGTGAAGGCGTCCAGCACGGTTCCGATGCGCTTCCAAAGTTCCTCGCGGGATTGTTCAGCGGCTTTTTGGAGCAGGGTCTTGAGCTTGGCGAAGACGAGCTGGATGGGGTTGAGGTCTGGGGAGTAGGGCGGCAGGAAGCGGAGCTTTGCGCTTGGCTTCGATCAGCGCGCGCACCTTGTCGCCCTTGTGGGCGGGCAGGTTGTCCATGATCACCAGGTCGCCTGACTTCAGGGTCGGCCCAAGCATCTTTTCGATGTAGGTGAGAAAGGCCTCGCGGTTCATCGCCCCGTCCAGCACGAAGGGGGCGGTGATCCCGTCGAGCCGCAGGCCGGCGGTGAAGGTGGTGGTCTTCCAGTGATTGAAGGGCGGCTTGCCGATCACACGTCGGCCGACCGGGCCTCGACCGTGGGTCTTGAGCATCTTGGTGTTGGTTTCGGTCTCGTCGATGAAGACCAGCTTGCTCGGGTCCAGGCTCGCCTGGTCAGCCTTCCAGCGCTCGCGCGCGGCGGCGACGTCAGGCCGGTCCTGCTCGGCGTCGTGTAGAGTTTTTCCCAAGCTGGTCTTATGGCGGCCAAAGAAGCGCCGGGTCTAAGCTTCCGTCGTCTTCAGCCCCAAGCCCTCTTCTATGCGGCGTGCCAGCTCGGCCAGCGTTGAGTCCGTCCCCGGTCCACCAGCGCAAGCAGCCAGGCTGCGTGCGGCTCCAGCGGTGAACGGCTCTTGCCTCCCCGCGGCCGGGGATCGACCTGGCCGGTCTCGTCCTTCAACTCCGCCCAGCGGATCGCCGAGGAGGCGCTCACCTTGAACCGCGCCGCCTCCTGACGGCGCGACGCACCTGAAGCCACCTCCGCCATCACCCGCGCTCTCAAATCAACCGACGCCGCTTGGCCCATGACCGCCTCCCGAATCAGAGGTCCCATCGACTCACGCCCACATCCTCGCGGGCATACCCCCCGCAATCACAACCGATTCAACCCAGTCGGCGAACGCACTAGTCCTACTGCGTCACAAACGCGTTTGGCGTTGAGGCATATTTTGTCTGATTACAGCATGGACATCGGTGAAGCTTGGAGACCAGGGCGACGGTGAGCCGCCTTCGGAGGGTAGTGATCGATGTCGGCACGTGCCGCTCGGGTCGGATTGGCGGAGCCGCGGGGTCGGTAATCTGGGG
>NZ_CAHJWH010000059.1 GCF_903642205.1 Caulobacter sp. S45 | reverse complement strand
ACGCGCCGGATGGGATGACGACTACCTCCAAGCCGTCATCTCCCAAACCGCTTGATCCCTTCAAGCGATTCCCCTGAGCTGAGCCGCGGCCGGCTTGCGCGTCCCGCCGCGCTGGGCCATCTGTCGCCCAACTGTCCCGCAAGGCTCCCCGCCGTGTTCATCCAGACCGAAACCACGCCCAACCCGCTCACCCTGAAGTTCCTGCCGGGCCGCGAGGTCACCGAGGAGGGCACGCGCGAGTTTCGCTCGGCCGAAGAGGCGACAGCCTCTCCCCTCGCTCGAGCCCTGTTTGAGGTGGATGGCGTAAGCCGCGTCTTCTTCGGCCCGGACTTCATCACCGTCAGCCGCGACGCAGGCGATCTGGAATGGCGCCAGCTCAAGGCACCCATCCTGTCGGCGATCATGGACCACTACACCTCCGGCGAGGCGCTGTTCACCGAAGGCTCGACCGCGGAGGGCGGCCATGACGGAGAGACCTACGAGGGCGACGCCGCCCAGATCGTCACCGAGATCAAGGACCTGCTCGACACCCGGGTGCGCCCGGCGGTAGCCCAGGATGGCGGCGACATCCTGTTCAACCGCTTCGATGCGGCGACCGGGATCGTCTACCTTCACATGAAGGGGGCCTGCTCCGGCTGCCCCTCCTCCGCCGCCACCCTGAAGAGTGGGGTGGAGAACCTGCTCAAGCACTACGTGCCCGAAGTGACCGCCGTCGAACAGGCGATCTGAGCCGGCTTGAAACGAGGGGCGAGAACCGCCACACTGACGGTTACATATTCACGATCGTGCAGGACGCCATGACCACGCCCCTCGACGCCGCCAGCCTCGGCCGCCTGTTCCACGAGTCGCGCAGCCGCAACGGCTGGGCCGCGGAGACCCTGCCCGAGCACACCTGGCGCCAGCTGTACGAGTTGGTGAAGTACGGCCCCACCTCCATGAACGCTTCGCCGGCGCGGTTCGTCTTCGTGACCTCCGAAGCGGGGAAGGCGCGCCTGGCGCCCGCGGTGATGGAGAGCAACCGGGCCAAGGTTATGGCTGCGCCCTGCACCGTGATCATCGGCCAGGACATGGCCTTCTACGAGAAGCTGCCCCAGCTGTTCCCGCCCAAGCCGGACGCCTCGCTGATGTTCAGCGGCAACCGGGCGCTGGCCGACGTCACCGCCTTCCGCAACTCTTCGCTCCAGGGCGGCTACCTGATCCTGGCCGCCCGCGGCATGGGGCTGGACGTCGGCCCCATGTCGGGCTTCGACAACGCCGGCGTGGATGCTGAGTTCTTCACCGGCACTTCGGTGAAGTCCAACTTCATCTGCGCACTGGGCCACGGGACCGACGAGTCCTTCCCGCGCCTGCCGCGACTTAGCTTCGAGGAGGCGTGCGAAGTCGTGTGATCGTCCTGGCGCTGGACACCGCGCTCGACGCCTGCTCGGTCGCGGTGGTCGCAGACGGCCAGCCGCTGGCGGTCCGGACGGAGGCGATGGAACGCGGCCACCAGGAGCGGCTCGCCCCCATGGTGGCTGAAGCGATGCAGGCGGCCGGGGTGGCCTTCGCGGCGCTGGACCGGATCGCAGTGACAGTGGGGCCGGGCTCATTCACCGGCCTGCGGGTGGGGCTGGCTTTCGCCAAGGCCATGTCGCTGGCGCTGGGCATTCCCTGCCTGGGTGTCGGCACGCTGGAGGCGCTGGCGGCCAGCGCCCCGGGTCGTAAGGACGCGCCGCTGCTGGTCGCGGCCCTCGACGCCCGGCGTGACCAGCTCTACCTGCAGGCCTTCTCGCGGGCGCGGCCGCTGGGCGATCCGGAGAATCTACCGCTGGAGGCTGCGGTTGAACGGCTGGCCGGCATGGGGGCGGATGAGTCGACGCCCGTTGTAGGCTCCGGGGCGGGCCTGCTCGGGCTCGGTGATCGGGCGCAGCCGACGCCGGACATGATCGATCCCATAGCGCTGGCGCGCCTCGCGGCAGTCCGCCCGAAGCCGGACGGGCGGCCTGCGCCGATGTATCTTCGCGCGCCCGACGCCCGCACCCTCGCCGAGCGCGCCCGGATCGCCCAGACCTGACGCATACGCCGTGGTTCCGCCGCCCCTGATCGTCCCCGCCGGTCCCGACGCCGCATCCGCCCTCGCGGTCCTGCATGCTGCGGCGTTCGAGGCGCCCTGGACGGCGATCGACTTGCAGGGCCTGATCGCCTCCCCGTTCACCATCGCGCTGCAGGCGGGCGCGCCGGCCGCGCCGGTGGGATTCACTCTCGCCCGCGTTGTGGCGGGGGAGGCGGAGATCCTCACCCTGGCCGTCGATCCCGCCGCACGGGGGCGTGGGATCGCACGCGCGCTGGTGGAGGCCGCGGCCGGCCTGGCGCACGCGGCCGGCGCACGGACGATGTGGCTGGAGGTGGCGCAGGATAATTCGGCCGCCCTGGCGCTGTACGCGGTGGCGGGGTTCGAGGAGGCCGGGCGGCGCAAGGGTTATTATCCGCGCAAAGGCGGTCCTGTGGACGCACTCAGCCTGCGGCGTCGTCTTAACAGCGCCCCCGCTTGACCGTATGCTGGCCCTGGCAGGGAGCTTGTGCTTGGACCGGATCGAGAAGCTTTGCGTCGACAAGGGCCTGCGGATGACCGACCAGCGCCGGGTGATCGCCCGCGTGCTGGCCGGGTCGCAGGATCATCCGGACGTGGAGGAGCTATACCGCCGTGCCTCGGGCGTGGACCCGCACATCTCCATCGCCACGGTCTATCGGACCGTGCGCTTGTTCGAGGAGGCCGGTATTATCGCCCGCCACGACTTCCGCGACGGCCGCTCGCGCTACGAGGAGCAGCACGAGGAGCATCACGACCACCTGATCGACATGAAGACCGGCCAGGTGGTGGAGTTCATGGACGACGAGATCGAGCGGCTCCAGGCCAGCATCGCCCGGCGGCTGGGCTACAGGCTGATCGACCACCGGCTGGAGCTGTACGGCGTGCCCCTGTCGGAGCACGAGGGCTGACGCGGCGCACCTTGGAAACGCCGCACGTCCTTCCCATTACCGAGCCCATGACCGATCCCGCGACTCGGGCGCCTGAGGCCGACGGAGTCCTGCCGTCCAAGCGCCTGTTCATCAAGACCTATGGTTGCCAGATGAACGTCTATGACAGCGAGCGCATGGCCGATGTGCTGCGCCCGCTGGGCTACGCCCTGGCCGACACCGTCGAGGACGCGGACCTGGTGGTGCTGAACACCTGTCACATTCGCGAGAAGGCCGCCGAGAAGGTCTATTCCGAAGTCGGGCGGATGAAGGAGCTGCGCGCGCTTAAGCTCGAGGCCGGCCAGGGCCGCATGGGCATTGTGGTGGCCGGCTGCGTCGCCCAGGCCGAAGGTGCGGAGATCATGACCCGCGCTCCCGCCGTAGACCTGGTGGTGGGACCGCAGGCCTATCACCAGCTGCCCGAGCTGATCGCCCGCACGGCCCGCTCGCGCGGCGAACGGCTGGCGGCGCACTTCGCTCCGGACGACAAGTTCGACGCCCTTCCTACCGAACGCCGGGTGGACGGACCCACCGCCTTCCTGACCGTGCAGGAAGGTTGCGACAAGTTCTGCACCTTCTGCGTGGTGCCTTACACACGCGGCGCCGAATACGCACGCCCCGTCGCCGCCGTGCTGGCGGAAGCCCGCAGCCTCGCCGACCAGGGCGTGCACGAGGTCACCCTGCTCGGCCAGAACGTCAACGCCTATGCGGGCGCTGGCCCGAACGGCGAGCTGTGGTCGCTCGCGCGCCTGGCGCGGACGCTCGCCGACATCCCAGGCCTGTCGCGCATCCGCTACACCACCAGCCACCCTCGAGACATGGCCGACGACCTGATCACAGCGCATGGCGAGGTCGAGGCGCTCATGCCCTACCTGCACCTGCCCGTGCAGTCCGGCTCGGACCGGCTGCTGAAGGCCATGAACCGCGGCCACACCGCCGACAGCTACCTGCAGCTGGTGGAGCGCATCCGCGGCGCGCGCGTCGACATGGCGCTCTCGGGCGACTTCATCGTTGGTTTTCCCGGCGAGACGGAGGCGGACTTCGAGGCGACGCTGCAGCTGGTGAAGGCCGTCGGCTACGCGTCGGCCTTCACCTTCAAGTATTCGCCCCGCCCAGGCACGCCGGCGGCCCTCCTGCCGAGCCAGGTTTCGGAATCGGTCAAAGCGGAGCGGCTGGGGACGCTCCAGGACCTGCTCGGCGCCCAAACTCGCGCCTTCAGCGCCGCATGCGTCGGCCGGCGCCTGCCGGTCCTGCTGGAGAAGCGTGGTCGTCAGGCAGGCCAGTTGATCGGCCGCAGCCCCTATCTGCAGGCGGTCTGGACGGAGGCGCCGGAGGCCTTGCTGGGGCAGGTCGTGGACATCGAAATAACGAGCGTCGGACCTAACAGCCTGTCGGGCCGCCTGGTCTCGGCGTCAACCAATGTCCGCTCATGCGAGCCGCAAACCTTTCTTTCGCCTCATCCTGAGGGCGACCGACTGGGCGGCGCTCAGGCCCGCGTCCACCCGGCTAACGAGACGGCCGCTTGAGCCGCGACACGGAGGAGTTCCTACCCCTCGGCGACGCGGCCGTACGCGCAGTGGCCGGTCCACGCAGCCGCCATGCGGCCCTGGTGGAGGACGCCTTCAAGGTGCTGCTGGAGACGCCGGGCGGCGGCGTGCGCCTGAAGGGCGATCAGCGCGGCCGCACCGCCGCCCGCCGCGCCGTCAGCGGCATCGCCTCCCGGGTGGAAGCTGGCGCCGAAGTGACCGAGGCTGACGTCCGTGCCGCCATCATCGCCGCCCGCACGGGGGAGAACGCGCCCATGGCGGGCTCCGGCCCCGCCCTGCCGATCGGCCGGCGAGGCGCCATCGCCGCAAAGACCGCCGCCCAGGCCCGCTACCTGGAAGCGCTGGGCGCCCACGACCTCACCTTCGGCGTCGGCCCGGCCGGCACGGGCAAGACGTTCCTGGCGGTCGCTTACGGCGCCTCGCTGCTGATGCGGGGCGAGGTGGACCGGCTGATCGTCACCCGCCCGGCGGTGGAGGCCGGCGAGCGGCTGGGCTTCCTGCCGGGCGACCTGACCGAGAAGGTCGACCCCTACCTCGCCCCCATCTGGGAGGCGCTCGGCGACATCATGGGTGCCGAACCGCTCCGTCGGCGGCGGGAGCGAGGCGAGATCGAGGTGGCTCCCATCGCCTTCATGCGGGGGCGCACCCTGGCCCACGCCTACGTCATCGTGGACGAGGCGCAGAACACCTCGCGCCTGCAGATGAAGATGGTGCTGACGCGCCTCGGTGAAGGGGCGCGGATGGCGGTGACCGGCGATCCGACCCAGGTGGACCTGGTTAACGCCCGTGACAGCGGCCTGGCCCATGCCACGCGCATCCTGGAAGGCGTTCAGAGCGTGGCGGTCGCCCGCTTCGAGGCGAGCGATGTGGTCCGCCATCCGCTCGTGGAGCGCATCGTCAAGGCCTACGACGCGGATGCCGAACGGGCCTCGCGGCGACCGCCGCCCGTCGGCGGCTCGGAAAACCAGCCGTGATCGAGGTGGAGGTGGAGGATGAGGCCTGGCGCGAAGTGGCGGAGGTCGAGACGCTGGTGACTTCCGCGGCCGAGGCGGCGCTCGAGGATCGAACCTCTGGCGACCTTGCTGTCCTGCTGACCGACGACCAGGCCGTCCGAGACCTGAACAGCCGCTTTCGGGGCAAGGCCGCCCCCACCAACGTCCTGTCCTTTCCCGCCTCTCAAACCGCGCACCCGCATCTAGGCGACATCGCCCTGGCCCACGGCGTCTGCGCGGCCGAGGCGGCGGCCCAGGGCAAGCGGCTCGCCGACCACCTGTCGCATCTGGTCGTGCACGGCGTGCTGCATCTTCTAGGCTACGACCACGAAGCCGACGCGCCGGCGGCGGCTATGGAAGCCATGGAGCGCGACATCCTCTCCCGGCTCGGCGTCGCCGATCCCTATGGGCAGGACCGCGTCCATGTCGGATCCTGAAGGCCGAAGTCCCGACGCCGGCTCCACCCGCCAGTCGCGCCGGGCGGCCAAGCCCGGCTGGATGGCGCAGTGGCTGCAGCGCGATCCGGTCGCCCAGGCCACGCCGCCCGACCCCACGGCCGACGCCAGCCAGGCCGAGGTCGACATCGTCGATCAGGCCGAAGCCTTCCAGACCCTGCGCGTCTCCGACGTGATGACGCCCCGCGCCGACATCCTGGCGCTGGAGGTCTCGCTGCCGCTGCTGGAGGTCGTGCGCCGCTTCCTCGACTCCGAGCACTCCCGCATGCCGGTCTACCGCGAGAGTTTGGACGACCCGATCGGGGTGGTGCACATCAAGGACCTGATGCGCCAGATCGCGCCTGTGGAGGGACGCGAGCCGCTGGTGGACGGCGCCTGGAGCGAGCCGGTGCTGCACCGGCTGCGGCGCGACCTTCTCTACGTCCCCGCCAGCATGCGCGCCGCCGACCTGCTGCTGCGCATGCGCGTGGCCCGCATCCACATGGCCCTGGTGATCGACGAGTTCGGCGGCACCGACGGGCTGGTCACCCTGGAGGATCTGGTCGAGGCCGTGGTTGGCGAGATCAGCGACGAGCACGACGAACAGGCCGAGCCCCAGATCGTCGCGCGCCCCGGCGGCCTGCTGGAAGCCGACGCGCGGGTGCCCCTGGACGAGCTTGAGGTCCTCCTCGGCCACTCCCTCGCCCTGCCTGATCCGGAGGAGGACATCGACACCGTGGCCGGGCTGGTCGTCGCCCTGGCCGGCCGGGTGCCCCAGCGGGGCGAGGTGATTCCCCATCCCGATGGCGTGGAGTTCGAGGTGGTCGAGGCCGATCCCCGCCGCATCCGGCGCCTGCGCATCCGTCCGGCCACGCCCAATGTAGAGCCCGAAGCGCTGAGGCCCGTTGATAAGCTGATCTCGCCCTACGGGGACCCGGGCGCGGACGCGGCCACTTGAGCTCGTCTGTCTCGGCCGAATTCGATCCCGCCGCCAGACGCGGGGCCGGTGGCGGCCGAGGACTGCTGCTCGCGCTGGCCGGAGGTGGGGCGGCCGCCCTGGCGCATCCGCCGTTCGGCGTTTGGCCCGGCATCTTCGGGTTTGCGCTGATCGCCTTCTCCATCGACCGGGCCGCGCCTAAGCGACCGCTGCTGTCGGCGCTCGCGCGAGGGTGGGCTGCGGGCTTCGCCTACCTGCTGGTCGGCACCTGGTGGATCGCGGAGGCCTTCTTCGTGGACGCCGCGACCCATGCCTGGCAGGCGCCGCTGGCCATCCTGTTCACCGCCGGCGGGATCGGCGTGTTCTGGGGCGGGGCAGGCCTCGTCTACCGGGTAATCGCGCCGACGGGCGGCCAGCGCGTGCTGGTGTTCGCCGCAGTCTGGTCGCTGTTCGAGTGGCTGCGCGGCCATGTCCTCACCGGCTTCCCCTGGGACCTCCCGGGCGAGGCGTGGCGGGCGGGCTCCGCGCCCTCCCAGACCGCCAGCCTGATCGGCGCCTACGGCATGACCTTCGTCACCGTGGCCATCGGCGCTGCGCCGCTGACCCTGTCAGAACCTAGACGTCCCAGGGCCGCGGCGACCAGTCTGGCTCTGGCTGGAGCCGCCCTCGCCTTCCTATGGGGGTTCGGCGCGATCCGCCTGGCCCGGCCCGAACCGCCCGACCAGGCGCTCCGTCTGCGGGTGGTGCAGCCCGGCCTGGCGGAGGAGCCGGTCTGGACGGACGCCATCCTGCGTAAGCGGGTGGACCGCTTCATGCGCCTGACCGCCTGGCCCGCCGCCAAGCGGCCTGACTTGGTCATATGGCCCGAGGGGGCGATGCCCTACTCTCTGGAGGAGTTCTTCTCGCAGGGCAGTGGACCCGCCGCGGCCTTGGCCCGCGCCATGACCCCAGGGCAGGTGCTGTTCGACGGAGGGTATCGGGTGGACGAGACCGCCGGTCGCTCCCGCTATTACAACAGTATGCTGGTGGTGAAGCGGACCGGCGACGGCTTCCAGCCGCTCGGCGTCTATGACAAGTACCGCCTGGTGCCGTTCGGAGAGTTTCTGCCGGCCCCCTGGCTGTTCTCGCTCATCCATTTGACCAGTCTGGTGCAGAACGGGGTCGCCTTCACGCCCGGTCCGCGGCCCACGCCCATGACCCCCCTGGGCCTGCCGCGCATGCAGCCGCTGATCTGCTATGAGGCGCTGTTCCCCGGCTTCACCTCGTCGGTGGGCGGACGCCCCGACTGGATCGTCAACATCTCGGACGACGCCTGGTTCGGGCGCACGACCGGCCCGCTGCAGCACCTGAACCTCGCCAGCTACCGCGCCATCGAGGAGGGGCTGCCCATCGTGAGGGCGACGCCCACCGGCGTGTCGGCGATCGTGGACGCTCGAGGGCGCGTCCGCGCTCGGCTCGGACTCGGACGTCAGGGGATCATCGACGGGCCTCTGCCGGGTCGCCTGCCGCCGACCCAGTATTCACGATGGCATGAACTACCGTTTTACGTGTTTGTCTTTGTCGGACTCGCGTTTTCGTTGGTGAGACGAGCGCCAGGTGAGGCTGACGTCAAGCAACCAAGGCTGCAAACCTCGCTCCAACGTTGACAGATCTGTGCTGGCGAGGTTTCAACAACGTATGGATGAGTCGAGCGATGATCGGTCTCCGAACCCCATCGACGTGCATGTCGGTGACCGGGTCCGCCGTCGGCGACGTGCGCTCGGCGTCAGCCAGGAGCAGCTTGCCGACCAGCTCGGCCTCACCTTCCAGCAGGTCCAGAAGTACGAGCGCGGGGCCAACCGCGTCAGTTGCTCAAAGCTCTACCAGATCGCCAGCGCGTTGCAGGCCTCCATCGCCTATTTCTTCGAAGGCCTGCCCGATCCCGTACGCGCCGCCGGCGTGGCTGAGGAGTCTCCTGCGGCCTTTGTCCACGACCTGCCGCTCACGCCGGAGGAACGCCTGTTCACCGGCCTCCTGTCCCGGATCGATAGCCGGCAGGTCCGCAAGCGCCTGCTGGAACTCGTGAAGACCCTGGCGGAGGCTCCGGCCGAGGACACGACCTAAGCCTCGCCCCTGTTCGACGGATCGCCGCCGCGCGCTCTCAACCGCCTCGTCCTAGTGGCCGTGCCGCTTCAACCCACGGCGCTCATGGCCCATAGAGGACCTCCTGCCGCGGGGCTGCGGACGGAGAGACGCGATGCGTGATCCCACGGTCAACGAAGTCGAGCTCCTCGAGCTGCGGCCCACCCAGATGACCGTGGGCCTGCACGAGGTGGCCGCCAAGCGGCGGGAATGGCGTGAAGCCAGGGCCGGGAAGCGTCTCAAAATCCTCGGCGGCCATGCAGTGCCGACTGTGCTCGGGCCCAAGGGCCGCTACTATGTGGTCGACCATCACCACCTCGCCCGTGCGCTGCTCGACGAAGGCGAAAAGACGCTGCAGGTCTACATCCTGAGCGATCTCCGCGCGGTGGAGAAGGCGGCGTTCTGGACGGTGCTGGACAACAGCGGCTGGTGCCACGCCTACGATCACAGGGGCCGCCGGTGCGAGCTCTCCGACATCCCGAAGTCCTTGGCCGACATGAAGGACGACCCCTACCGCAGCCTGGCCGGCCAGCTCCGCCGCTCGGGCGGGTTCGCCAAGACGGACAAGCCATTCTCCGAGTTCATCTGGGCCGACTTCCTGCGCCGCCGGGTGGAGCAGGATATGGTGGAGACCGATTTCGCCGGGGCGTTAGTCAAGGCGCTGGAGTGCGCCAAGGCGCAGGACGCGCGTTACCTGCCGGGCTGGTGCGGCGTAGAGCCGGGGTAGTCCTCTTCCCCCTCCCTGGGGACGGCGGAAGGGTCGCTTATGGCGGCACTTCTATCCTCCCCTGCGAAGCGGGGGGAGGGGGACCGAGCGCAGCGGGGTGGAGGGGGCTCGTAGGGCGCCGCGGCATCCGCCGTCGCGGCCAGCGAGCCCCCTCACCAGGCTTCGCCTAATTTCCTCCCCCGCTGCGCAGGGGGAGATGAGATCACCGCCAAGCGTAGTTGAAGCTGACGCTGATCCGCTCCGCCTTCGCCCCGTTCGGCGGGACCTCGTGGCGGAGCCAGCTCTCCCACATCAGCAGGGTTCCCGCCTCCGGCTGCAGGTAGACGAAGGGCCGCTGGTAGGCGGCCGCGTCGGGCCGGCGCGGCGGCGCGGCCATGGTCATCGGCAGGCGCGGGTCCTCCAGCTTCAGCGCACTCGCGCCGGCGGGCGTCCGCACGTAGTAGGTCCCCGACAGCACGCTGTGGGGGTGCAGGTGTCCGCTGTGGCCAGCGCCCGGCTTCAGGACGTTGACCCACAGGCTGTCCAGCTTCAGCCGCTTGCCGCCGAGATCGTAAGCCAGCCGCGCGGCGAAGCTGTTGGCCTCCCGGTCCAGCTTCTTCTTCAGCTCGGCGAATTCCGGCATGCGCCTGGGGAGGTCGTCCAGGGAGGCGTAGGAGGTGTAGCCGCCATAGCCCTGCGCCTTGCACCAGGCGCGCCCGGCGCGATCCTCTGCGGCCAGGCTGAGGCAGGCCCGCTCCAGCTCGGCGTTGAAGGCGTCGAACCCACGTTGTAAAGCGAGGTCCGCCCGGTAGACCTCGGTGACGAAAAAGGCGTGCAGCGCGTCTTCGCTCACTCGCTTGGGCCCCGCACCACCTCCAGCACCGCCGCGCCGTAGCGGTCGAGCTTGCCCTGGCCGACGCCGCTGACCGCGCCGAGCCGCCCCAGGTCGGAAGGCCGGACCTGGGCGATCTCCAGCAGGGTCTTGTCGTGGAAGATAACGTAGGGAGGCACCGACTGGAGCTGGGCCTGCCCCTTGCGCCAGGCCCGCAGCGCCTCGAACAGCGCGCTCGTCTGGGGCGACTCCGCCGCCAGCGGGCCCGTCCGCTCGTAGTCCTGGCGATCGCGGCGCACCCGCTCGCGCCGGGGCGCAGGCGCGCGCACCTCCACCTTGCGCTCGCCGCGGTAGACCTCGCGCACCGCCGCAGGGTCGCCGAGCGCCACCAGGGGGCGGCCGTCGTTGGGCTCCTCCCGCAACAGGCCGTCGAACAGAAGCTGGTCGAGCAGCGACCGCCATTCCACCGCCGACCGGTCCGCCCCCACCCCGAAGGTGGAGAGCTGCGCCTCGAACAGCTGCACGTCCCGGGTCTTGCCGAGCAGGTGGTCCACCACCCGCCCACGCCCGAACCGGCCGCCCAGCCTGTGCACCGCCGAAAGGGCCATCTGGGCCGGCTTGGTGGCGTCGTGCGCCTCGGGCGGCGAGGTGCAGAGGTCGCATTGGCCGCAAGGCTCCACCACTTCCTCGCCGAAGTAGCGCCGCACCGCCACCGCGCGGCAGGCCAGCCCGTCGAGCATGGCGTAGAGCTGGCGGGCCTTGCGCACCTGCACCTGTTTTACCTCGGCCGAGACCTCGCGCTCGTCGATGCGCCGGAGCGCCCAGGCGAGGTCGGAGGCGCCGTAGAGGGTGATCCCCTCCGCCGGCTGGCCGTCACGGCCCGCCCGGCCCACCTCCTGCCAGTAGGCCTCGACCGAGGCCGGCGGGTCGGCGTGGATCACGTAGCGGACGTCGGGCTTGTCGATGCCCATGCCGAAGGCGATGGTGGCCACGATCACCGCCTCGTCCTCGTCCAGGAACCGCTTCAGCCGGTCCTCGCGCACGCGCTTGTCCAGGCCCGCGTGGTAGGCCAGCGCCGGCACGCCGACGCCTGCCAGCCGGTCGGCCAGCTCGTCGGTGCTCTTGCGCGAGCCCGCATAGATCACACCGGCCCGGTCTGGCCGCGCCTGCACCAGCTGCTGCACCCGGGCGTGGGCGCCGACGGAGGTCTTGCGCTCGGCCTGGAGCTGCAGCTCGGGCCGGGCGAAGCTGTCGACGAACTCGGCGGCGCCCTGCAGTCGCAGCTCGGTGCGGATGTCCTCGCGTGTGCGGGCGTCGGCGGTGGCGGTCACCGCCAGGCGAGGGACAGCTGGGAAGACCTCGGCCAGCCGGCCGAGGCTGCGATACTCCGGGCGGAAGTCGTGGCCCCACTGGCTGACGCAGTGCGCCTCGTCGATGGCCACGAGCGCCAGCGGTCGGTTGGACAGCCGCTCCAGCATGGCACCGGCCATAAGCCCCTCGGGCGAGACGTAGAGGAGATCGAGCGTTCCCTCCCCGATCCGCCGCCAGGTGGCCTGACGCTCGTCGGAGGTGGCGTTGGAATCCAGCCGCGCCGCCGCCACGCCCAGCTGCTGCAGCCCCGCCACCTGGTCGGCCATCAGCGCGATCAGGGGGGAGACCACCAGCCCCAGGCCCGGACGGATGAGGGCGGGGATCTGGTAGCACAGGCTCTTGCCGCCGCCGGTGGGCAGGACGGCGAGCGCGCTGCGCCCTGCCAGCACCTCGCCCACAACCCCTGCCTGCAGGCCGCGGAAGTCCTGGTGGCCGAAGGTGCGGCGAAGCACCTCGCGGGCGGACTCCACCGGCGCGTCGAAGGCCATGTCGGTTATATACCTGTTTTGTTCACGGTTGACCACGCCCGACTTGCTCAGCCCCGCCCGGTAGAGCCGAAGCCGCCCTCGCCCCGCTCGGTCGCGCCGTGGACCTCCACAACGTCCCACTCCACCCGGCCATGGGCGGCGACGACCAGCTGGGCGATGCGGTCGCCGCGATGCACGACGAAGGACTCCTGGCCTAGGTTGGCCAGGATCACGCCCACCTCGCCTCGGTAGTCGCTGTCCACCGTCCCGGGCGAGTTCAGGCAGGTGATCCCGTGCTTCAGCGCCAGGCCGGAGCGCGGCCGCACCTGGGCCTCGTACCCCTCCGGAACGGCGATCTTCAGACCCGTGGGCGCCAGGGCCCGGCCGCCGGGCGGCAGGACGAGGGGCGCATCGGCGGGCACGGCGGCGCGCAGGTCCATGCCCGCCGCGCCCGCGCTGACGTAGGAGGGCAGATCAAGCCCCTCGTGATGGGGGAGCGCCAGGACCTCGACGATCAGCTTCATGCCAGCGCCTCCGCGATCCTCGCCGCCAGGTGTTCGGCGATGGCGGACTTGGAGCCTGGCGGCCAAGCCTCCACCCCCTGGCGGGTCACCAGCAGGACGGTGTTGTCCTCGCCCCCGAACACCCCGGGCGTGGAGACGTCGTTGGCCAGCAGCCAGTCGCAGCCCTTGCGCTCCAGCTTGGCGCAGGCGTTGGCCTCCACGTCCTGGGTCTCGGCCGCGAAGCCCACCACCAGGCGCGGTCGGCGGGGGCTGGGGGCGGAGAGGCCCGCCAGGATGTCGGGGGTCTCCACCAGCCGGATCGGTTCGGGCGCGCCGCCTTGAGCCTTCTTCAGCTTGCGCTCGGCGACGTGTTCGGGCCGCCAGTCGGCCACGGCCGCCACCAGCACTGCGGCGTCGACAGGCAGGGCGGCCTCGCAGGCGGCCTGCATGTCGCGCGCGCTCAAAACGTCCACCCGCCGCACGCCCAACGGCGCAGCCAGGGCGGTCGGCCCCGAGACCAGGGTCACCTCGGCGCCGATCCGCGCCAGGGCGCCGGCGATGGCGTAGCCCTGCTTGCCGCTGGACTGGTTGGTCAGGTAGCGGACCGGGTCGATGGCCTCGCGCGTCGGGCCGGCGGTGACCAGGACGCGGCGCCCCTCTAGCGGGCGAGGCTGCGGCGACGCTCCCTGGCCGAGCAGGTCCACCACCGCATCGACGATGGCTTCCGGCTCCGCCAGCCGTCCCTCGCCGAACTCGCCGCAGGCCATGGCGCCCTCGGTCGGCCCCACGAAGCGGACGCCGTCCGCCTTCAGCCGCGCCAGGTTCCGGAGCGTGGCGGGGTGGGTCCACATGCGCACGTTCATGGCCGGCGCCATCAGCACGGGCTTGTCGGTGGCCAGCAGGGTGGTGGAAGCGAGATCGTCCGCCAGACCGGCCGCCGCCTTGGCCATCAGGTCGGCGGTGGCGGGGACCACGACCAGCAGGTCGGCCGAGCGCGACAGCTCGATATGGCCCATCCCCGCCTCGTCGATCAGCGAGAACAGGTCCTGGTAGACCTTGTCCTCGCAGAGCGCGCTCAGCGACAGCGGGGTGACGAACTGCGACCCCGCGCGGGTAAGCAATGGGCGCACCGCGACCCCGCGCTTCCGGAGCAGCCGCGCCAGCTCCAGCGCCTTGAAGGCCGCCACCCCGCCGCCGACGATGAGCAGGACGCGCTTGCCGCTCAAGCTGAAAGCCCCTCTGCCAAACAGCCTAGCGCCTCCCACGGCCACATCGAAAGCACAAGACAAGGCCCGAGATTTCGCGTTAAGGTTTTCTGTCGGGTGGAGCCGACCTGGGGTGTAGACGGGGGTTTCAGGGGATGAACCATTTGAAGGCGGCCGCTCGGGCCGGAGTGATCGCGCTGTGCGCCTGCGCGGCGCTGGCGGGGTGTAGCCGCAGCAGCGGCACCGGCCCCGCAGCCTCGGCCGGGTCGCAGGGCGGCGCCAGCTTCGGCGGCAACGGCCAGGCCTATGCCAGCGACCGGGGGAGCCGCGGCGGCTACGGCGGCGGCTATGGCGCCGAGGATCGCGCCCCCGTGCCGCTGTTCCACGGCGAGCCGATGTGGAGCGAGAACCGCGCCCACTCCGCCAAGGAGAATGCGGAGTACCACTTCCAGCAGGCCGGACCCGACCTGGGCTCCAAGACGCTAGACGACTTCCTGACCAAGGTGCACCGCTTCGGCGACCACCCGCCGCCGGGCACCCTGAAGCTGGTTCGCCCCAACGGCGACCGGCTGCAGTACGATCCCAAGGCCAATCTTTTCGCGGTCTTCACCCGCCAGGGCGCGCCCCGCACGGTGTTCAAGCCCTCCAGCGGCATGGACTATTGGACCCAGCAGAAGGCCCGCGAGCAGGCGGACGCCAGCGGCGGGGGCGGTGGATACCGGCGGCGGTCTTATGGCGGCGGATATGGCGGGGGGTATGGCCGCAGCGAAGGCGGCGGATCGATGTCCGGCGACCAGGGGCAGTAGCGATCGGACTTATCTACTCCTGTCATCCCGGACGGCGAAGCCGATCCGGGACCCAGGGCCCGAGCGCCCGACGGCGGCCCTGGGTTCCGGACAAGCGCTGACGCGCCTTCCGGGATGACAGGAAAGATGACGCGCCAGCGTTCGCAGTTAACCGTTCGGTGGGGATGGCGGCGATAGGCTGAAGCAAGTTCCAGGCCAGGAGGGCCAAGGATGGCGCTCAGCCCCCGTCTCGAGTTCCGGCAAGGCCAGAGCCTCGTCATCACGCCCCAGCTGCAGCAGGCGATCAAGCTGCTGCAGCTCTCCAACATCGAACTCGACGTCTTCGTCGAGGCCGAGCTGGAGCGCAACCCCCTGCTCGCCCGGGACGAGCCGGACGTGGACGAGGGCGGCGGCGACGAGGCGCCGGTGGCCTCCGAAACCAGCGCCCTCGCCGACAGCGCTCCGGGCGGAGCGGTGGAGAGCGACCTGGACGCCCGCCACGACGACGTGCACGCCGACGCCTCCCCCGGCGACCGCGCCTGCGGCGACGCCCCTCCGGCCGAAGGCGCTGACGCGGGCCTGCTCGGCGACTGGTCCAAGGCCTCCAAGGGCGGAGCGTTCGAAGGTGAAGGCGATGATTTCGCCGCCACCCTTCGCCGCGACCCCACCCTGCACGAACATCTGCACGAGCAGATCGCGCTGCTGGCGCTGGCGCCCGCCGACGCCGCCGTCGCCGCCGTGCTCACCGATGCGGTGGACGAGGGCGGCTATCTGCGCGCCGAGCTGGAGGAGGTGGCCCTCCGCCTCGGCTGCGACCTCGCGCGGGTCGGGGGCGTGCTGGCCCGGCTGCAGGGGCTCGGCCCCACCGGCGTCTTCGCCCGTGACGTCCGCGAGTGCCTGATGCTGCAGCTGCGCGAGCGCGACCGGCTCGACCCCGCCATGCAGGCCCTGCTGGACCACCTGCCCCTGCTCGCCCGCCGCGACATGCCGGCGCTGCGCAAGCTCTGCAGCGTGGACGACGAGGACCTGCGCGACATGATCGCCGAGGTCCGCGCCCTGACGCCCCGCCCGGGCTCCGCCTTTGGCTCCGAGCCGGTCCAGGCGGTGACGCCGGATGTCTTCGTGCGCGCCGACGGCTTGGGCCTGTGGCGGGTGGAGCTGAACTCCGACACCCTGCCCCGCGTCCTGCTCGACCGCCGCTACCACGCAAAGGTATCCGGCGGCGCGCGGACCGATGCGGAGAAGACCTTCGTCGCCGACTGCCACGCCCAGGCCAACTGGCTGGTGAAGAGCCTGGACCAGCGGGTCCGCACCATCC
>NZ_CAHJWH010000058.1 GCF_903642205.1 Caulobacter sp. S45 | reverse complement strand
CCCGCCCAGCCTCAATCTTGAATCATGATCCGCCCCAAACCGGAATCCCGAATCAGCATGATCCGGTCGCGCTCTAGTCATGGGCGAGATTGCCACCGCGGACGAATTCGGCGGCGCTGCGGAGCTGGAGGCCCTGATCGAGCGGCGGTCCAGGCGACGCGAGGGGCGGCGCGGCTTCTTCCGCTTGGCCGGCGGGCTGGCGGCCGGCGCCGTCGCCCTCAACATGACGGGCCTGGACGTCGCTGCGGTGGCCGACGCTCAGGCCGCCGCGCCCAGCGACGCTGACGTGCTGAACTTCGCGCTGAACCTGGAATATCTGGAGTCCAACTACTACTCGTTCGCAGTGAACGGCTCGGGCATCCCGTCCGGCGACGTCACCGGAACGGGGACGCAGGGCGTCGCGACGGGCGGTCCGGCCGTGCCGTTCGCCAGCCCCCTGGTCGCCCGCCTCGCCGCGGAGATCGCCCGGGACGAGCGGCTGCACGTGGAGTTCCTGCGCTCCCAGCTCACCTCGTCTGCAGTGGCGCAACCGGCCATCGACCTCTCGGTCGGACCCAACAGCGCCTTCTCCAAGGCGGCCCAGGGCGCCGGTATCATACCGGCCGGCGCGACGTTCAACCCGTACGCGAGCGATGAGGCCTTTCTCCTCGGCGCCACGCTGCTCACCGATGTGGGGCTGAGCGCCTACATCGGCTCCGCCACCCTCATCAGCAACAAGACCTATCTGCAGGCGGCGGCCGGCATCCTGGCGGTGGAGGCCTACCACGCCTCCATCCTGCGGACGTCCCTGTACGCCCTGGGGACGGCGGGCGGCGGCGTGCTCGGCGGCACGGTCGCGGTGACGATGGACCCCTTCGCCACGACCGCGGCCATCTCCGCGGCGCGATCCAAGCTCGACAGCACCAACAGCGACGACAACGGCATCGGGACGGCGCAGACGCCGACCATCATCAACGGGGATCAGACGACCTCCATCGCCTATGGCCGCACGCCGGCCGAAGTGCTGAACGTCGTCTACCTTAACCCGGCAGCGGTGACAGCGGGCGGCTTCTTCCCCTCGGGCGTCAACGGCACGGTGAACACGAGTGGCTGATCCCCAGGCGATCGACCGCCACCCAGACGCAACGACGACCTCATCACGGGAGCTGTTCTGATGGACGAGACCTTTATTCGCGAGTCCATGGACCGTAGGGCGGAGCGGCGGGTGGAACGCCGCGACCTGTTCCGCCTCGCGGGCGGCATGGCGGCCGGCGCAGGGGCTCTGGCCCTGTCCGCGTGCGGCGGCCATTCCTCCAGCACCGTCGCGGCGACGACGCCCTCGACCACGCCGACGGATGCGGACGTCCTGAACTTCGCCCTCAACCTCGAATATCTCGAGGCGAACTTCTATCACTACGCCGTGTTCGGCACGCCGATCGACGCCAGCCTGCTCAGCGGCGCCGGGACGCAGGGAACCATACAGGGCGGCCAGGCCGTGCCGTTCGCCAGCCCGGTGGTGCAGCGGCTGGCCACCGAGATCGCCAAGGACGAACTGAACCACGTCACCTACCTGCGCGCCCAGCTTGGGACGTCGGCCGTCGCCCAGCCGGCGGTCGATCTCTCCGCCACCGCCACCAGCGCCTTCTCGCAGGCGGCCCAGGCTGCGGGCCTGGTGGCCGCCGGGACCACCTTTAATCCCTACGCCAATGACGAGAGCTTCCTGCTCGGCGCCTACATCTTTGAGGACGTGGGCGTCACCGCCTATATCGGCGGCTCCACCCTGATCACCAGCAAGGCCTACCTCGAGGCGGCGGCGGGCATACTGGCGGTGGAGGCCTACCACGCCTCCATCGTGCGACAGACGCTCTATAATCTGGGCATCAACGGACCCACACCGCTCGATGTCGGCGCCGTCGCCCTCGATCCTTTCGCAGCCACCAGCGCCATCTCCGCGGCCCGGGCGAAGCTCGACGGGACAAATTCGGACGACAACGGGATCGGAAGCGCCACCAGCCCCACGGTGGTCGACGCCAACCAGAGCAACGCCGTCGCCTATTCCCGGACGGCGGCGCAGGTGCTCAACATCGTCTATCTGAACGCTTCGGCCGTCAGTTCAGGCGGGTTCTTCCCGTCCGGCATGAACGGGAACATCCGGACCAGCGGCTGACGCCAGCCACAGGATGCAGCCGGGTCGGACGCTCCGCGCCGGGGTGTGGCTTTCGGGTCCTTGATAATCGTGGGCGACACAGCAGCTATCGGCTGGATGTTAAGCCCCGTATGCGAGCGGCTTTTCACTAGGAGACTTCAATGAAGCCTTTCGTTGTCCTGGGGGCTCTCGCCCTGAGCGCCGCCGCCCTGCCGGCTGCCGCACAGAACTGGTATGATCCGGCTGTCCTGATCCACAACGGTTATGTGGAGGTCGAGGGCGGCGCCGCCTTCCAGGGCGCTACCAAGATCGGGATCGAGGCGACGGGCCTCGGCGCGTCGTCGCAATCGGCCGCCCAGAACACCAAGGCGTTCGGGGGCGCTCTGGCGGGCTTCAAGCTCGCCCCGGGCGTGGCCATCGAGGGCGAGGGCGTCTACACCCGCAACAACCTCTACTATTCGCCGACGAACGCGGTATTCGGGACAGGCGGCGCCACGCGCACCTATGGCGGCCTGGCGAACCTGCGGCTCAGCCTCCCCTTCGTGCCGAGCTACAGCCTGCCGATCGGGCCCCACACCCTGGCGATCGGGATCGAGCCCTATGTCTCTCCCGGCGTCGGCTACGGCGATGTCCAGTTCACCGGCCAGAACGGGGCCTTCAGCTATGACGACAACAAGAGCGGGTTCCTGTGGCAGGCCAAGGCCGGGGTGGAGATCCACACGGGCCAGCACCTGGCCTTCGACATCGCCTACCGCTACCTGCAGTCGCCGGACTATGACAGGCCGGGCTCGTTCAACAGCCCCGGCTACTCCGCCCTCACCCGGTCGCACGTCCAGGCCGCGACGCTGGGCCTGAAATACTACTTCTGAGATCCTGCGGGCAGAGGAACGGGAGGGTCGGCCGGCGTCGCCCACCCGAGGCCAGGACGGCGAGCTGAGACCCGGCTGATCGGCGTCACGACCTGGGCGCCTTCAGATCAGGCTGCCTCCCCGTTGATCTCGGCCAGGCCGGGGTCGGCGGGGGCGCGGCTCGGACGGTTCTAAAAGCCGGCGCGGGCGGCACGGACCTCACCCTCTACACCGCCACGCCGCCCTCCTGTAGGTCGCCGCCGCCTGAGCTCCCACGCCTCAGCCGCGCTCGAGCCCTCCGCCTCCCTGGCGCAGACACCGCCCCTGATCGCCGTCGGCCACGGCTGAAATCCCAGCCTCCACGGGCTGCTCGTGACGGGGCCTGTTCCCGGAGCCGCTGCGTCGTTAGCTTGCGGCCATGGCCGATCTCTTCGAAGCTGCGGGACTGACGCCCTCCGCGCCGCGCCCGCTCGCCGACCGGCTTCGCCCGGCCAGCCTGGCCGAGGTCGTGGGGCAGGACCACCTGCTGGGACCCGAGGGGCCGATCGGGCGGATGACGGCGGCGCGCCGGCTCTCGTCCATGATCCTTTGGGGGCCGCCGGGCGTCGGCAAGACCACCCTGGCGCGGCTGCTGGCCGATACGGCGGGCTACCAGTTCCAGCAGCTGTCGGCGGTCTTCTCCGGCGTCGCCGACCTGAAGAAGGCGTTCGAAACCGCCCGCACGCGCCGGTCCGCCGGCCAGTCCACGCTCCTGTTCGTGGACGAGATCCACCGCTTCAACCGCGCGCAGCAGGACGGCTTCCTGCCGTATGTGGAGGAGGGGATCGTCACCCTGGTCGGCGCCACCACCGAGAACCCGTCCTTCGAGCTGAACGGCGCGCTGCTGTCGCGCTGCCAGGTCTATGTGCTGAAACGGCTGGACGATGCGGCGCTGGAGACCCTGCTGACCCGCGCCGAGGCTTTCGAGGGCCGGCCGCTGCCGGTCACTCCCGCCGCGCGGGAGGCGCTGCTCGCCATGTCGGATGGCGATGGCCGCTACGTGCTGACCCTGGCCGAGGCGCTGTTCGCCATCGCCGGGTCCGAGCCGCTCGACCCGGCCGGTCTGGCGGTCGTGCTCCAGCGCCGCAGCCCCGCCTACGACAAGGATCGAGAAGAGCACTACAACATCATATCGGCCCTGCATAAATCGATCCGCGGTTCAGACCCGGATGCAGCCCTCTACTGGCTGGCGCGGATGCTGGAGGGCGGCGAGGAGCCGCTGTTCATCGCCCGCCGCCTGATCCGCGCCGCCATGGAGGACGTGGGAGAGGCGGACCCGCTCTCCCTGCTCGTCGCCACCGCCGCCAAGGACGCCTACGACTTCCTGGGCTCGCCGGAGGGCGAGATCGGCCTGGCCCAGACCGTGGTGCACCTGGCTACCGCGCCCAAGTCCAACGCGGTCTACAAGGCGTTGGGCGCCGCCCGTCGCGCGGCGAAGGAGACGGGCTCGCTCATGCCGCCGCCCCACATCCGCAACGCGCCCACCCAGCTGATGCGCAGCCTCGGCTATGGCCAGGGCTACGCCTACGACCACGACGCGCCGGAGGGCTTTTCCGGCCAGAACTACTTCCCCGAAGGCATGGAGCGCCTGCGTTTCTACACGCCGAGAGGCGAGGGGGCGGAGGCCAAGATCAAGGCCCGCCTGGAACACTGGGCGGAACTGCGGCGGGAGCGCAGCAGCGAGGGGAGTGCGTCTTTCCAGACGCCTGCTGACGGAGGCTCCTCACGATGACGAAGGGCGCGGCACGCACAAAGTTTCGTCATGCTGAGGAAGGCGCTCGTAGAGCGCCTGTCTCGAAGCCTGCAGCGCCCGTCCAGCTGACGCCGCAGGAGATCGCCTTCGTCCGTAGCCTGGTCATCCATGAGGACCCGGCTATCCTGGTCCTGAACAAGCCGCCGGGGCTGTCGAGCCAGGGCGGCCGGGCGCAGGTCAACACCCTGGACGAGCTGCTGTGGGCGTTCGCAAGACCGGGCGGTGCGCGGCCCCGGCTCATCCACCGCCTGGACCGCGACACCTCCGGCGTGATCCTCACCGCCCGCACCAAGCCGGCGGCGGCCTTTCTCGGCAAGGCCATGATGGCGCGCAGGTTCGTGAAGACCTACGTCGCCCTGGTTGGAGGCGCGCTGCCGGAGCAGGGCGTCGTGGACGTCCCGCTCCGCCGCGAGGAGATCGGGCGCGAGGCCTACATGCGCGTCTGCGCGCCAGAGCATCCGGACGCCGAGGCGGCCCTGACCCGCTTCCGCGTACTGGCCCAGGGCGACGGCGCCTCGCTCGTGGAGCTGAAGCCGCAGACCGGGCGCATGCACCAGCTCAGGGTGCACATGGCGCACCTGGGCTCCCCGATCCTGGGCGACGCCCGCTACGGTGGCGGGCTGACGCTCGGCGGCCGGGCGGTGGGCCGGCTGATGCTGCACGCCGCGGCCTTGCAGTTTCCTCATCCTGAGGGTGGGGAGATGCGCATGGAGGCGCCTTGGCCCGCGGATTTCCAAGCCTTGGCTTCTGATCTCCCCCTGCGCAGCGGGGGGAGGGGACCAGGCGAAGCCTGGTGAGGGGGGCTCGCTGGCCGCTCCGGCGGAGATTTCGGCGCCCTACAAGCCCCCTCCACCCCGCGTGCCGCGTGGTCCCCCTCCCCCGCTGCGCAGGGGAGGATGATGGCCGATGCCCACGCGTCGACCTGCTTCTCCTAGCCCCCCGTCCAGCGCTTAAGCCACGCCTCCACCGTGGCGTGCCACTGCAATGAATTCGCCGGCTTCAGCACCCAGTGGTTCTCGTCGGGGAAGGTCAGGAACTCACTCGGCAGGTCGCGCGACTGCGCGGCGGTGAAGGCGGCGAGGCCCTGGTCGAGCGGGATGCGGTAGTCCTTGGCGCTGTGGATCACCAGGATCGGCTTGGTCCACTGCGCCACATGGTCGACGGGGTTGAAGCGCTCGAATCCCTGGGGGTTCCGCCAGGGCATGCCGCCGCCGCCGTTCTCCCATTCGCTGAACCACTGCTCCTCGGTCTCGTAGCCCATCATGCGGGTGTCGAAGACGCCGTCGTGTACCACCAGGCACTTCCAAGGCGTGTTCCAGACCCCCGCCATCCAGTCGATCATGAAGCCGCCGTAGCTGGCGCCCAGCGCACAGGCGCGGTCGCCGTCCAGCCAGGGCGCCTTGGCCAGCGACGCCGCCCAGCCCTTCTGCAGGTCCTCCAGCGGGCGGTCGCCCCAGTGGCCGGAGATGGCGTCGGTGAAGGCCTGGCCGTAGCCGGTGGAGCCGTGGAAGTCGACCACCACCACGCCATAGCCCAGCCCCGCATAGGTCTGCGGGTTCCAGCGATAGCTCCAGTCGTCGTCCCAGGACCCCTGCGGGCCGCCATGAATCAGGAAGGCCACGGGGTACTTGGCGCCGGGCTGGTAGCCTGTCGGTTTGAAGAGGTAGCCGTGCACCGTCTCGCCGTTCCAGCCGGCAAAGGTGAAGAGCTCGCCGGGGCTGAGCGACGTGTCGGCCAGCCGTTCGGCGTTCGCATGGGTAAGCTGGCGCGCCGGCTGACCGGGCGCCATGGCCCAGAGGTCGGCCGGGCGGTCGAACGCGTCGGCGGTGTAGACCGCGCCCTGCGGGCCCACGTCGTAGTCGCCCACATGGCCGTGGTTGGTGAGCGGCTGCACCGCGCCCGTGGCGATGGCCAGCCGGAACAGCTTGCCGCTCCCTTCGTCGTCGGCCGTGACGATCAGGCTCGTCCCGTCGGGGCTCCAGGCGAGGTGGCCCGCGGATCGGTCCCAGTGCGGGGCCACCTCGCGGGTGCGCCCAGTCACCAAGTCCATGACCCAGACGCCAAAGCGATCGGACTCGAAGCCCGGCCGGGTCTGGGCGCGATAAGCGAGGCTGCGGCCGTCGGCAGAGACGACGGGCTCAGCGTCCCAGGCCGGGTTGGCGGCGGTGAGGTCCACAGGCGGCGCGGACCCGTCCACCGGCGCGCGCCAGATGTCGAAGTTGGTGCTCCACGGCTCCGTCCGCCCGGCGGTGCGGGCTGAGAAGAAGACGGTCCTCCCGTCCGGCGAGAGGGCGAAGTCCTCGTCACCGCCGAAGGGCTTGGAGGGCGTGTCGCCGTCGAAGTGCGCCATCAGCGGGACAGCCGTGTCGCCTCCGCCGTCCAGCCGCACGGCGAACAGGTGGTTGCGCGTGCCGTCGGCCCAGGTGTCCCAGTGGCGCACGAACAGGTGGTCGAACACCTGTCCGGAAGCCTTGTCGGCCTTGCGTCCAGCGACCCGCTGGGCGGTGCAGGCCGGCGTCTCGCAGTCCGGGAACACGGCCATGGAGACCACCAGGGTGCGGCCGTCCGGCGACACGCGGAAGGCGCCCACGTCCAACGGCAGGTGCGTGACTTGCATCGGCGCTCCACCGTCCAGACCCACTCGCCACACCTGGTCCGAGCCCGAGCGGCCGGACAGCACGAAGAGCGCCTTACCGTCGGCCGACCAGCGCGGGCTGGTGGCGTCGCCGGTGAGCTTGCGGGGCTGGCCAGCCTGAAGCAGCCAGACCGCGTGCACGCCCGTGTTCGCGGCCAGGTCGGTGGAGCGCACGTCGTAGGCGATGGCGCGCCCGTCCGGCGAGACGTGCGGATCGCTCACCCTGTCCAGGCTGACGAGGTCGCGCGCGGTAAACGGCCGCGCCTGCGCCGCGCCGCCGAGGCCCAGCGCGGCGGTGAGCAGCAGGGGTGCGAATCGGCGACGTGTCATGAACATTCCATAGCGCCAACCGGGGCGTGGGGGCGCCCGGGGCGGAAGTCGCGGCCTTCATCCTCCTCCGCGAAGCGGGGGAGGGGGACTACGCGTAGCGTGGTGGAGGGGGCTGCATCCCACCATCGCGCCCGGGCCGCCCCCTCCGTCACGGGCCTTGCGGCCCGCGCCACCTCCCCCGCTTCGCAGGGAAGGATAAGAGCTTGTGGACGCGCGGCGACGCTCATTCCCCCGGCGCGCTCGCCTGGAGGGACAGGGCGTGGACCGGCCCCGCCAGCTCCTCCTTCAGGGCTGCATAGACCTGCCGCTGGCGCTGCAGCCGCCCGACGCCGCGAAAGCCCTCCGCGGTGATCTTGATGGTGAAGTGGCTCTCGCCGCTGCCGTGAGAGCCCGCATGGCCCGCGTGCTTGTCGCTGTCGTCGACCACGTCCAGCCGCTCCGGGGCGAAGGCAGCCTCCAGCTTTTCCCGCATCACCTCGGCCACGCGCGCCATATCCGCTCCGTCAATCCTTGATCAGGAAAACTTCCGCCGCATACTCATCGTATGAGTGGCGACTTTCAATACCGCCCCAAGTTCGTGGACATGCGCGTCCGCCCTCCCAAGAAGGACGGCGAAGCCTCGCCCGAGGAGGACGTGCACGCCCTGAAGCCAGGGGAGCGGCCCTGCGAGTGGCCGGGCTGCCGCGTGGCGGCGAGCGCGCGGGCGCCCAAGTCCCGCGAGATGATGAACGAGCACTACTGGTTCTGCCAGTCGCACGCGGCCGAGTACAATCGCAACTGGGACTTCTTCGCCGGCATGAGCGAGGGCGAGGTGGCCAAGGCCCAGGCCGCGCGCCTCACCGGCGAGCGCCCGACCTGGGAGTTCAAGGCTTCCCGAATGTCGCGTGAGGCGGCCTCGTTCGCCGCTAAGATGGGCGGTGGCGCAGGCGGCAAGGGGGCGGGGGCCTATGCCGATCCGCTGGGCGTGTTCGGCAGCGTGGAGGCGCAGCGCGCCGCCAAGCCCGCCACTCGCCAGGTCGGAAAGCTGGAGCGGCGGGCGCTGGAGGAGATGGACCTGGACGAGATGGCCGACAAGGCGGCCGTGCGGGTGCGCTACCTGGAGCTGGTCAAGCGCTTCCATCCGGATTCCAACGGCGGCGATCGCTCCACCGAGCAGAAACTCGGACGGGTCCTGCGTGCTTACAAGACCCTGAAGGCGGCCAAGCTGGTCTGACGCGCAGGGGTTCCCACTTGCGCGGTCAGGCTTTCCTAAGCCGACCGCCTCCCTTAGACAGACCGCGACATGGCCCTAGACATCGCCCTCGAAGACAAGCTGCTCAGCTCGGCGCCCGACCGGATGGTCACCGTGCGCGAGGCCTTCGGCGTGGACAGCGACATGAAGGTCCCGGCCTTCAGCGCTGGCGACCCGCACGTGCCGGAGCTGGACCCGAACTACCGCTTCGACCCTCAGACCACGATCGCGCTCTGCGCCGGCTTCGCCCATGACCGGCGGGTGATGGTGCAGGGCTATCACGGCACCGGCAAGTCGACCCACATCGAGCAGGTGGCGGCGCGGCTGAACTGGCCGCTGGTGCGGGTGAACCTGGACGCCCACGTCAGCAGAATCGACCTGGTCGGCAAGGACGCCATCGTCCTCAAGGACGGCCAGCAGGTCACCGAGTTCCGCGAGGGCATGTTGCCCTGGGCCATCCAGCGGCCCATCGCGCTCGTGTTCGACGAGTACGACGCCGGGCGGCCTGACGTGATGTTCGTGATCCAGCGTGTGCTGGAGGCGCAGGGCCGGCTGACCCTGCTCGACCAGAACCGGGTGATCCGGCCGAACCCCTACTTCCGCCTGTTCGCCACCACCAACACCATCGGCCTCGGCGACACCACGGGGCTGTACCACGGCACCCAGCAGATCAACCAGGGACAGATGGACCGCTGGTCGATCGTCACCACCCTGAACTACCTGGCCCAGGACGTGGAGGTCGGCATCGTGCTGGCCAAGTCGCCGGGCTACGACTCCGCGGAAGGAAAGCGCACCATAAACGCTATGGTGCGGGTGGCGGACATGACCCGAAATGCCTTCATGAACGGCGATATTTCGACCGTCATGAGCCCCCGCACGGTGATTACCTGGGCTCAGAATGCGACGATCTTCGGCGACGTTGGCCTCGGCTTCCGCCTCACCTTCCTGAACAAGTGCGACGAACTGGAGCGGCCGACGGTGGCGGAGTTCTACCAGCGGGCGTTCGGGACGGACCTGCCGGAGTCGGCGCTCCGTGTGAAGGTGGCCTGACCTCGCCCTGGCTCTGACCGGGAGGGCGGAGCTACTGTTGCGCCATCCCAGCGGTGACGGCCCTGCTCGGACTGAGGCCGCTGCGCTGGAGCGCGTCGTTCAGCTGTAGCACAAGCGCCTGAGCCGCCTGGATCGGCATGACCATCCGGTTCACCACCACCCGCTGTATCGGGCAGGTCGGATCCGAGTGGTCGCAGCGGGCGGACTCGAAGGTCACGGTGACCGTGCCCGGGCCGATGGAGAGGCCGCAGCACCCCGTGGTGAACACCTCCGGCGCGTGCGGATCGTTGATGAGTGGAACCTGCGGCTGGCCAGCCAGGCGAGGCTCGCCGCTCCGATGGGTGGACATGTCGGGGTCTGGCATTGCGTAGGGCATCACGGGTCCGCCTGCAGGGGAGAGCCCGACTTAGACGCTTGGTTTGCGGCGACAGTTCCGCCGTTTTCGGGCTGAAAGCGCACCCTTTCTTGCGCATTGCTTCAGGCGGCCGATCCCGGCGAGCGCCGGACGCGGGTCGTAAGAGGCGCGCTGGGTGGAAGCCACCCTGTCTCTACATGGCCTTTGGCCGCACGAACGTCCCATTCGTCGCCGTTGCAGGTTGACGGAGCAGTGTTCAGGACCGTCCTGCGGCATCGCAGCACGGCGGCTTTTACCTCGTGAGTATCGGTGGAGCCTGCTAAGCCGGCCGGGCTTTCGCCTGTTCGGCGTCACGGGAGCCTGCTTGGTGGACGGTACTCGGAATAAGGTCGCGCTTCTCACAGGCGCCACCGGTCAGGATGGCGCCTACCTGTCGGAGCTGCTGCTGTCGAAGGGCTACGTGGTCCATGGCCTGAAGCGCCGATCCTCTTCCTTCAACACCGCCCGCGTGGAGCACCTCTACCAGGACCCTCACGAGCCGGATCAGCGCTTCGTGCTGCACTACGGCGACATGACCGACAGCACCAACCTCATCCGCATCATCCAGCAGGTGCAGCCGGACGAGGTCTATAATCTCGCCGCCCAGAGCCACGTGGCGGTGAGCTTCGAGACGCCGGAATACACCGCCAACGCCGACGGGATCGGCGCGCTGCGCCTGCTAGAGGCCCTCCGTATCACGGGGCTGGAGAAGACCGCGCGCTTCTATCAGGCTTCGACCTCGGAGCTGTACGGCCTGGTGCAGGAGGTGCCTCAGCGCGAGACCACGCCCTTTTACCCGCGCAGCCCGTACGCCGCGGCGAAACTGTACGCCTACTGGATCACGGTGAACTACCGCGAGGCCTACGGCATGCATGCCTCCAACGGCATCCTGTTCAACCATGAAAGCCCGCTCAGGGGCGAGACCTTCGTCACGCGCAAGATCACCCGGGCGGTGGCGGCGATTAGGATGGGCTTCCAGGACAAGCTGTTCCTGGGCAATCTGGACGCCCGGCGCGATTGGGGCCATGCCCGCGAGTACGTCCGCGGCATGTGGCTGATGACCCAGCAGGATCACGGTGATGACTACGTGCTGGCCACTGGCGAGACCACGCTCGTGCGCGACTTCGTGGCCCACGCCTTCGCCCAGGTGGGCATCGAGCTGGCCTGGACCGGGACTGGCGTAGATGAGAAGGGCGCCTGCACCAAGACCGGGCGCGTCTATGTCGAGGTCGACCCGCGCTACTTCCGGCCAACGGAGGTGGAGCTGCTGATCGGCGATCCCGCCAAGGCCAGGGCGAAGCTCGGCTGGGTGCATGAGACCAGGTGGCAGGCGCTCTGCGAAGAGATGGTGCAGGCCGACCTGATCACCGTCGCCCGGGAACAGCGCCGCAATGCCGACTGACGTGTCCTCAGCCTCTCCCGAGGTGATCTACCCGCTGAGCGGCAAGCGGGTCTGGGTGGCCGGGCATCGCGGCATGGTGGGCCAGGCGCTGGCGCGCCGGCTGCAGCGCGAAGGCTGCGAGATCCTCACCGCCAGGCGAGCGGACGTGGACCTGAAGCGCCAGGCCGAGGTCGAGGCCTGGATGGGCCGGGTGCGGCCGGACGCCATCTTCGTGGCGGCGGCCAAGGTGGGCGGAATCCTGGCCAACGACAGCTATCCGGCGGACTTCCTCTATGACAACCTGATGATTCAGGCCAACATCGTAGAGTCGGCGTTCCGATCTGGCGTGGGCAAGCTGATGCTGCTGGGCTCAAGCTGCATCTACCCCAAGTTCGCGCCCCAGCCGATCACGGAGGACGCGCTGCTCACCGGGCCGCTGGAGCCTACCAACGAGTGGTACGCCATCGCCAAGATCGCGGGCATCCGGCTCGGCCAGGCCTATCGCCGCCAGCACGATTTCGACGTGATCAGCGCCATGCCGACCAACCTCTACGGCCCCGGCGACAATTTCGACCTCAACAGCTCCCACGTCCTGCCGGCTCTGATCCGCAAGGCGCACGAGGCGAAGGTCTCCGACGCGGGCAGCTTCACCATCTGGGGCACGGGGGCGCCCAGGCGCGAGTTTCTGCACTCCGAGGACTGCGCCGACGCCTGCGTCCACCTGATGAAGGTGTACAGCGATGCCGAACACGTGAACGTCGGCTCGGGCGAGGACATCGCCATCTACGACTTGGCCTGGCTTGTATCGGAGGTCGTCGGGTTCCGGGGCGAGATCAAGCGCGACACCTCCAAGCCAGACGGCACGCCGAGGAAGCTGATGAGCGCCGATCGCTTGCGGGCGCTGGGATGGACGCCGAAGATCGACCTGCGGACCGGCGTCAGCAACGTCTATGCCGCCTTTGCGGCGGAGACCGCCGTCAGCGTTTGACCGTTTCAGCTCGGACCGGCTCCTTTCACCCGCCCAACCCGGCGAATGCCGGGACTCAGATCATGGGCGCTGTCTCCGGAAGGCTCGCTGCTCATATCCGGCAAGGGCCATCTTCACGACCTGGGTCCTGGCATGCGCCGGGATGAGGGGAGGCGGAGGCGGAGGCGGAAGGATTGATCACCTTCCGGCCGTCGGCTCGACCGGGCACTCGGCGCCGAGGCGATGCGCATCGATGGAGGCGCTTCCCGGCAGGCCGGCCGTGGGCGAGACCATGAACTTGAAGTGGAAGTCGAGGTGGAAGGTCTCCGGCGCATACCGGCCGTCGACTTCCACCTTGGAGAGCACCAGCCGACCCCTATGAGAGTAACAGGAGCCGTCCCGGAAATCCGCCCGGCCACCCTCCACCTTCCGGCTCTTGTAGCTGCATTGATAGTGACTGGTTTGGGGAGAGCTGACGAACTGCGCCACCTGCGCCTGGGTCAGGCATTTGCGGGCGTGACTGGCTCCGGACAGAAGCGCCAACGAATACTGCTCCGAGCTCTCCCAATAGCCGGGCAGCACAGGAGAGGCGGGCTGGGCGTTCGCGTCGAGTCCTTGCGCCATCAACAGCATCATCGCTGACACAAACGCGAGTCTCACGCGCGCTCCACAGTCATCATGTAGTTGACGCTGGTGTCCTGGCTCAGCGACCACCGGTCGGCCAGCGGGCTGTAGGCCACGCCGAAGGGACCCTGCACCGCCACGGGCTCCGAGGAGAGGAACAGGCGCACCTCGTCCGGCGTCAGGAACTTGCGCCAGTCATGGGCGCCGCGGGGCAGCCAGCCGAGGATGTATTCCGCCCCGATCTTGGCGGTGGCGAGCGCCTTCAGCGTGCGGTTCAACGTGGCCACGACCATCAGCCCGCCGGGCTTCACCAGGCGCGAGGCGTCGCGCAGGAACCGGCCGGGGTCGGTGACGTGCTCCACCACCTCCATGTTCAGCACCACGTCGTAGCCGCCTGCATCCTCGACCAGCAACTCTTCCACGGTCATGTTTCGGTAGTCGATCTGCAGGCCGGACTGTCCGGCGTGGGCGGACGCGACGCCGACGTTCTTGGCCGACGCGTCCACCCCCGTCACGGCGAAGCCCAGTCGCGCCATGGGCTCGGCCAGCAGGCCGCCGCCGCAGCCGATGTCGAGCAGGCGCAGGCCCTCGAATGGCAACGGCGCCCTCGCGTCGCGACCTAAGCGGGCGGCGGCCTGGTCGCGGATGAAGCCCAGCCGCACGGGATTGAACTTGTGCAGGGGGGCGAACTTGCCCCGCGGGTCCCACCACTGGGCGGCGATGCGGGAGAACTTCTCCACCTCGTCGGCGTCGACCGACGAGGGATGCGGAGCGGCGCCTGGGGCGAGGGGCATCTGGGGCGGGGGTCCTTCGGCGTTGCGACGGGGCGCACACGCCGCTAAGGACGCGCTTGGCGGTCAGATGCCCTTGCGACCCTGCGCGGGCAAGGCCCGGCACGGTCCGGGCGCGCGATGGGGTTTGAACGGGCGGCATGGCTTCGCGTCTGGTGATGAAGTTCGGCGGCACCTCGGTCGCCGACCTGGAGCGCATCCGCCGTGTCGCGCGCCTGGTGGCGGCCGAGGCGCGCAGCGGGCACGCCATCGCCGTGGTGGTCTCCGCCATGAGCGGCCGGACCAACGAACTGGTGGCCTGGATCGACGCCGCCGGCGGGGCGGCCCCGGGCCTGGCCGCCAGCGACGACGAGTACGACGCGGTGGTGGCCTCCGGCGAGCAGGTGACCGCGGGCCTCCTGGCGCGAGTGCTGCGCCACGACGGGTTGGACGCGCGCTCCTGGATGGGCTGGCAGGCGCCGATCCTCACCGACGACACCCACGGCTCGGCGAGGATCGAGGACATCCCGCCCGAGCAGTTGTCCGCGAGCCTGGACGCCGGCCAGATCGCGGTGATCGCGGGCTTCCAGGGGGTGACGCGAGACGGCCGCATCACCACGCTCGGGCGGGGCGGCTCGGACACCTCCGCCGTCGCCATTGCCGCGGCGCTGCAGGCGGTGCGCTGCGACATCTACACCGACGTGGACGGGGTCTACACCACCGACCCGCGTATCGAACAGCGCGCCCGCCGCATCCCCAAGATCAGCTACGAGGAGATGCTGGAGATGGCCTCGCTGGGCGCCAAGGTGCTGCAGACGCGCTCGGTGGAGATGGCCATGGCGCACCGGGTGCCGGTGCGCGTCCTCTCCAGCTTCACCGAACCGGGGGAGGCCGACCCCGACAAGACCGGCACCATTGTCTGTGCGGAGGAGGAGATCGTGGAGAAGCGCATCGTCAGCGGGGTCGCCTTCAGCCGCGACGAGGCCAAGATCACCCTGTACGGCGTGCCCGACCACCCGGGCGTGTCGTCGAAGATCTTCTCAGGGCTCGCCGACGCCAACGTGAACGTGGACATGATCGTCCAGTCCCACGCCCGCAGCGCGGCGGGCACCGCGAACATGGAGTTCACGGTGGGCAGGCGCGACGCCTTGCGGACTCAGGAGATCATCCGGGCGCTCCAGGGCGAGGTCGGCTTCGAGGAGCTGGCCTGCGACGAGAACGTAGCCAAGGTCTCGGTGGTGGGGGTGGGCATGCGCAGCCACGCCGGCGTCGCCAAGACCATGTTCACGGCGCTGGCCGAGCGCGGCGTGAACATCCAGGTGATCTCCACCTCGGAGATCAAGATCAGCGTGCTGATCGACGCGGCGTATACCGAGCTGGCGGTGCGCGCGTTGCACGCAGCGTACGGGCTGCAGGAGGGGTGAGGAGCGGCTGACCGGAGTCGCGGGCGACCGCCTGGAGCCGCGTTCCTCAACGAGTCCCGCCGCGCTGGCCTCGAGCCGCGGCTTCGTCGGTCTGGAGCCGCCCCCGCGTGGGTTGAACGCGCATGAGAAAGACCGGGTACGCCTACGCGCCCCCGCCGGGGCGGGTCCTGCAGAGGGGTTTTCCTCCGCCGCTCTCAGGACCTGGACGAGTGTGGACCTACGATGCCCATGTTACGGCGTACTCGAGTTGGTCTTTGCGGGTCGGTGGTGCGCCTGATTGCGGCAATCTCTTTGGCGCCCTCCGGTCGCCGAGTTTGCGCACATTTCGTCCCGATGTCTTTCCACTCGCACCCGTCCTTAGCCTTGGACCCACTGCAAAGTGCGGCCACGCGGGAGACGACGCGATGCCGCTCTGACCGTCCCGAACATGGCGGCGCCCTCGTGTCCGCTTGTGGGATAAAAGGTGGCGGCAGACTTCGACCCAATGCGGACGGAGCTAATCAGCGGCCCCGACCCGAGCGAGAACTTCTGGCGGGATCGCGTAGTATGTGATTGCCTGCTCGTGCTCGAATAAACCGCAGACTTCCCGCTGGACAAAGTAACGCCAGACAGCGCCCGCCGCAGCTTTCACGAGAGTTTCCCTAGAACCGCTATGAGCATCTGAATCGGATAGGGCCAGAAGGCTTGCTTCCAGATCGCGGCCTAAACGTCCGAGAGCAAGTGCTTGTTCGGCTCTGAGTTCGGCTTCAAGCACGCTCAGCCCCGTTTCAAAGCGGGGCGATGTGGA
>NZ_CAHJWH010000057.1 GCF_903642205.1 Caulobacter sp. S45 | reverse complement strand
GGCGCGAACCACTCGGCCGGGATGCTGTCCATGTCGATCCAGCGCCGGACGTTCTTCGTCGGCAGGCCGAGGTCCGACGCCAGATTGGCGGGACCCCACTTTGCAATCAGAGGGCGGAACCACATAATCAGCCATGTGGCACGGTTCGTGACAGCGCGCAACCATGACCCGTGCGGCTCTCGCGTGCGACTCTAGCTCATGACTCCTGCTGAGCCCAAAGACCGCCTTCGACTCATGCGTACCCGTGCACGTTTGAGCCGCGCGCAATTAGCCGTCAAAACTGGGAGAGCGGAGTCCACCATTCGAGCTCACGAAACCGGCCAAAACAAAATCAGTCCGGAAGCTGCCGCAGCGTACGCGACCGCACTCAGCATACAGCCTGGTTATATCCTCTGGGGTTTCGGTCCCCCTCCCGAGCAAACGACTATTAGCTCCGATACATTCTTCAAAGTTAAGGTGGTTGGCACCGTCAGGAATCATTATTTTGTTAAGCTTGAGGAACAGGGCAAGCCAGACCCTGACTTCATTATCATTCCGAAGATAGTGTTTCACCGGCAGGAAGACCTACGTGCGTTTCGAGACTTCAGCTTAGAGGTTGAAACCAGCACAGTTAAGTATCTGATCGTCACTCCTTATCGCGTGGGCCGGCTCTTCAAGGGTGACCAGGTTATCGGCCGCACCAAGGAGGGGTCGCTTTCAGAGACGGCGACCTGGAACGTATCTGCCGATATTAAGTCGGTGACATTCGCGAAAAGCAAAACAAACCGACATATGCCACAACAGGAATTTACAATTCCTCGTGGAGCAAAGTTTCCACCCGGCTGGGAACTCGTCGGCGTTGTAGTGGGTAGGATCGAGATGTCGTTCCGCCGACCGTCTTGGCAGTGGGATGTTATGACGACCGAGAAGGATATCAGCGAGTACGAGTTTCACCTTGAGGAACAGGAACGTGAGCGACAGCGGGATGAGGAGGCGGAAGCCGACCGCTTAGCCGCGGAGGAAGAGGAAGCGCTTAGCGAAGAAGATGGAGACGAAAGCTAGCGCACAGTTCGTGTCAAAACGCGGTTGACACGAACTGTGACGGCGGTGATACATGCCTCGTCCCCACCGGGACGGGAACCGCACCATGCCGACCAACGGCCAGACGATCCAAGCCGCTGCAGCCCTGAAGGGCCGCACCCGCATCGTGGATATGTCCACCGACGCTGCCAACCTGATCCTGTACGTCCGGCCTGACGAGGACATGGACGGTGAGTTCCGCGCCACCTGTGCGCTGACGGGCGACACCCTGAACGTGCGTGGCTGGGAACTGCCGCTGCACGATGGCGCTGACCGCCGCGCCGAACTGCGGGTCGAGTTCGGCCTGGAGCACATCAGCGCCCCGCTCGCCCGAGTCCTGCCCGCCATCCTCGCCGGGGAGGTGGTGCAGTGACCCGCGCCGCCCACCTCGCCGCCAGCTTCCTCACCGTCGCCCTCAGCGGTGGTGCCTTCCTCACCCTGATCATCGGAGTCCGCTGATGTCGCCCGCCGACTGCACCGCCACCGCGCCTGACGCCGTCGTCGTCAGAGAAGCCGCACCGCCGCTGATCGGCTGGCCATCGGTCGTTGGTGCGCGCCCCGACCTCGATGCCATGCGTCTCGAGCTGGAGGACTCCTTCGCCGCCTACATGGTCGCGCAGAAGGCCCAGGACACGATCCCGATCCCGATGCCTGAGGAGGGCAGCCCGCTTGACGTTGCCTACCAGGAAGCGATGAATCGGCACATCGCGGCGGTCCGCGCCTGGACGAAGCTGGAAGCAGCGACGCCCGCTGAACTCGTCGCAAAGGCCGAGGCGATGATGAGTACGGCCGGCGACCCGGAGGGGCTGGACGACAGCACCATTTCAGCCTTGTGCGCCGACGTGGTGAGGATCGTGCGGTCGTCGGCGGCTCCGCAGGTCGATCCGGCCCGCGTTCGCTGGGGCGAGGCCTTCGGCCGGTGGAACGCGGCTCTGGCGGCCGTGAACGCGGCTGAGTCGATCGTGTACGCCATCGAGGACACCATCGCGGGCGAGGTGCCCCCTCCGGAGGAGCTGCGCCGCCGACCAAGCGACGGGCCGGACGCCTTTTACGTCGACGTGGATCAGATCTGGAGCAACGAGACGCTGACAGCTTCCGAGAAGGTCCGCCTGTCGGGGATCCTGCTCGAGCTGATCGACAAGCTGGCTGCTGCCGGTGAGCGGCATGGCGAGCACGCTGCTGAGGAAGAGCTCAGGCGGGCGGCCAAGGCGTACCGCAAGGCCGGCGACGCGCTCCTGCGCAGCGAGGCGCCAGACATAGCGGCGGTCCTGGTGAAGCTCCGCATCCGTGAGGTCCGGATGAACGACACCGTCACGCGTTACGAGGACCTGGACTGCCCGGAGAAGCTGGCCGAGCTGCTGACCAGCTCGGCGGTGGAGGACTGGTCCTTCGGCCACGTCTTTCAGGACCTGCTGCGTCTCACCCAGCCCTCCTCGCCGCCGGTCGACGTGGTGCCGTTCGATGCTGCGGCGTGGGCGGCGGAGTACGAGAGCCACCCGAATTGCACCGTCACCCAGTACGGGTGCGCCTACCACGACGACGACTACGACAAGTCGTTCACGGTCGACGATCCTGATCTCATCGCCGCGTTCGTGCGCGGCCGAGCTCAAACCGAGCCGTACTTCGCCCATCCTGGGCGGGCGCGGCAGGCGTTCATCATGGGCAATCGGTCCATGATCGCCGAGGTCTACGCCTCGCTTCCGGAGCAAGCGGCCGCGCTCGAGCGCCTGTGGGATGAACGTGCTGCCGAGCGCCACGTCGGCGTGGACATGGTCGCGCAGCTGACCCCGTGGCAGCGGAAGGCGGTTCAAGACTTCGCCCGTCAGCGCCTGGCCACGGCCGCCTAAGATGAACGACGACACCCAGGACTACGTCCGCATCCCGTCTTACGAGCAGAAGGTCCAGGATCTGATCATCCATGCGCTGCTCACCGGCTTGAAGGATGAGGAGACCTCGACGGCAGTGCTTCGCGTCGGCGAGATCGTCAACGTCATGCTGGACCTGCAGGCCATGATGCTAGCCGACTCCGGCGCGACCGCCACGCCCACGAAAACCCGCGAGTTCTGTTCGGACTTCGCGCGCCGCCTGCAGCGCAAGATTGCGCACGCCAAGAAGCTCTATGCCGCCGGCCACAAGCCTTTCCAGACGGTCCACATCGAAGGCTCCGTCAACTAGCCGACCGGGTGCATTCCGCGCTTCGAACGATCTGCTCCAATGCTGCCCTCAGTGGAGGCCGAGATATGAACGAGATGCTGGAGCGAGCGGCGCGGGGAGCGTGCGCGCTGACGAAGCAAGATCCTGATGAGGTGCTCGTTCCACCTGAAGGCCGCGTCGACCGTGGGCGTTTTCCCGAACCTCGTTGGCGAGACTACGTCGACGACACGATCGCCGTCCTTACCGCTCTGAGGGAGCCGACAAGGGCGATGATCGAAGTAGGCCAGATAGCGGCGGCGAACGGCGTGGTCGCCTGCTGGCAAGCCATGGTGGACGAGGCGCTGCGATGAACGCAGCCGCCACCTTCGTGCCGCCGCGCACCGCCAGGAAGGCTGCCATCAACCGGGCCATCAAGGCGGTCACCAGCGCTGGCCTGAAGGTGTCCAGCGTCAAGCTGGGGGTGGACGGCAGCGTGGAGGTGTTGACAGGCGCTCCAAAGGGCGACGGGGTAGCCGACGAGCTGGACGCATTCCGCGCCAACCGAAATCGCATCCGCGCCGGAGCAGCCTAGGAGCGCTGAGTGAAGGTGCCGCTGAAGGGTCTGAATCGGGTCCGAAAGCGGCGCAGCGATGGCTCCGTCGCCGTCTACTGGTACGCCTGGAAAGGCGGACCACGCCTCCCGGGCAAGCCGAACGAGCCCGAATTCATCGCCGCCTACGTCGAGGCGCAGAAAGGCCGCAAGGCACCGCGCAGCGACACCCTCTCAGGCCTCGTCACCCTCTACAAGTCCAAGCCCGAGTTCCTGCAGCTCGCCGCTTCGACGCGGAAGGAATGGACTCGTTGGCTGGATCGCATCGTCGACGGCGGCAATCGCGAGGGCCAGCCGGTCAAAACCGGGCTGGGCGCCTTGACCTTTAGCGCGCTTGAAGCCGCAGCCGTCAGGGCCGACTTGATGGACTGGCGTGACCAATGGGCCGCCAACCCGCGCACCGCCGACTATGGCGTCCAAGTCCTCTCCCGCGTGCTGGGTTTCGCCGCCGAGCGTGGCGTCCTATCCATCAACCGCGCGGCTGGCATCCCCCACCTCTATGACGTGGACCGCTCGGATCTTGTGTGGGAGGCGGCGCACATCGCCGCCTTCGTCCAGGCGGCGCCCCCCTTGGTCAGCCAGGCCTTCCGCCTGGCCTGCCTCACTGGACTGCGTCGCGGCGATCTTGTCCGGATGCGATGGGCCGATGTGGGCGACCTGGCCATCATTCTGCGCACCGGGAAGAGTCGTCGGCGCGGGGCGGAGGAGGGGAGTGTGACCGTCACCGTCCCCGTCCTGAAGGAGACGCGCGATCTCCTGGCCGAGATCGGCCGGCGCGAAGCTACCGCGACCGTCCTCGTCAGCTCGCTGGGCCAGGCCTGGAATGCGAACAGCCTGTCGGATCGAGTATCGCATTTCGCCAAGCAGATCGGGGTCGAACTTTCCCTGCATGACGCCCGCGGGACGTTCGCGACTCGGCTGTGCATCGCCGGCCTCACCGACGAGGAAATCGCCGATATTATGGGATGGGAGCGGGACCGCGTGCGGCGGATCAGGGCTCGCTATGTGGACAGCGAGCGGGTCGTGCGCGCCCTCGTCCAGAAGCTCCACAGGAACGAAGCGGGAGCGCAGACTCCCAACTTTCTCCCAACTCGGTCATCTGACGAGAGCTAATGCGTTGAGCGGGCAGCGGGAATCGAACCCGCACGAGCAGCTTGGGAAGCTGCCAGGCTACCACTACATCATGCCCGCGGAGCCAGGACGACTCCTTAGACCAGGACCACCTCGTCTGTCACCCCGTCGGAGTTTCTGTTACTCCGCCGCCTGATGCTGGAGCGGATCATGGACTGCGAACCAGGCGACCCCCATCCGCACGACCATCATAGCCGCCACGATCAAGCTCACGGCGAGCATGGGCACGAGATGCAGGAGAGGCGCCATCACGCTCATTCCCATGGCGGCCTCCATGCCGGCCACCATCACAGTCACGCTCCAGCGAACTTCGGGGTCGCCTTTGCTGTGGGCGCGCTGCTGAATACCGCCTTCGTCGGTGCGGAGTTGATTTATGGGCTGCTCGGCCATTCCATGGCGCTGCTGGCGGATGCAGGGCACAACCTCGGAGACGTACTCGGCCTCATGGCGGCCTGGAGCGCGACGCTGCTGTCCAAACGCCAGGCGAGTGCGAGGTTCACCTACGGCCTGGGCTCAAGCTCGGTCCTGGCGGCGCTTCTGAACGCGGTCGTGCTGCTGGTGGTGACGGGCGCGGTCGTGGCGGAGGCGATCCGCCGGCTGCTTCAGCCGGAACCGGCGGCGGGCTTCGTGGTCATGGGTGTGGCGGCGGCCGGGATCGCGGTGAACGGGATCACGGCGGGCCTGTTCGCCTCCGGGCGCAAGGGCGATCTGAATGTGCGCG
Organism: Caulobacter sp. S45; assembly: GCF_903642205.1. GTDB lineage: Bacteria > Pseudomonadota > Alphaproteobacteria > Caulobacterales > Caulobacteraceae > CAHJWH01. The sequence continues at coordinate 10,711 of NZ_CAHJWH010000057.1, read as the reverse complement.
GCGCCTATCTGCACATGCTGTCCGACGCCTTGGTGGCGGTCGGCGTGGTGGTGGCTGGAGGGCTGATCCTGCTGACGGGGTGGAGCTGGCTCGATCCCCTTGCCAGCCTGCTGATCTCAGGCGTGATCGTGTGGGGGACCTTGAGCCTGCTGCGCGAGTCGCTGAACATGGCGCTGGACGCGGTGCCGGCAGGCATCGAGACGGCTGAGGTGCGCGCGCACCTGCTGGGCCAAGACGGGGTGACCGGCCTGCATGACCTACACATCTGGGCCATGTCCACCACGGAGACTGCCCTGACCTGCCATCTGCTGATGCCCCGAGGGCATCCCGGCGACCACGCGCTCAACGCCATCTGCGAGGGCCTGCACCGGCGTTTCTGCATCGGCCACGCCACCTTGCAGGTGGAGACCGATGCAGAAACCGTCTGCCGCCTGGAGATGGCGCACGCCATCTGAGTGCAGCGACCGTCGCGCCCGGGCTAGTTCACCACGCGCAGTGTGTCGGGCAGGTCCAGGGAGAAGGCGGGGATGTGAACGTCGAACTGCCCGCCTTCACCGACCATGCGGTAGGTGCCGACCATCACCCCCGACGGGGTGGTGAGGGGACAGCCGCTGGTGTAGCGGAAGCTCTCGCCGGGGTTCAGCACCGGCTGCTCGCCCACCACGCCCAGGCCCTTGACCTGCTCTACATGACCGGTCGCGTCGGTGATGCGCCAGTGCCGCGCGAGCAGCTGGACGGTTGCCTGGCCCCTGTTCTCAACCTCGATATGGTAGGCCCACACCCAGCGCCGTTCCTCGGGCTCCGACTGTTCGGGCAGGTACTGCGGGCGTACCCGCACCACCACGTCGGCGATGCGGGCCTCGTAGCCGGGGTCCCGAGCCATCAGGCGGCCGACCCTGCGGCGTTCAGCGCGCGCATCAGGTCGCGTTCCAGGTCGACCGGGTCCTCAAGCCCCACGGACAGGCGCACGCAGCCCTCGGTCAGGCCAATCGCCAGCCGGTCGGCTTCGGGTGTGGAGCGATGGGTGGTGGTGGAGGGGTGCACGGCGAGCGACTTGGCGTCGGCCAGGTTGTTGGAGATGTCCACTATCTGCAGCGCGTTGAGGAAGGCGAAAGCCTTGGGCCGGCCGCCGAGATCGAAAGCCATGATGGTGCCGCCGGCCTTCATCTGCCGGGCCGCGATCGTGGCCTGGGGGTGGTCGGCCCGCGCGGGATAGAAGATGCGGTCTACGGCTGTGTGTTCGGCGATCTTGTCAGCGAGGGTCGCTGCGGTGGCGCTCTGCCGCATCACCCGCAGCTCCAGCGTCTCCAGGCCTTTCAGCAGCACCCAGGCGCTGAAGGGCGAGAGCGCCGGGCCGGTGTGGCGGATCAGCTCCTTGTAGTGCTCGTCCAGGGCCGCGTCCTCGCCCAGGATCGCGCCACCCAGCACCCGGCCTTGGCCGTCGATGTGCTTGGTGGCGGAATAGACCACCATGTCTGCGCCGAGCTGCAGGGGCGACTGCAGGATGGGGCTGGCGAAGGCGTTGTCGACCACAAGCTTGGCGCCAGTCGCGTGGGCGATCTCGGCCACCGCGGGGATGTCGATGATCTCCAGCAACGGGTTGGCGGGGCTCTCCAGGAAGAAGGCCTTGGTGTTCGGCCGCACCGCCGCGCGCCAAGCCTCCAGGTCGGTCCCGTCGACCACGGTGCTCTCCACCCCGAAGCGCGGCAGCATCTGGGTGACGATCCAGCGGCAGGAGCCGAACAGGGCCCGGCTGGCCACCAAGTGATCCCCGGCCCTGAGCAGGCCCAGCAGCGCGATGTTCACTGCAGCCATGCCCGAGGCCAGGGCCCTGCAGCCCGTCGCGCCTTCGAGCAAGGCCAGCCGGTCCTCGAACATCTTGACGGTGGGGTTGCCGTAGCGGGCGTAGATGAAGCCTGGATCCTCGCCGCTAAAGCGCCGATCGGCGGCCTCGGCGCTGTCGTAGGCGAAGCTCTGGGTCAGGAAGATGGGCTCGGCGATCTCGCCATAGGGGGTGCGGGCCAGGCCGCCGCGCACCAGTCGGGTCGCGGGCGCCCAGTCCTGGGGGCGCTCGGCGTGTGGTCCTTCGCGCTCTTCGGAGTCGCTCATGGGACTGGCATGGCCGGGGAGGGCGGTCCAGGTCAAGGGCGTGTGCGCTCAGCAACTCCGATGGACGGGCCAGCAGCGCTTTGCCCATATGCTTGCCAAGGGCCGCGCCTTTGACGAGTGTCCGGCGCTGTTCCAGCTCCGCAAGGCGGCTCCTTGACCGAACTCCCACCGACTGGACCCTCGGGCATCCTTCCATATCAGGCGCTGTTGGCCTTGATCGAACAGGGCGCCGTGCGGGCCGCCAACCCCTACAGCTTCGACCAGCTTCAGCCCGCGAGCCTGGACCTGCGGCTCGGCGGCCAGGCCTGGCGGGTGCGCGCTTCCTTTCTGCCCGGGTGCGGCCGGACGGTGGCCGAGAGGATGGGGGATGTGTCCATGCACAGGCTGGACCTCACTGCCGGTGCGGTGCTGGAGCGCGGCTGCGTCTACATCGCCGAGCTGCAGGAGCGGCTCGATCTGCCTGTCCAGGTCTCAGGCCGGGCCAATCCGAAGAGTTCGACAGGCCGGGTGGACGTGTTCGTGCGCCTGCTGACGGACGGCGGCCAGGCTTTCGACGATGTGGCCGCGGGCTACAGCGGGCCGCTCTACCTTGAGATCGCGCCCCAGACCTTCTCCGTGCTGGTGCGGACCGGCACCCGGCTGAACCAGCTGCGCCTGAAGCGCGGCCTTACGGCGGCTCTGGCGGTGAAGAGCGTGGGCGTGGACCTGACCCAGGGCCTTGCAGGCTACCGTGGCCGCCGCCACGCCGGGGTGATCGACCTGGACCTGGAGGACGGCCACTTCCCGCAGGAATTCTGGGAGCCGTTGGAGGCGCGTCCGAACCGCCACGGGATCGGCGAACTGCTGCTGGATCCGGGCGAGTTCTACATCCTGGCGTCCAAGGAAGCGGTGGAAATCCCGCCCGATCAGGCCGCCGAGATGACCCCCATCGATCCTTCAGTGGGCGAGTTCCGGGTCCATTATGCCGGCTTTTTCGATCCGGGTTTCGGTACCGAGGAGGCTCTCGGCGCGGGGTCGCGCGCGGTGCTGGAGGTGCGGAGCCACGAGACACCCTTCCTGCTGGAGGACGGCCAGACCGTGGCGCGGCTGGTCTATGAGCCGCTCACGGAGCGGCCCTCGCGCCTCTACGGATTCCAGGGCTCGCACTATCAGAATCAGGGACTGAAGCTATCCAAGCATTTCAAGGCCTGGAGCTAAGCCTCTCCCGAATCACGAGAAGTCGATGGCCATGCCCTTGCGTTCCCAGTCGCCGTAGCGTGTGGGCTCCAGGCCTGCGGGGCCGCCTTTCTCGCCAGCTTCGGCCGCGGCGAGGGTGGCGGCGTCGATAGCGGCGCGGCGTTCGATGGCCTCCTGGAGGGCTCGGCGTGCAGCGTCGGACAGGGGCTTGCCCGGGGCTGCGCCGAGCGTCGCATCGATTTTCGAGCCGGGAAGCAGGACAGGTTCGGTCACGGGTAACTCCTTGCCGCAAGAGGCGGTGTGGCTGATCTAGGCGCGATGGACGCAGAAGCGAAGTCGCCCCATTTGCAGATAACGCCTGCGCCAGTGGAAGGTCTGGCGGCGCGAGTGGCGGCGCTCGACCTCTTGCAGGCGGCTGTCGAGCGCCGGGGCGGCCTGGAGGCGGCGCTGGCGCGCGCGCCGTTCACGACCCTGGCGATGCGGGATCGGGCCTTCGCGAGGGCGCTGGCTGGCATGGTGCTGAGGCGGCTCGGCCCCATAGACGCCGCGCTTGACGCGCGGTTGCAGAAGCCGCCGCCCGAAGCGGCGCGCTGGCTGCTTAGGCTTGGAGCGGCGCAGGTGCTGTACATGGACGTGCCGGTCCATGCAGCGGTCTCCGTCAGCGTTGAGCAGGCCTCCGGCGCCAACGCCACACGGCCGTACAAGGGTCTGGTCAACGCCGTCCTGCGCGGCCTTGCCCGCGATGGCTCCCCGGCCGGCGAGCCTGAGGCTTTGGCGCCGCCCTGGCTGCTGGCACGCTGGCGAACCGCCTTCGGAGGAGCCCTGGCCCGGGACATCGCCGCCGTCATCGCTGACGAGCCGCCAACGGATTTGACCCTCAAGCAAGACGTAGGGGATGCGTTGGTTCAGGCGCTCCAGGCCGAGCGGTTGATCACCGGCGGCCTGCGCACGTCGCTCAAGGGCGAGATCTTCGACTGGCCGGGGTTTGCTGAAGGCGTGTGGTGGGTGCAGGACGCCGCCGCGGCAATGCCGGCGCGCCTGCTGGACGTATATCCCGGATGGACGGTGCTCGACATGTGCGCGGCGCCCGGGGGGAAAACGCTTCAACTCGCGGCGGCCGGAGGCCGGGTCACGGCGCTCGATCGCTCCGCCGCCCGGCTCAAGCGGCTGCACGAGAACCTGGCCCGCACCCATCTGTCTGCCGAAGTGGTAGTGGCCGAGGCCTGCGCATGGGTCGATCCTCGGAGCTTCGATGCAGTGCTTTTGGACGCGCCGTGCAGCGCCACGGGCACCTTCCGCCGCCACCCCGACGTGCTCTGGGCGGCCCGCCCGGGTGATATCGCCAGGCTGGCGGCCCTGCAGGCGCGCTTGCTGGACGCAGCGGCGGAGCGGGTGCGGCCCGGCGGCCGGCTGGTCTACTGCGTCTGCTCCCTGGAGCCGGAGGAGGGGGAGAGGCAGGCGCAGGCGTTTCTGCAAATTCGGCCCGACTTCGAGATCGCGCCGGTGGCGGCGGGAGAGGCGGGCGCGCCTGCCCGGGCGATCACGCCCCAGGGCTTTGTGCGCCTGCTTCCCGGCCCTGCGGAACCGGAGCTTGGCGGCGACGGTTTCTTTGTGGCCCGTTTCGTAAGGCGGCCGGCGTAGAGGACGCCGCCGCCGCCTCAGCCGGAAGGTCCTGCAGAAGATGCCGCGCCTCGATCGTTTTTCTCGCCCCACCGTCCTGGCGGTCGTCTTATTGGCGGCGGGCGGTCTTGCCGCCTGCGAGACGCCGAATACCAACACCTACGCGCCTTATGAGGCAGGCCAAGCCGTTCCATTGGAGTCCGCGACGGTGGTGAACTTCCGCCCGGTCCGGCTCGGCGGACGTGACACGGGTGCGGGCACCGTCGGCGGAGCCCTGATCGGCGGGGCGAGTGGCGCCGCGATCGGCGGCGATGCGGCCGGCGCCATCATCGGCACCGTGGCCGGCGCGGTGCTGGGCAATGCGGTGGAACGGGGCGCTACCCGCGGCTCGGGCTTCGCCTACGATGTCCGGATGCAGCGGGACGGCCGGGTGCTGGAGGTGGTCCAGCCCGATCAGTATCCGATTTCGGTCGGCTCCCAAGTCTATGTCAGCTTCGGTCCGCGGGTGCGGATCATTCTGGCGAACGGCGCCGTTCCACCGCCACCGCAGCCGCCCCCACCCTCTCCTCCTCACGACTAAGCCTTACGGGCAGATCGCTCGAACCGCCCGCCTTGCTTCGGGCGGGCGGCGGCCCTAGTCCTTGGACATGCGCCTAGGGGTTCCGATCATCTCGCCGTCGATTCTCTCTGCCGACTTCGCAAGGCTGGGAGAAGAGGCGCGGGCGATCGAGGCGGCCGGCGCCGACTGGCTGCATGTGGACGTGATGGATGGAAGCTTCGTGCCCAACATCACCATAGGGCCGCCGGTCATCAAGGCTCTTCGCGCGCACGTAGCCATTCCCTTCGATGTGCATCTGATGATCGCGCCGGCGGACCCGCACCTCGAAGCCTTTCGAGAGGCTGGGGCGGATGTCATCAGCATCCATCCCGAGGCGGGGCCCCACCTGAACCGCACGTGCAGGCGCATACGTGATCTGGGGGCGAAGGCCGGCGTGGCGTTCAATCCCTCTACCCCCGTGGAGGCGATCGACTTCATGCTGGAGGACGTCGACCTGGTTCTGGTGATGTCGGTCAACCCCGGCTTCGGTGGCCAGAGCTTCATGGCGTCCCAGCTCCGCAAGGTGCAACGGTTGCGCGACATGGCCGAGCGGGCAGGACTGGACATCGTGGTCGAGGTGGACGGCGGCGTCACGCCGGACAACGCCCGCGCATGCCTGGACGCCGGGGCGACGGCGCTTGTGGCGGGCACGGCCGTCTTCAAGGGCGGTCAGAGCGCGTATGCCGCCAACATCGCTGCGTTGAGGGCCGCATGACGGGCCTCAGCGCATAGGCTGCAGGGGCGGGGAGTGGCCGCACGCGCCGCCACGAAGGCCAAGGCAGGCATCGGCCTGTGGGCTCTGGCCATCGCCACCGCGGCGACGCGCAGGCTGGCCTACGAGTGGCGAGGCGTCTCCGCAGGTTCCCACCGGCTGCAGCGGAGCCACGCGCCAAAGCTCATGGCGACGCCGCGGGACTTTCGGCCCGCTGACCCCGAGGTCGGCCGCGCGATCCTTGCGGGCCGGCTGCGGCTCGCGGGGGCGGAGCTCGAGATCGGGCCGGGTGGCGATCCCTGGGACCGGCCAAGCCCCACCCGGCGATTTGCCGTGGAGCTGCACCGCTTCGCCTTCGCACCGCACCTGATCGCCTGCGGCGAGGCAGGCGCGCGCGAGGCCCTTCGGCTGTTTCTGGGCTGGCGTCGCCTGTTCCATCGACCGAACGCCTTCGCCTGGGGCGCAGATGTGCTCGAGCTCCGGGTGTTCAACCTCGCGGCCGGGGCGCGGCGCATGAGCGCTGTCGCGTCCGACGTGGAGGCGGCCGAGCTGACGGGTTCGCTCCTGCACCAGGCGCGCGTGCTGCTCTCGCTGGCCGGAGAGCCCGCACGGGCGGCCGAACGCGCCTGCGTTGTGGCCGTGGCCGCGGGCGCGCTGACGGGCGTACCCGCCGAACGCCTGCTCGACCGCGCACAGGCGAAGCTCGCTACGGCCCTGGGCGATACGGTGCTTCCGGACGGCGGTCACCGCACCCGTGCGCCTCAGGCGGCCCTGGAGCTGTTGTTCGACCTGCTGACGCTGGATGACTTGCTGCTCCAGCGCGGGCGCGAGGCGAGCCCGGCCATGGTCTCCGCCATGGACCGGCTGGGTGCAGCCCTGCGCTTCCACACCCTTTCCGATGGCCGGCTCGCCGGCTTCCACGGCGGTGAGGCGGTGGAAAGCGAGGGAGTCGCCGCGGCGCTGAACGAGGACGCCTTCGACACCCCGGCGCCGGGTCATGCGCCGCACAGCGCCTACCACAGGCTGGACGGGCCCAAGCTCCACCTGCTTGTGGACTGCGGCCCGCCGGCCGCTGCGGCATGGAGCGTGACGGCCTGCGCCCAGCCGGCGGCGCTCGAACTGACCGCGAGCGGCGACAGGCTGTTCTGCGGTGGGGGCTGGAGCGCGGACGCAGCCGGTCCTCAGGCCCTGCGCCTGGCGGCGGCTGGCAGCACGGTGCAGGTGGGCGGCGGGTCCGCCGGCCGCCCGCTCACAGGATTTCTGGCGCGGGCGCTGGGTTCCAGGCTGGTGGATGGCGCTGTCCAGGTCACCGCCAGGCGCGAAGAGAACGAGGCAGGCGTCTGGCTGGAGGTCTCCCATGACGGCTGGGCGCGGGAGTTCGGCCTGACGCACGACCGTCGGCTGTTCGTCGACGGAGCCGGCGATGAAGTCCGCGGCGAGGATGTGCTGACGCCCGCCCTTGGCAAGGCCGGACCGAAAAGCGCGGTGCCCTACGCCGTCCGCTTCCACGTCTTTCCCGAGGTCGAGTCGTCACTCGCGCGAGACGGGCGGAGCATCCTGCTTCGTGGGCCTTCGAACAGGGGTTGGTGGTTCCGCAATGACGCGACAGAGGTGGGACTGGAGCCGTCCGTCTGTTTCCGCGACGGCCTGCCGCGTCGTACTGTCCAGATCGTGCTGCGCGGAGAGATGGGGCAGGAAGGCGCGCGCATACGGTGGAAGCTCACGCCCGTCGAGCCACCCCGGCCTCGACCGCGCGCTTCCCCTTCCGCGCCCCAGCTCGAGCCGCGGCCTGAGGACGAGCCTGCGCCGCCTTTCAACCTGTCGGCTGCGCTCGAGCGTCCTGTCGAGACGCCGGCATGAGTCCGTCGCCTCGGCGCGTGCAGGCGGCTCGATTCACGCCCTGGCTGGTGCTGACCTACGACCTGTTCTGGTCCGCGGCGGTCATGGCGGGCGTCCTGCTGGTCCGCTACCATTTCGAGCGGAAGCGCCCGCCCGACCACTTGGTCAGCAGGTCCACATTGCTGTTCACCGCGCTCTGCGCGTTGGTCTTCCTGGTCACGCGCCAGCACCGCACCATGTGGCGGTTCACCACCCTGAATGAGGTGCTCAGGATCGCGCAAGGAGTTGTGATAGCGGACCTGCTGCTGCTGCCTATCCTGTTCGCCGCCGACAGGGCCCAGGACTTCCCCCGCTCCACCCCGCTCATGGTCGCGCCCGTCCTCATCGTGGCCCTGGCCATCGGCCGAGTGCTGGCGCACGCCCTGGCCCACGGCGACCTGGGTGCGGCGTTCAAGTTCGAGAACCGCCAACTGCCGCCCGCCGTGGTGGTGGGATCGGGTGCGGCGTTAGCCGCCTATCTTACCCAGCTCCGCCGCTCCGGCGCGTCAGGCCTGCGGGTGGCGGGACTGGTGACCCTGGACGGGGCTCCATTCGGGCGCACGATCCAGGGAGTGGAGATTCTCGGCGACCTGCGTCGGCTAGCCTCGATCCTGAAGGCTCTGGCGGCGGCGGAGGCGCGCGAGCCCCAGCTGGTGCTGGCCGAGCCCCGGCCTGGGCGCGAGCTGATGGACGCCGTGGTGGCCGCAGCCGGCGACGCCGGCGCCAGGCTCACCCGGGTGCGGAGTGGGGCGGGCGTTGCGCCGGTGGATGCAGCCGACCTGCTCGACCGGCCGCCGAGAAGCCTGGATCCCGAACGCGCGCGGCGCCTGATCACCGGCAAGCGGGTGCTGGTCACAGGCGCTGGTGGCACCATCGGTTCGGAGCTTACGCGCCAAGCTTTGCGGCTTGCGCCTGAGCGGCTGATCCTGCTCGACGCCTCGGAGTTCAACCTCTACGCCGTCGATCAGGCGCTCCGCGACGAGTTCCCCCCGACGAGCGGCTCGCTTCAGGCCTGGACAGCGGAGCTCGGCGACGTGCGCGACGTGGCCCGGTTGGAGGAGCTGTTCGTCCGCGAGCGGCCACAGGTGGTGCTCCATGCCGCAGCCCTGAAGCACGTTCCCCTGATGGAGCTGAACCCGGCCGAGGCGGTGCTGACCAACCTGGGCGGCGCCATGAACGTGGCGCGCCTGTCGCGGGACTGTGAGGCCATGGTGTTCATCTCCACCGACAAGGCGGTGAACCCCACCAACGTGATGGGCGCCACCAAGCGGGTGGCCGAGCGGGCTGTGAGGGCGATCACGGCCGGCGCGACGGTCAGGACCGCGGTGGTGCGGTTCGGCAATGTGCTGGGCTCGACCGGGTCTGTAGCCCCGCTGTTCGAGCGCCAGATCGCCCGCGGCGGTCCGGTGACCGTGACCCATCCGGACATGCTGCGCTTCTTCATGACCGTGCAGGAAGCCTCGAGCCTGGTGCTGCAGGCGGCCGCCATACCTGCAGCCTCCGAGGCTGGCGGCGTCTATGTGCTGGACATGGGCGAGCCGGTGCGGATCGACCATCTCGCCCGCCAGATGATCCAGCTCCACGGCCTGCGTCCGGATCAGGATATCGCGATCGACTACGTAGGCTTGCGCCCTGGCGAGAAACTGTTCGAGGAAATCTTCTACGACGCTGAAACGGTGCGCCCCACCGGCGTGGACGGAGTGCTCTGCGCCTATGACGACGCGCCGTCCTGGACGGAGATGGAGGCGTCGCTGCAGGTCCTGATGCAGGCGGCGGCAGCCCGGGACGAGGCCGCGGTGATCGCCCGCCTACAGGCGCTGGAGCCCGCGTTCAGACGGAGCTGAGTCGGGCGAACACCGCCTCCACGATCGCCTCCAGCCCTGCCGCGTCCACTCCGTCGAAGGCGGAGTAGGAGGTGGAGTCCAGGTCCAGCACCGCGATCAGAGCGCCGGTCTCATCCAGCACCGGGACCACAATCTCGCTGTTTGAGCGGCTGTCGCAGGCGATGTGGCCGGGGAAGGCGTGCACGTCCGGGACGATCTGGGTCGCACCGGTGCGCGCCGCCGCCCCGCAAACCCCTCGTGAGAACGGTATGCGCAAGCATCCGAGCGTGCCCTGGTAGGGGCCGACCACCAGCTCCTCTGAACGCCTGGGATCGACGACATAGAAGCCGACCCAGAAGGCCTGGCGCAAGGTCTCGGTCAGCATGGCGGCGACGGTGGCCATGCGTGCGGTACGATCCGGTTCACCGTCCAGGACGGACGCGATCTGCTCCAGCGCCTGCCGGTAGAGGCTGCATTTGGCGGCGGCGGGGAGTAGGGCGGACTGGGGCGCACTCATGCAGCCGCTATATCCGACAAGGGTGGGATTGCTCCAGCTGGGCTGAGCTAGACCGCGCGGTTGCGCCGGTGGCGCGTGCGATAACCCGGCAGCGCCCACCAGGGCGTGCCGGGCGCTTGGTGGTGCTCCAGGTGGTAGCCGAAGTGGTAGCAGGCCAGCAGGGACGCCAGCCAGCCGAACTCAAGGCTGCGGGCGCGGTGCCGGTCGGCGAACGCGTCGTCCTCATGGCGGTGCGGCAGCCAGGTGCCGAAGTAGAATAGCTGCAGCGCCGAGGCGAT
>NZ_CAHJWH010000056.1 GCF_903642205.1 Caulobacter sp. S45 | reverse complement strand
CCTCGCCCTGGCCGGGCGGCGTGCGCGCGCTGCGCCAGGCCATGGAGCGCTGCGTCATCCTTGCGGAGGGATCAGCCTACGAGCCCGCCGACCTGGGGCTGGAGCCTGCCATCGCCGCTGCGGCCGAAGGGCCTGAGAGCGCGCTGAACCTGAAGCTGTCCGAGCGGGCGCTGGTGGCCGCGGCGTTGAAGCGGCACGGGTTCAACGTCAGCCATGCGGCGCGTGAACTCGGGCTAACCCGTCCAGCCCTGTACCGGCGGATGGCCAAGCATGGCCTTTAGCCGCATCGCCGCCGCCGCGGTCTTCCAGGTCCTGTTGTTCGCCTGCGGCGTCGGACTGGTGTTCGCGCTGCAGGCGAGGTTCGCGGCGGTGGCGGCGGTGCTGGGCCTCACGGCCTTCTGGATCGCCGCGGCCGCCGCCTGGCAGGGCCGTCTCCGGCCCGCGCCGCTGACGGAGAGTGCAGGGCGGCTGGCCTCGGAAGGCGCGCAGGCGCGGCTGCTGGCCAGCCTACTTGACCAGACCCCCGCCCCGCTGGTCACCTGCGACGCGCGGCAGGTGCTGCAGGTCCGCAACCGCGCCGCCCGCAAGCTGTTCGGCGTCGACGACGTGATCCTTGACCCGCCTGCGGCCCTGGTCAAAGCGCTGCGGACCGGCGGCGCCTCCGCCCGGGTCGAAGTGGCGGTGGGCGCGGCGCCCCAGCGCACCTATGCCTTGTCGTTGAGCGAGGTCCTGGCGGCGGAAGGGCCATTGCAGCTCGCCGTCCTGCTCGACATCGAGCCGGAGGTCCGCGCAGCCGAGGCCGCTGCGCTCCGCGAGCTCATGCAGGTGCTCAGCCACGAGATCATGAACGGCCTGACGCCTGTCGCCTCGCTGGCCGCCACCGCGGAGGAGCTGCTGGCCGAGTCTGACGCGAGCTCCATAATGAAGGCCCGCGAGGCTCTGGCCGTGCTCTCCCGAAGGGCGGAAGGACTCGCCCGGTTCGCCGAAAGCTATCGCAGCCTGGCGCGCCTGCCGCCGCCCACCCTGGCCCCCACGTCAATAACCGAGTTGATCGAGGAGGCCGCCCGGCTGTTCCGGAGCCGGTGGTCACACGCGCAGGTGAGCCTGGTGGCCCAAGCGCCGGTTCCGGATGCGCAGCTCCTGCTCGACCGGGACCAGATCATGCACGCTTTGCTGAACCTGCTAAGCAACGCTGCCGAAGCGGCCCTGGCGGCTCCTGCGCCCGCAGGCGTGGAGCTGGCCGGTTGTCGGGAGGGCCGAGATGTCGTGCTGAGCGTGGGGGACAGCGGCGCGGGCGTCGCCCTCAAGGATCGCGAGCGCGTCTTCCATCCCTTCTTCACCACCAAGCCGCAGGGCTCGGGCATAGGGCTCAGCCTCAGCCGACAGATCGCTCGCGCACACGGAGGAGAACTTGAGCTATCCCCGCCTCAACTTCATCGTGGCGCGGTCTTCCGCATGCGATGGACGGCTCATACCAACGGCAACTGACACTGACCTGCTACGGTCCGGTCGCCTCTCTCCTCTTCCCCCGGACTTGTTCCGGGCATCGAGAGCACTTGCGCTTGCAACTGAAACCTCCGCGCTCTGGGCCCCCGGAACAAGTCCGGGGGAAGAGAAGAAGTCGGACAGGAGTCGGACTTAACGACCGTTGGTATCATTTCACGTCGGTGCCGAAAGCCTGACACTCGCCGGGTGCAACGACCGCCTGTGAAGGTCGGCGCCACACGAGGCGCATGCGCTGTCGGCATGTGTCGGACGTGGTCTGGCGGCTTGCTCGTCATGTCGTCTTAATCACGTCCCCGAACGCTTCACGGTCTCGAGCTCGGCTCTGACCCTCTCCACCACGTCGCGCCAGCAGCCGGGGTGCGGCTGGCGGAACAACCGTATGGTGGGATACCAGGGCGAGTCTTCCCGTGGGGGCAGCATCCAGCGCCAGTCAGAGGGACTGGCCAACATGAGCCACGCCGGCGCTCCGATGGCGCCGGCCAAGTGTCCCACCGCGCTGTCCACCGTGATCAGCAGATCGAGGTTGGCGATCAGGGCCGCCGTCTCGCTGAAGTCGGTGAGTTCGGCGCTGAAATCGATCAGGTCAGGCCAGTCGACGGCCATCGCTGCACGATCAACCGAGGTCAGCGACTTCTGGATGGAGATGAGTTGGACGTCCCTGAGAGAGGCGAGCGGACGCAGATCGGCCAAGGCCACCGAGCGGCGCAGGTTGTTCGCGTGGGTCGTGCGGCCCGACCAGAACAGGCCCACGCGTCGCTTGGCGGCAGGCAGATCGGCCAGGCGCTCGCGCCATCGCGCCACCCTGACCGCGTCCGGCCGCATATAGGGAATGCTCGCCGGAATTGTCTCCAGCTCGGTCCCAAACACATAAGGGAGCGTCGACAGCAGGCAATAGGATGAGAACCCCGGAACGTCGGCCCACTTCGTGAAGATCTGGTCCACGCCCTCGACGCTTTGCAGCAGCTCCTTGACCTCGTCTGCGCTGGCGATCACCAGCTCGCCGCAGCGCTCCGCAACCATTGGGATGTAGCGGGCGAACTGAAGGATATCGCCGAAGCCCTGGTCGCAGATCAGCACGACACGACCGCCCTTCGGCATCCGCATCCCGTTCCAGATGGGCGCCTTGATCGGCGGGAGCCGGCTGCGCGCATGCTCTTCGAGCTTTATGCGCCATTCGTATTCAAGCCAGCCGGCGCGGAACTCGCCGCGCGTCAGCAGGATCTGACCGATCCCGAAATGGGCGTTCGCATCGTCCGGATCCATAGCCAGGACGGCGAGGTAGGCGGCCAGCGCCTTGTCGAACTCTCCGCGGTCGGAGTGCACCTTGGCGAGGTTCACCATGTACCCGACATGATTGGGTTGGGCCCGCACCACGCGCTCGGCCAGGGCGAGCGCCTCGTCCAGCCGGCAGGACATGCGGTAGGCGTCGCAGAGAGCGCTGCGCAGGCCGAGATTGGCCGGCTGGGCCGCCACCGCCGTTTCCAGCAGCTCTACGCTCAGCTTCAGGTCGCCTTGGGACGCGGCGATCGAACCGCGCAGCCCCAGGGCAGGTGCATAGTCGGGGTATGCGGCGAGCAGATCGCGGCAGATGCCGTCCGCTTCGCCGAACCGGTGGTCGCGCGCGGCGGCCTGCGCCTGCTTCAACCGAGCCGCGCGCTCACTGGCCGCTGTGGCGGCCTCGTCGGTCATGCATCCGGCTCGGGAGATTGCGCGGGTGTTCTCAGTGGCCGGCCGAGTAAATCCCCCATCTCGCCATTCCGGAAGCTGATCAGGAGATCGCGGCTTGACTGTGCGTCAGCGCGCTTTGAAAGCGCGAGGCGCCCGCTCCAGCGGCCGTACCCAGCGCGGCCTGGGACGCCGCTGAAGCCGTGGTCGTCACCAGGACAACGCCTTGCGGGGCGCCAAAGGCGGCGGCGGCGGCCGTCAGGGCCTGCGCCGCCGCGGCGCCTTTCGCGTAAATCTCCGTCCCGCCGCTGGAGTCCGCCGCCACCCTGTAACCTGATGTGGCGGTCGAGCCCTGCAGCGTGAAGTCGTAGCTCGCCGAGCCGTCCTTCAGCACCAGGGTGGAACCGCTGACGACAGCGGTGGCGCCGGAGACGTAGGTGACGCTCGCAAGGTCCAGCCGGTCGGGGCTGCCGCTGAAGTTCGACAGCGCCTCGGCGAAGGTCGCGCCCGCCGCGGGCGTCGCCGCGGTGTCCAGCTTTAGCACCGCACCGGCGGAAGTTCCCGCGAAGTCGATGGCCCCGGAGCCCGCGCCCTTGGCGGTCGTGAGCTCCAGCGTTCCGCCGCTGATCACCGACTCGCCGGAAAAGCCGCCGGTGCTGCCGCTCAGCATCAGCGTGCCCGCGTCCACGTCCAGCGCGCCGGACCCGCTCAGCGTGCCGGCGAGCGTCTCGCTGGTCGACGTCACCACCGCCCCGTTGTCCACCAGCGCGTCGCCGGAGACGAACTTGGTGATCCTTCCCGCGAACGACGTCTTCGAGTCCAGCGCGAGCTTACTCTTCGCGCCGTTGAAGGTGACGGTCTGGGTCGCGACGACATCGCCGTCCAGCTCCAGCGTCGCGCCGGCGTTGATCGTCTCGCCGCCCGTGCCGGTGATCAAAGCACTGACCGTCAGGATACCGTTGCTGGCGAAAATCCGCCCCGCATTTCCAAGGTCGGTGGCCGTGATGGCGCCATAGCCCACGACCTCGCTGCCGCCATACATGTAGAACCCGGCGCGCGCGTCCACGCTTCCAGCGGCCAGGCTCAGTTCACCGGCCAACTGGACATCAGCGACATGGATCAGGCCGCCAGTAGTGACCTTTAAGATCGAACCGTTATCCACGCTCAAGATCCGAGCCGTGAACAGCGAGTTGGCGCCGGTGACCGAAATGGTTCCGTTGTTCAGATAGACATCGGTGGCGTTATCGAACTCCCCGCCAGCCTGAACGAGGATTTCGCCGGCGATGTTGGTGCCATACTCACCGATTTCCGTGTACGGGCCAGCCTCAACTGCGGAGTTCGCGCCCGAGACCAGGACCCTCGCCATGCCGGCGCTGGTGCCTATATCCACCTCGCCATCGGAGCTCAGCGAGGCATAGGCGCCATTGGTGACCGAGACCGTGCCCTGGGCGCTGCCGCCGAGCTCGCCGAAGTCGCCGATCGTCGTGTAGCCGTAGTTGTCGACCAGGAACTGGCTGCCAGGGCCGGTCACCTCCAGGTAACCGGTCGAACCCGCGGCGGCGCCGATGTTGAGGCTGCTGAGCTCGGAGCTGAAATAGCCGTCTGCGCTCACCTCCAGCGTCGCCACGCTGTTGGTCGTGCCGCCCACGTTCAGCGTGCCGGTCGCCTCATTGGAGTCGTAGGCGAAGCTGCCGCCCTTGGTGACCAGCACCGACGCGTTTCCGCTTCCGGCGCCGATGGTGAGCACGTCGTTCTCGGCAGACGCCGAGTCAAAAAGATAGGCGTTGTTCTGTACGATGACCGAGGTTCCGTCGCCGTCGATGCCCAGGTCGCCGGCTTGGAGGTAGGCGCCGTCATCGAGCGTGAAGCCGTAGCCGATCCCGACCGATGCGGCGGTGACCTGGGTGCTCGATCCTGTGATCGAGATGGTCGGCGCGCCGCTGGCCTGCACGATGTCGAGCGCGTCCACGTCTATCACGCCGTAGAGACCCTCGCCGACCTGAATGACGGCGACATCGCTCAGCCCCGGCGTTCCGACCGTGCCGGGATTGCTCGTGTTGACCCAATTGCCTTCGTTGCCGAGATCGGCGTTGCTCGATCCGGTCCACTGATAGACGCTCATAACAGGCTTTCTGTCCGTGTGGGCAGGATCGACTTGCAAAGCCGCGTCAGGTGATTTTACAGACGCGGCCATTTTCGCTCTACCTTCATAGCGGAGACGCGGTTGGTGCGCCACCCACTACGCGATTAGAAAAGGTGGTGCTCCACCACTGTTGGAGCACGCAAGTACAGAGTGTTCGAGCAGGCCGAGCGTCGTGCCCGCAGGTGTGTGTCGACGTGGGTGGAGGGTGACGCCGGCTCGTGCGAAAAGCTGCGGAGGAGCCGTCGCCATGTCTGTTCTATCCTTGGCCCGCACACGCCTGGGCGCCTCTCCCTGGCTTCCGGTCGCGACACTTGCGGCCGCCATGCTGTCGTTCCAGTACGGTGCTGCAACAGCTGAAGGGCTGTTCCCCAGTGTGGGAGCGCAGGGGGCGACTGCGCTCCGGATCAGCCTGGCCGCGCTCATGCTCGCCCCGATCATGCGGCCGTGGCGGATACGGGTCACACGCAAGACTCTCCCGCCGCTCCTCGCCTACGGCGCCTCGCTCGGGGGCATGAACCTGCTCTTCTACATGGCGCTGCGTACGACGCCGCTTGGCGTGGCGGTGGCGCTGGAGTTCGTCGGACCTCTCGGTGTAGCGGTGGCGACCTCACGGCGCTGGCACGACTTCGCCTGCGTGGGATTGGCCCTCGCCGGCCTGCTGCTTCTTCTGCCGATCGGGCGCGAAGTGGCTGCGGTTGATGCAACGGGCGCTCTCTTCGCCCTCGGGGCGGGCGGGTGCTGGGCGCTGTACATCGTGTTTGGCCAGATGGCCGGGCATGAGCACGGACCGGCTGCCGCCGCCTTTGGCATGGCGGTGGCGACCCTCATCGCCCTGCCCGTCGGCCTCCTGCATGCGGGCCTTCATCTTTTCGCCCCGGCCCTCATCCCGACAGCGCTTCTGGTCGCCGTCTTTTCCAGCGCCCTGCCCTACTCGCTGGAAATGGTGAGCCTGACCCGCCTGCCGGCCAGGACCTATGGCGTCCTGACGAGCATGGAGCCTGCAAGCGGAGCGCTGATGGGCCTGGTACTCCTGCACGAACGGTTGAGCGTCCGCCAGCTTGTGGCTATCCTCGCGGTCATGCTGGCCTCGGTCTGGGCGACGCTCTCAGTCCGCAGAAGGCTCGTGCCGCCGGAATGACAGACATAGAGGGCGAGGGGGTTGCATCCGTTGCGCCAGCCGTTGCGCACCTGCCCCGCTGGACACCGGCGACATCGGCCTTTACCGCTCCCCAGATGACCGACTCACCCTCGAATGCTAAGCGGCTCCAATACTTTAGAAGCCTGTTCGATGAGTCTCTGACCCTGATTGAGGCGTTTCCCATCACGACCGAGCCGGCTCTCATGAGCTACGTCACCGACGTGCTGGAGCCGGTGGCGGCGGCCCAGCGGATGACGCCGCCTTTCACGAACCCCGGCGCCGAAGTCATTGCAGAGGGGCGGCGCTGGCTGGCGAACGTGCGTCCGGAAGACCAGCGAAGCGTCGGCCTCAACACTGTCGGCCTGCTGCTTGACCGATTATCGATCCTCACGGTCAAATACTGGAACCTGGTTCACCGGCGAAAAACTCCTCACGAAGCTGAAGCCCTGCTCGATACCCAGGTCATTGAGCTCATACGAGCGTTATCTTGGGCTCTGCCTGGAGAGTCTTCGGTCAACAACAAGATGACGAATCGCGTCGTCACGACGGAGTCTCCCGACTTTCGTATATCTTATTACGGACTCGCTACGACAAACCTCTTGCTGTGGGAGGCCCAGGAAATATTGTATAATCATGACATCTCAAGCTTGCCTTGTGAGGAGCTACGAGCATATATCGATTTCTTTTCTCGCGGAAACCTTGAGCGTAACGCCTATATCCACTCGAGCGATACACAGTTCTGGTCCAGCATGATCGAAACCGCATCAGCCGCATAGCCACGTCCTGACGCTTGCCGCCCCCTGCACGGCGTCTTCGCCAGCCAAGCCGGATCAAGCCGCCTTACTCAGCGTCGGCGGCCGCAACCTGCGTCAAGTCCAAGCCGAGCAGGCGCTCGTCGTCGCTGCATCCGTTCTGCGGCCGTGTGCAACGCCATACGGGTCTTGCACCCTGATAGGAGAAGTGGTGGGACTTACCTACGACCATGAGGCCGTGGCGATTGAGGCTAACCTACTGTGAGCCTTCCTCCCGTCACCTTTATGCAAACGAGCGATCCTTACATATATGCCGGCATGCTAATGCAGACTAGCTGTACGGTAAAGGCGTTCTGCAAGAGGCATAAGTTTCATTACGAGGCTTACATCGGAATAAAACGTGGGCTGGCGCCATGGCATTCAACTTACAACCGGATCTATATGCTTAAAGAGCTGGTGGAGCGCGGTTACAGGGGATGGGCCATCTATCTGGACGCAGACGCGTTCATTCTCGACCAGGATTTCGACTTGGAACACCTGCTCACGACGCAGGCGAACAAGGCGGCGATCCTAACGCTTGCCGGCGCGCCTGAAGGCTGGTGGGACGTCAACGCAGGAGTCATGATCATGAACCTTCGACATCCATCAACCCGCAGCTTGATCCGCAGATGGAAGGAGCTTCTCGACCGTGTACCCGATAAGGTGCTTATGGAAGCAGAGGTGTGGGCCGACGGGCTCGACGACCAGAGCTTCCTTCAGGTTGCTCTTCGTCAGTGGCCGGCCATAAGACGACACATACACTTCTCGTCGATGGACGTCATCAACTCCCCGCAGGCAAGCTTCATCCGGCAATTCATCCGTTTGATGGGCAGCGTAGAAGAAAGGAGCCTTCTGATCGAACGAGAGGTCGCCTCCATACTCCTCGGCGCAGGGTGACCGACCAGACGAGACCGCACGACCTGCCTCGGGGGGAACCATGACCAGCGCGAAGGGTGGTGGAGGAGGTCTATTCAGGCAGGGTCACCTCTGAGCCGCTGGCTCTTGCCTGCAGGGGCGGCGCGCTGGCGAACTCCTCCGAATTGATCAGCTCGCGAGCTATGTCGGCCACGGTTCGGGTGCTGTTTGCAAGCCCGTCCAACTTGGCCTGCAAGCCGAGAGCGTCGACGGGACGGCCGAGCAGGACCTCGTAGAGGTCCGATACCACCTCCACGCTGCGAATAATCCCGCGTTCCAGATCACCGCCATACCGTCTGATCAAGGCCGGGAGCCGGTCGAAAAACTCCTCCGATCCTACGAGCTCACCCACCAGGTCCTCGAAGCTCGACTTGCCTTGGGCCAGGCTGACGGACTTCGCGCTGAGCCCGCTCTCGTCCGCGGGCCGGTCGAGCAAGCCGAGGTAAAGCGCGCGTACCAGCCGCTCGGGGCCGAAGTCCGCCTCCTTACGCCTCAGCAGCAGGTTCGAGGGGGTCCGTCCCATGATCTCGTAGGTGTCGCAGACCTTCTGAGACAGCCCGATCGCGGCGAGGCTCGAGTCCGCGTCCTCCTCGGCGACCTCGATGATCACCCACGTCGGCCGATACGCGCTGGCATCGATGAGATGGTTTAACGCGCGCACATCCTCGCCTTCTATGTCGATGGAAAGGAGGTCAAAGCTGAGCGGTGCGTCGTGTTCGCGCAGCACCTCGGGTAACATCCGGACCCGGACCTCGATCTCGTCACGGACCTCCCCCCATCCCGCAGCGGCCGCCTTGATGAGGGACGAAACGTCGTCGTTGGCGCCGATGTTGAAGATCGCCGTGCCATCATAGTCAGAGATGGCGCAGCAGGTGATCTCGCAGTCGAGGCCCTCGAAGTCGGCCCGGATCGACTCGATCAAGCGAGGGTTCGCCTCGATGAGAACGCCGCGCCAACCGAAGTGACGCAGCAGGTCGTAGGAGTTGGAGCGCTCCCGGCCCCGGGCGCCCACGTCCACCACGTAGCGAGCCCAGGAGGCGCTGTTGATCATGTCGCGGATGACCAGCCAGGTCTCGCCATACTGGGAAACGTCATTGGTGAAACGATCGTTGACCACCAGGCCCCTGCGCAGAAGGTCCGCCTTTTGGCGGTCCAGATACTCTGCAGATTCCACGATCTCCCGGATCAGATCGTCAAGTGACAGGGCGGCGGCCGCGAGCCTGTCGATCTTGCTCTGCAGCCCGATGGGTTCCGGCCTGCGATCCAGCAGCACGCTATAGAGCACGATCACGAGGTGGGCCACATCAATCACGAAACGGGTTGCGTCGGCGCGATTGCGGTTCAGGAGGGTGGGCAATTTGGCAAAGAATTCGTCCGACCCAATAATTTCTCGAACGACATCTTCAATCACGAAGTCGCGTCGGCCCAGACCTTGGACTTTTTGGTAGAAGCCTTCCTTGTCCGGTTCACGGTCAAGCAGGGCTAAGTAAACGGCTTCGACGACCGCCCCATAGTTCGTGATGTAGCGTTCCTCGCGCCCAGCGAAACGCTTGAGCAGGTCGGGCAGCTTGTCATAGAACTCTTCCGAGCCGAGCAGTTCCCCCACCACGTCGTTCAGCGACAAGGTTCCCTGGCTTAGGCCCGACAGCTTGGCCTCCAGCCCGACCTGGTCGGGTTCGCGGTCCAGCAGCACCTTGTACAAGGAAGCGACCACGTCCCTGTTCAGCGCCACGCCGCCTGTTCCGTAGCGACGCATCATTGCCGGCAGGCCGTCCTGGAATTCGTCGGACTCTACGATGCCGCCGACGACGTCAGTCATCGTCAGCTCCCCAGACCCCAAGGCCCGCGCGACCTCCTTCACACCCTGCTCGCCTGGTAGGCGCCCGAGCAAAGCCGAATAGAGACCGTAGATCAGGTCATCCAACTCCGTAGAAGGCGCTTCGACCGCGCCACGTGCGCCCACCGGCTCGTGAAATGGCGTCCGATCTCGACCCTGCGTATCGCCCTCCGCCTGCAGGCCTCGCTCCCGTGCCAGGATCGGCAAGCGTTGCGTGAACTCTTCGGAGTTGAATATCTCGCTGACGAGACCTTCCAGGTCAATGCCACCAGAGTTGAAGCGCGCCAGCTTACTATCGAGACCTTGCTGGTCGATGCCCCGGTTCAGCAGCGTAGAATATAAGGTCCCAATAAGGTCGGTCGCCGATATGTCATTGCTCTTGTCAAGCACTGGAGTTCCCGCCCATCTAAATTTACCGACGACGACTAGATATTTCTTATGCTTCCGGAGGTACGAGACTTACACCGGTAACGCCGGACAGGCTCTCCGCGACCCTGGCCTCGATGTTAGCCAGACGCTCCTCAAAGCTGACGCCTGGAAAACGCATCATCTGCCGGACGAAGCTGGAGCGCGGGGCGTTCATGAAGTCCCAACTCTCCAGCAGGACCTCACCTGCCCGGTCGGGGTGCCTCATGAGCAGCTCATGGAACATGGCCTGGTCGTCGGAGATGCTCTCAGACCAACCCGTGGCGTCGCGGGCGAGGTCGAACCTGTCGAGATACGCAAACCAATCCCTCGCCATCTCGATCATGAAAGGATGGCCCAGGTTGAAGAACATGATGCCTATGTTCATGTCCCAGAAATGCTCGGTGGCGCCCGACGGCGCGCCGATCATGGCGTATCCACCCTTATCCGCCAGATAGGTCCAGATGTCGAAGTTGACGTCATTAACATAGGCGTCTGCATCCAGATGGAGTATCCATCCGTCATAACCCTCCCGCACGCGATCAGCTAGATAGACCACCCGATTATAGGTTGAGTGCCAGTTTTGGTTTCCTCTACGGAGGCCAATAAAAGCCTCGTATTTCACCTGCCGGTTTCGACAAAATGCGCGCGCAGTCTCACTCGTAATATGCAACATCTTGTAGTAGCTGAAGGGATCGCTAGTCTGGAAAAGGGTTATCTCCACCCGCATAGTCCTGATACGGCGCTGGGGAGGCGCCCTCTGGCCCGCCTAGCCACGATAGAGAGTGGCCGGCACTATGCCAAGGCGGCGTGCGGCTTGCACCGGCCTTCGTGATGGGGCCGGCCGCCTCAGCCGCCGAGCGCGGCGGCGGGCCCGGACCCGCTCGAGGTGGGGCTCGCCCGGAGCTTCAGCACGAGGTTCGCCCCGACCTCCCCGATCAGTTCGTAAGTCTCGATCACAGCCGAGTTAAGGCCGAAGACAGCCAAGTCGGTTCTTGAGTCGGGCCTCCAGATCTCGATGACGATCCGCTCCGGGCGGTATGGCGAATTGCCGATAAGATCGTTCAGAGTGGGCACATCGGCGCCTTCGATGTCCAGCGAAAGGAGGTCGAAGTCGTGAGGCGCTCCAATCTCGTCGAGAAGACTCGGCAATCTTCGCACTGGAACCCGGCACTCGCCGTGCACCGGCCCCCATGCGGCAAGCCCATCCTTGTAGAGAGACGAGACATCGTCGTTCAACCCAAAATAGAAGCTGGCTTCTCCCTCGAAATCCGAGATCGCGCAGTTCACCAACGTCACATCAAGATCGGCGAACTCCTCGTTTATGGTGTCGATGAGGTTCGGGTTGGCCTCTACAAGCAGGCCGCGCCAGCCAAACTGTTTCATGAGGTCATAGCTGTTCGAGCGTTCACGGCCGCGAGCGCCAACATCGACGACAAACCGCCGCCGCGCACTGTCATTGACGATCGAACGCAGGATGAAGGCCACCTCCCCGGTCTGGGAATGGTCCCAGATCAGCTTGTGATCCGGCAGAAATCGCCGGAGGAAGGCCGGGGCCTTGTAGGCGAATTCAGGGCTACGCAGAAAGCCCTCGATCATCTGGGCCGGACCCGCCTTGTGGAGTTCGGCATTGGCGCCGTGCGTTTCCGCGGCGCCGGGCTCCGGCGCTCGCTGAAGGAGCATGTCATAGAGCGCCGCCGCCAGTTCTGAAGCCTCGTACCGGCTCATGCTATTCCTTCGTCGCGTCCATCGTGCATGTTGATCCTTAGTTCGAAGCGGAGCCGTGGCGTCCAGGTCGGCCTGCGCTCAGGCTGCTGATCACCTCGTCGACCAGCGCCCCTTGCCGCGACAACTTGAAGGGGTGGGCGAGCAGGAGGTTGGTGCGGAAGCCCTCGATCAGGGTTGCGGCGCTCGTTGCCTCGCGCCCCTCCGCCCACAACCAGTCCGCCCGCAGACCCACGTCACGCGATTGAACGACATGTTCCGCCGCAGCGGCCAAGGCCGTGGGAACGGCTACTTCGACAAAAAGGCCGAGCTGTTGGAAGACACCCAGCAGGCGGCGGAAGTCCTCCAGCATGCCGCGGCTCACGACCACGAAGTCGGCCATCCCAGAACAAAGCGGGAAGGCAGGCTTGATCGTGCGCGGGTCGTCCCGCGGTCCGAACAGCGTCTCCAGGATCGGCGCCTGCACTTCAGCCGGTAACTCCCGGCCATAGCCCAACATGGGTCTCGCCGAGGGCGCATCGCGGTTCCAGGAGAAGGGCTTGAAGTCGAAGCCGTACTTACGGCAAAGCCTGGCTTCGACCTGCTGCGGGTCGGGCAGGTAGCTCGCGAAGTGCTCGGCGCCGGACCCGGAGATCGCGTTCAGCGGGAAGACAAGCTTCCACAGCACGCCCAGGGTCCAGGGCCAGGCGTCAAGTTCCCCCCCGAAGGCCTTGAACTCGGGCAGGAAAGCGCCGTCCGCGGTGAGTCCCAGCCGGTCGACGATGTTGTTTTCGTTCAGCAAAGGGTTGAGCAGCACATCGTCGTGGATGAACACCACGTGCTCCGCCCCAAGAGCGAGGATCCGAGGTATGGCGTCGACCATCATGCCATGGAACCCGTAGGCGCCGGAATAGCTCGTGAGGACCTCCGGATCCTCGCTCGGCGCCATCGGCTGGACGAACATGACGTCTTCGAAGCGGTCGGCGTAGATCGCCTTCAGGGCCGGGATGTTGGCTGGGAAGGGATGGTTGAAGAGGACACAGACGGTGATCATGCAGCTCGCGCCCTCTGCGCGCGGGTGCGCACGCTCGCGCCGCTCGCCCCCTTGCCGAGCGTGTATTTTGGTGTCACCGACCCCCCGTGGCTCGCGGTCCGCTGGTCGCCGCACCTGCGGCTTTGGCGCCGGGAAGCGAGAGGGTCAAGCTTTGTTGCAGGAAGCGTGGTCGCGACTCAAGCTGGACCAGGACGCATGGTACTGGCTGACCGAACACATGCAGACCGGCGACGTGTACCAGCTCTTCAGCCTGGCCAAAGCCTTCCGTCAGGAACACGGGGGCCACCGACCGATCTTCCTGGTCACTTCGTCCGTTCGCCACGCCCAGGTCGCCGCACTCTTCGGCGACGAGTTCGCAGGGGTCATGCTCACCGCGGAGCTCAGGGGCTCCGCCCGCGACTGGCGTCAATTTTTCGAACAGGGCGGCCTGCCGACCTTCGGCCCGAACCTGCCGGTCGTCGGCTCGCCTGCCCACAATCCCGATACCCATGGACTGGAGTCCACCGGCGACCGGCTGCAGCTTGAAACATCGACCACCTACATGGCCTATTACCGGCATATTCTGCGGCTCCAGCCGGACGTGGAACCGGCGCCGCTTCCACCGGACTCGGCCTCAGCCGACCGGCTGCGTGATGTCTGCCGACGTCACGGCGTGGTGCAGGGTCGCTCGGTCATCCTGTCGCCCTATGGCTCACGCTGGCCGGTGGAGGGGAAGGCGCATTTCACCGCGCTTGCGGCCGAGCTGCTCCATCGTGGAGTCAGAGTGTTCACCATCGTCATGGGAGGCGAAGCCGTCATCGCGGGCACCCAGGCGCTTCAGTTGCCTTTGGCGCTCCTGCCCGCGGTCGCGGAGTACGCCGGCGAAGTGATCGCCGTGCGCAGCGGAGCTGCGGACGTCCTTGCCGGTGCGCGATGCCGCAAGACCATCATCTATAGCAATCCAGTCCACCTCTCCGTCTGGGGCCTCGACGCGCTGGACCTTAGCCGCGACGCGCGTCAGTTCACCTTCGATTTCCGGCGCGAGGGCCCTGGCCTCTTCGTCGAGCGGGTGCTGTCCGGCGCGACCGCGGAGCCCTTCTCGCGTTGCTTCGCCGCGCCAGTGAGCCGCCTGACGCCAGCGCCCGGCGCCACAAACGGCCTTGAACGTCGCGAGCTGAGCTTCGCCGAAATCCAGCGCGATCCAGAGAGCGGGATGGGCCGTCTGAACCTGGCTTGCGCCCGCTTTGCGGAGGACGGCGGCGTTCTGGCGCTGCTTGACCTGCCCCGCCGTGATCAGACGCGCTGGGGCGACGTGATCGATCATGCGCTGGCGTCGCTGACCAACCTCACACGCGATGGCGACGTGCGCCTGTACACCCTCCGCAACCGGCTGGGGACGGACTTCTTCGAGGAGGTGGACGCATTTGGCTTGATCGGCGGCTTCTACCATGCGGCACGCTACTGGCATGCTGTGGTCGCTGTGAAGGGTGACATTAACGGGCTGCTCGCCCCGGCCGACCGCGCTCGGGTCCTGCCGCTCAGCCCGCTGGTTCCCGACCTCCGAGTGGACCTGGGACAGGCTTTTGACAGCCTTGCGCACCGCGCTCTGTTCTATCTGGATCATCCCCTCGACATCGACGGGGTACAGTTTGTGGACGGGTGGCAGGATCTGGAGCCCTGGGGGCTCTGGTCGCGCGGAGAACGCAGCGTGGTGAAGTTCTGCCTTGAGACGCCGCCGCCAGGCGGCTTCCGGCTCGAGCTGGAAGTGCATGCTGCGATTTCCGATCAGTTCCCGGTTCTTGAGTTCAATGTCGAGATCAACGGCGTCGTGCTCGCCTCCACCCATACGGCGGTTGATGCTCCGCTCGAGCGGCTGACGGTGAAGGTCCCCGCCGAGATGGCCGCGCGAACGCGCGTCTTCTGGGCGGCCCTCGTCTTTGCCTCGGTGCGGAGCCCCGAAGAGCAGGGGATCGGGCCCGATCCCCGCCGGGTGGCCTTGGGGCTGCGATCCCTGCACGTCATCACCTGACCGGCCGTCGTCCACAAAATCAACATGCTGGACTTGCTACAGCCGCTCACGGACGAACACGTCTCCGCTCGGCCATAGGCGTCCTCGTCACCACGACCTTCTTGTGAAGTGACATCCGGCAGAATACATGTTTCAGGAAATCTAGTTTCAGGGACCTATCCATGAACGGTGACTGTTGTATCGTCGTAACGACGATAAACGCTCCAACTCAGGCGATGCTTGAACTCGCCAAGGGCGCGTCCGACCACGACGCCCACTTCATCGTCATAGGCGATTCGAAGAGCCCGAAGGACTTCAGGCTTCCAGGATCGACCTACCTCGATGTCGAGGCGCAGCGCGCGACACCGTTCGGCTATGCCGCCCTCTGCCCGACGCGGCACTATGCGAGGAAGAACATCGGCTATCTCCTCGCAGCGACCCGGAACGCCCAGGTGATCGTCGAGACCGACGACGATAACATTCCCGTTGAAGGCTTCTGGACCCCGAGATCCAGGTCCTGCGAGGCCGCCGAGGTCAGGGACGCAGGATGGTGCAACGTCTACCGCTACTTCTCCGACACCAACATCTGGCCCCGCGGTCTGCCGTTGAACGAGCTTGCGCGTCCTGCAGCCAGTCTGTCGCCGGTTTCGTCGTTCGAGTGTCCGATCCAGCAGGGGCTGGCCGACCTCAACCCGGATGTGGACGCGATCTACCGCCTGGTCCTGCCGCTCCCGGTCTCGTTTCAGAAGCGACAGCCGATCGCCCTCGCCCCCGGCGTCTGGTGCCCGTTCAACAGCCAGAACACCACCTTCTTCAGGGAGGCTTTTCCCCTGCTGTATCTCCCCTATCACTGTTCATTCCGGATGACCGACATCTGGCGCAGCTTCATCGCACAACGCCTCGGCTGGGAGGCGGGCTGGCGCGTGATGTTCCACAACTCCACCGTCTATCAAGAGAGGAATGAACATGATCTGATGCGCGATTTTGCTGAAGAAATCCCGGGCTACCTCAACAACGAACGCATTCGTAAGTCCCTGGAGGACGCAGACTTCAGATCTGGCGTTGATGCGTTATGGGACAACCTTCTGAAGGCGTACGAGCTGCTCATCGGGCTTGAGGTGGTGGGCGCGGAGGAGAGCCAGCTCGTCTCGGCCTGGGTCGAGGACATGACGAAGGCGACCAGCTGAGTCACGCGATGGCGTAAGAGGGTCTGCAAGTGAATGGAGGGCGCCGCCAAGGCCTCCCTCAGCTGGCCGCTCCGCTCTAGAGCGCGACCGGATCATGCTGATTCGGGATTCCGGTTTGGGGCGGATCATGATTCAAGATTGAGGCTGGGCG
>NZ_CAHJWH010000055.1 GCF_903642205.1 Caulobacter sp. S45 | reverse complement strand
GGGGCCTGGACCCCGCCGCGCGCGCCGCCTCACGCCGCCTTGGCGAGGTTCTCGCTGGCCTTGTCCCAGTTCACCACGGTCCACCAGGCCTTCAGGTAGTCCGGGCGGCGGTTGTTGTAGGTGAGGTAGTAGGCGTGCTCCCAGACGTCGTTGCCGAGGATGGGGGTCCCCTTCACCGGCGCCGCATCCATCAGGGGGTTGTCCTGGTTGGGGGTGGAGCAGATGGTCAAGGCCCCGCCGGGCGCGGCCACCAGCCAGGCCCAGCCGGAGCCGAACTGGTTGGCGCCGGCGGTGTTGAACTTCTCCTTCATGGCGTCGAGCGAGCCGAAGGCGCTGTCGATGGCCGACTTCAGCTCGCCGGTGGGCTCCGAGGCGCCGCCGGGGGTCATGATCTCCCAGAAGAAGCTGTGGTTCCAGTGGCCGCCGCCGTTGTTGCGCACCACGGGCGGCAGGGCCGAGACGCCGGCCAGGATATCCTCGATCGACTTGCCCTGCAGCGCCGGGGTGTCGGCGACCGCGCCGTTCAGCTTGTCCACATAGGCCTGGTGGTGCTTGTCGTGGTGCAGGCGCATCGTCTGCTCGTCGATGGTGGGGGCGAGGGCGTCGTAGCCGTAGCCGAGCGGCGGCACTTCGAAGGCCATGGGTGTCTCCCGATCTGATTGCGCGCGTGGGCGCGGCGCAAGGGTTTAGTCCTCCGGGCGGCCCTTGGGTTCCTCAGGCGCGGCGATCTGGCCCTCAGTCGAGGGCCGCAGTGGGGGCGGCGCGGGCGGCCGGCGGCGCACCTTGACCACCGCAGCGTCCAGCGCCTGGAGGAAGCGGGAGCGGTCGGCGGGGGCGAAGGGCGGCGGGCCGGAGGTCGCCTGGCCGAAGGAGCGCAGGTGCTCGGCCACCTCCCGCGCCGCCAGGGCCATGCCGATGGAGGCGGTGTCGAAGGGGCGGCCGGTGGGGCGCAGCGCCTGGGCGCCGGCGGTGAGGCAGCGGCCGGCCAGCGGGATGTCGGAGGTGACCACGATGTCGAGGGGGCCGCAGCGCTCGGCGATCCAGTCGTCGGCGATGTCGGGGCCGGCCTCGACCACCACGCGCTCGATCAGGGGTTCGCGCAGGGGGACGGCGATGTAGGCGTTGGCCACCACATACACCTTCAGGCCATAGCGGCGGGCGACGCGGTAGACCTCCTCCTTCACTGGGCAGGCGTCGGCGTCGATGTAGAGGGTCGGCGCCGCCGGCGGCGCGGAACCCAGAGGTGCGGGCGGGTTGGTCGGGGACGGGAGCTCAGTCATGGCCGGCCGGCCTTCCGGCCCCTCAGTACAGCTCCGTGTTGTCGTCGGCGCCCTGTTCGTGCAGCTCGATGGCGGGGGTGCGCCAGCCGGAACGCTCGCCCCAGAGGTAGAAGCCGAGGCCCATGACCGCCACAACGGCCAGGTCCACGCCGTAGGGGATCAGGCCTGCGCCGCCGAACTCGTGGCTGCCGAGCGCCGAAACCAGGGCCATGCAGGGGAGGTAGGCGATCAGCCACCACGCGCCCCTCAGATGCCGGCCGAAGTCCTTCCAGCCGTGGCGCCACTCCGCCCAAGCGTAGATGGGCGCGGCCACGATCACCAGGGCGATCACCTCGCCGGTCAGCGGCCAGCGGGCCCAGTAGAGGAGAAGGGTGCACAGCGTGAAGGCGACGGGGGCGAACACCTGGATCACGGGGGTGCGGAGCGGCCGCTTCATCTCGGGCGCCACGCGGCGGAGCGCGCCGACGCAGATGGGGCCGATCTGGTAGGAGATGATGGTCGCCACCGAGATCACCGCCGCCAGCGACCCCCAGCCCCGAAGGAAGAACAGGAAGAGGAAGCTCACGCACAGGTTGAGCCACATGGCCGGGCGTGGAATGCCGCTGGCGGTGTGGATGTGGCCGAAGATCTTGGGGAGGGAGCCGCTCTTCTCCATGGCGTAGACCATGCGCGCGGTGGTGGCGGTGTAGGTCATGCCCGTGCCGCTGGGGCTGACGAAGGCGTCGGCGTAGAGCAGCAGGGCCAGCCAGTTCAGGTTGAGGGCCAGGGCCAGCTGGGCGAAGGGCGAGGAGAAGTTCACCGCCGACCAGCCCTGCTTCAGGTCGCCCGGCGGGGTGGCGCCCACGAAGGCCACCTGCAGCAGGATGTAGACCACCGTGGCGATGGCGATGCTGGACAGGACGGCGATCGGGACATTTCGGGAGGGGTTCTTCGCCTCTCCCGCAAGGTTGATCGGCCCCTGGAAGCCGTTGAAGCTGAACACGATGCCGGACGTGGTCACCGCCCCGAAGATGGCTGGCAGGTTCATCGCCGCCTTGCCCGGGTGCAGGCCGACGCCGAAGTTCGCCTTGTGGAAGCCGGCTATGATCAGGGCGACGCCGGTCAAGGCCGGGATTACCAACTTGAAGGCCGTGATGCCGGCGTTGGTCTTGGCGTAGAGCTGCACGCCCCAGTAGTTCAGCAGGAAGTAGACCACCACCAGGACGGCCGCCAGCGCCAGTCCCGTGGGGCTCAGCTCATGGCCGTTGTAGAGCGCGTGAGCCCAGGGATAGGGCCAGGACGCCACGTACTGGGACGAGGCCTCCGCCTCCACAGGCACGGCGGAGGCGATGGAGATCCAGTTCGCCCAGCCGGCCACGAAGCCCACCAGCGAGCCGTGGCTGTAGTAGCCGTAGCGCACCATGCCGCCGGTCTCGGAGAACATGGCCCCCAGCTCGCAGAACACCGTGGCGACGATGGCGATGAAGGCCGCCCCGATCACCCAGGCCCAGACGGCGCCCGGTCCGGCCAACTGGGCGGTGTGCCAAGCCCCGAACAGCCAGCCGGAGCCGATGATGCCGCCCAGCCCCGTCATGGTCAGGGAGATCAGGCCGATGTCGCGACGCACTTTGGAAGCTGGCAAGGGCGCGCTCTAGCTGGCGGATGGAGCTGTACAGTTACGGTGAGGCAAAAAGCGTTGGGCGGCAAGGGGACGCTCCGCCGCCCTTTGCGTTGAGGGGGGATGTCGGACGCGCCGCTGATCCTGACCCTGAAGCTGGACCCCGTGAGCTTTGCGCGGTTCGACGGCTTGCGGCGGGCTCACTTTCCGCCGGCGCTGAACCACATTCCGGCGCACCTGACGCTGTTTCACAAGCTGCCGGGTGAGGGGCTGACGGAGGTGGTGGGCTATCTCGCCACCAGCGCCGCGGTTGGCCCACTCCAACTCCGGGCTACCGGGCTGCGCAAGCTCGGGCGGGGGACCGCCTTCGAGATCACGGGTGCGGAGCTGAAGAGCTTCCGCGCGCGACTGGCCGAGCGATGGGCGGAGTGGCTGACGCCGCAGGACCGCCAGGGCTTCCGACCCCACGTGACGGTGCAGAACAAGGTCGAGCCGATCATGGCCCGCGCCCTCTACGATCAGCTTAGCGACAGCTTTCATCCCTTTGATCTGCAAGGGGTCGGCGTGCTGGTCTGGCGCTATCTGGGCGGTCCGTGGGAGCTGGAGGCGGAGGTGGGCTTCACGTCACCTGCCTGAGCGCCTCGCCGATCTCCTCCACCGCCTCGGGCGTGGTGGCCCAGGAGCACATGAAGCGCACCGTGCCGTCGGTGAAGCGGTAGACGTTCCAGCCCATCGCCCGAAGTCGCTGCAGAGTCGGCTCGCTCATGGCCACGAACACCCCGTTGGCCTCCACCGGGTGGGCGACGGGGAAGGGCATGAGGTCAGCCAGCTTGCTCGCCATGGCGTTGGCGTGGGCGGCGCGGGTCGTCCAGGCGTCCTCGCGCAGCATGCCGATCCAGGGCGCGGAGAGGAAGCGGCCCTTGGACGGCAGCTGTCCGGCCTGCTTCAGCCGCGCATCGAAGCGGCGGGACAGGGCCGGCTCGAACAGCACTACGGCTTCGGAGAGCGGCATGCCGGCCTTCGTCCCGCCCATGACCAGGATGTTGATGCCGAGCGATTTCAGAGCCTTGACGTCGAATCCGGAGGCTGAGGCATTGGCCAGCCGCGCGCCATCCAGGTGCACCGGCAGCCCGCGCGCCTTGGCTTGGGCAGTCAAGATGCCGACGGCCTGGACGGTGTAGACCGTGCCGTATTCGGTGGCGTTGGTGAGCGACAGGGCGGCGGGCGACTGGCGGTAGGAGGCCTCCGGCGCGTCCAAGGCAGACGCCAGCAAAGCTGGATCGATCCGGCCCGAGGCGCCGTCGAGCCCGATCAGGCCGAGGCCGTGGCCGAAGAAGCCGGGAGCGCCGGTCTCGTCGGTCTGGATGTGGGCGTGCCTGTGCGAGAGCACCGACTCGAACGGCCGGCAGAGCGCCGCGCAGGCGATGGCGTTGGCGGCAGTGCCGGAGGCGACGAAGCGCACGTCGGCGTCAGCGTCGAGCAGGGCGCGCAACGCGTCGGCGGCCTGCGCGCTCACCGCGTCCGTGCCGTAGCCGGAGGTGTAGCCGGTGTTGGCCTGCACCAGCGCCTCCAGCGCCTCGGGCGCGGCGCCGGCGGTGTTGTCGGAGGCGAAGTCGTAGCGGGCGTTCGGATTGATCAATTTGGCGCCTGCCCAGTTGTGTTGGACGGCGTCGAAGTACCTGGAGATGTCGATGGCACCATCGGCGGTGCGGGTGCGACCGCTGGATCGTCGTTAAGCTGCCATTTCAGCGGAATTGTTATGGAGGATTGTATAGGCACCCTATCACGTGTCGCGGGTTTGACTCTGAAGAGCTTCGCCGCTTTCAATGAGGATGCTGAAAAACCACATCCGGATGGCGACTCCGAGA
Source organism: Caulobacter sp. S45 (assembly GCF_903642205.1). Classification (GTDB taxonomy): domain Bacteria; phylum Pseudomonadota; class Alphaproteobacteria; order Caulobacterales; family Caulobacteraceae; genus CAHJWH01. Next base: position 11,754 of record NZ_CAHJWH010000055.1, on the reverse strand, counting down.
GGATGACGCAATCGAACAGTTTTCCTCCGGGAGAAACCTCGCACCGCATCTTCGCTTTGCCACCGCTGCAAACGGGCTTCATGCCGCTGCTCGCAGAGGACATCTAACTTACCGGCCCGACACTTGGACGGCCAGACTCAACAGACTTGCAGTCCGCGCACGTAGTCGCCGCAACAAGCACAAGGGCGGCTTTCAACAAGCGGAAGACGCTCAATTCTAACCTCCTTGATCAAGCCTGTCGGCGTCTCGCAGCGCTGGGAACAGTTTAGCCCATAAGCCCGTCACTCCCAGCGACCCAAACCCGCCGAATAGCGCGGCGCCGACCGGGCCAATCACCCTAGCCACCACGCCGGTCTCGAATTCTCCGAGTTCGTTGGAGGCGCCGATGAAGAGGCCCGACACCGCCGCAACCCTCCCACGCATGGCGTCCGGCGTCACGATCTGCACGAGGGACTGGCGGACATAGACCGAGATCATGTCCGCCGCGCCCAGCGCCGCCAACGCCACGACCGACACCCAGAGCAGCTTGGAAACCGCGAACACCAGGGTGGCCAAGCCGAAGGCGGCGACGCCGGCGAACATCCAGCGGCCGGCGTGGCGGTGGATCTGCCAACGGCTGAGAGCCACCGCCATCAGCGCCGCGCCGATGGCGGGTCCGGAGCGGAGTATGCCGAACCCATGAGCGCCGATCTGCAGCACGTCGCGGGCATAGACCGGCAGAAGCGCCGTGGCGCCGCCGAGCAGCACGGCGAAAAGGTCGAGCGAGATGGCGCCCAGCACGATCTTGTTGGTCCAGACGTAGTGGACGCCTTCGCGGATCAACTCCATGCGCGAGGCGCTCGATCCCGCCGGCTTCGTGTTGGCGCGCAGGGCTGCCAGGCAGAGGAGGGCGATCACATACAGCATCGCCGAGCCCAGATAGGCCGACATGGGCGACAGCGCGCACAGGGCGCCGCCGATCCACGGCCCGATGATGGAGGCGCTCTGATAGCCCAGCGAGTTCCAGGCGATGGCGCGGGGCAGCACCTCGCGCGGCACCAGCATGGGTCCCATCGCGCCCTGCGCCGGCCCCAGGAAGGCCCGGGACGCCCCAAACAGCGCCGCTATCGAGAAGATCGGCAGGAGGCTGACCGCCGGATGCAGCGCCAGGGCCGCCAGCGCCAGCACGGCGACCAGTTCGCCGCCCAGGCAGATCAGGATGATGGCCCTGCGATCCTGGCGGTCCGCGACGGCTCCGGCCACGAAGGTCAAGGCGAACAGAGGCAGGAATTGGACCAGTCCCACCATGCCGACCAAGAAGGCGCTCTGTTCCACGCCGTAGGCGCGCCGGGCGAGGGTGTAGACCTGCCAGCCGATGGTCACGCTCTGGGCCTGGACGGCTAGGGTCGTGAACACCCGACCGCCCCAGAACAGGCTGTAGGCGCGGTAGCGGAAGACCGCCGGCGACGGGTGTGCGGGGGAATCCATGGGGAGGTCCAGCATGGCCGCCGGGCGGGTAGGGTGCAATGTCTGTTGACGGGAAGGACCGCTCTTCCGCAGAAAGGGCCGCCCGCGGCCGAGGCCGCTTCGACCGCCGCCCCTACCATGCCTACTCCGAGCCAGGCGCGCGAACCCGCGCGCGATGTCGCGTCTCCGTCGCCCGATGCGGGTCCTGTGCGCTTCGCCTGTGAAAGGCCGCAGGATAGCGCGGCGGTCGACGCCCTGATCGACCTCGCCTTCGGTCCAGGCCGCTTCGCCAAGACCGCCGAGCGACTGCGCGAAGGCGCGCGCGCCCATTCCAAGATGTCTGTCTGCGCCTGGATGGGAGACGGGTTGGCTGGCGCGGTGCGGCTATGGCCTGCACGCCTCGGCGGCCACCAGGTCGTGTTTCTCGGCCCGATCGCAGTGGAGAAGACGCTCCGTCACCGTGGCCTGGGCGCGGAGCTGGTGGACCAAGCCTGCGCCCGCGCCCGCGCCGCCGGCGAGCAGGTGGTGATCCTGGTCGGCGACCTGGGCTTCTTCGGCCCGCTGGGGTTTCAGCCAGTTCCGGCCGGGCTTGTCGTCCCACCAGGTCCTGTCGACCCACGGCGGCTGTTGTGGACGGCGTTCTCGCCGGGTGCGCTGAAAGGGATGGGCGGCTCGTTGAAGGCGGTCCGCCCAGCTTAACAATAATTCATCCGCGCCTTCGCATCCGGGCGGCGACGTGGAAGCCTCTTGCCGACGAAAGCCGGCGCGACCGGCATACATGTGGCAGGAGCTACGGCCATGGACCTCGGCAGCCTATTCTTCTTCACTTTCCTGGGTGCGGTGATCATCGTGCCGCAGGTGCTGCGCTACATGGAGCGCGGGCGTCTGCACGATACGCTGCGCGCCGCCTACGAGCGGGGCCAGACGGTGCCGCCGGAGGTGATCGCGGCGCTCTCGCCCCGCCGCCGCGTCTACGCCAGCGACTACGCGCCCCTGCCACCGGAGATCGTCGCCGGCTGGCAGCCGCGCCCCGATCCAGGCTCCGGCGTTGCGCCCGAGGCGTCCGTCACGCCGGTTATGTCCATGTCGCCGGTCTTCGTGAGCCAGTCGCGGCGCGACCTGCGGCGAGGGCTGATCTGGCTCGCAGTCGGGCTCGGCCTGGTGGCGGCGGGGGTCGCCTCCTACGCCGGTCTCTACAACATAGGAGGGGCACAGGAGACGCTGTCCCTATTCGCCTCCTTCGGAGCTATCCCGGCTTTCATCGGCCTGACCTACCTGGCGCTGGCCTGGTTCTCACGCGGCAAGACGAAGGCCTGAGTCCGGCCCCGGGCTGCGCCGGTGACCACCTCCCACATCCGGACCGGACTCGCCGACGCCGAGCTGGCCGTCCTGGCACAGGCCGGCGACCGCTCGGCGTTTGGCGAGCTGGTGCGCCGCCACGGCCCGGCCGTGCGCGGCCTCCTGCGCCGGATGGGCGCGCAGCCCTCCCTGGCCGACGACGTCGCCCAGGACGCCTTCCTGGCCGCCTACGAACGCATCGCCGAATTCCGGGGGCAGGGCGCCTTCGCCGGCTGGGTCAAGCGAATCGCCGCTCGGCTCTACATCAAGCGCTGCAAGCGTCAGCTGCGCCTGGCCGAGCTTGGCGCCGCAGATGCCGACACGGCGATGCAGACGCCTGGCGAATCGGCCGCGGGACAGCGGCTGGACCTGGATGGCGCCTTGAAGCTGCTGAGCCCTGCCGAGCGACTGTGCGTCAGCCTTTGCTGCGGAGCGGGTTTCAGCCATGCGGAACTGGCTGAAGCCTTGAAATCGCCGCTGGGCACGGTGAAGTCCCACGTGCGCCGGGGACTGGACAAGATGAAGGCACACCTGACCAGCGAGGTCCCCGAGGGACATCCCTCGGTCAGCGTTGTGAGCGCGAGAGGCGGACATGTCTGATCCCTCCTTCGAGCAGGAGCTCGGCCGGCTGTTCGCCGAGCCGCCACCTCTGACCAGCCACGCAGACTTCACCTTGGCGGTGAAGGCGCGGCTCGATCGGGGATGGGCCATGCGGCGTGTCCTGATCGGCGCGGCGGGCGTGGTTGGCGGGCTGGTGGCTGCAGGTCAGGTGGTGGGCGCCAACCTCGTCCAGCGGGCTGCGATGGCCTCGCAGGGGGCTGACAACCGGGTCCATGACGTGGCCGCCGACCTGCTGGCCCGCGGGGAAGCGACACTTCACCTGCAATCCCTGCCGCTTGGCGGCGAGGTGCTATGGATGGTGGCGGGCCTGGCGGCCATGGGCGTCGCGCTCTTGGCGGCCCGGCTGATGGAGGCGCTCTGACCGCATGGCGGCGGAGGCTGCGACGCCGCGACGCCGCGTCTCTGGCGTCCGCGCCCAAATGACGCCATGAAGCCGCGGCCTTGCAGGGGTCCGACCGGACCCAAGCGCCGCGTTGCGGCGCGGGGCCGCGGCCGGTACGTTCGCGTCGTTGTTGTCCCTTTCCGGTGCGGAGCCTTCACCCCCAGTGGCCGATGTCTTCTACGAGGTCGACGAGCAGCTCCGCTCAGCCCGACTGAAATCCCTGTTCCGCCGCGGCTGGCCCTTCGGCGCCGGCCTCCTGGTCCTGCTGCTCGTCGCCGCCTTGTCCGTTTGGGCTTGGCGCGCGCACGAGGCGGCTGCAGAGGGTGAGAACTCCCAGCGTTATGCTGACGCCATGCAGATCCTGAGCGCCGGCGACGTGAAGACCGGTGAGATCAAGTTCGCCGCCCTAGCCAAGGACGGGACTCCAGCCTACCGCGCCCTGGCGTTGATGCAGCAGGCCGGCATCAGGATGAAGGTAGGCGACGCCCTTGGCGCGGCGGCCCTTCTGGATCAGGCCGCAAGCGCCTCGCACGACAAGATCACCGTGGACGGGGCCAAGCTCCGCGCCGCCTTCCTGCTGATGGACAGTGCGCCGTACGATCGGATCCGGGCGCGCCTTGAACCCCTGACGGGCGCTGGCAGGCCGTTCCACATGCTGGCGCGGGAGGGTCTGGCCGTGGCCGAGCTGGCCAGCGGACGGACCGCCGAAGCCAAGGGTGATCTTCAGGTGCTATCGCTGTCTTCCGATGTGTCCGACGCCGCGCGGGCGCGCGCCCAGGCGGCCTTGGCCATGATACAATCGGGTGCCGGCGCAAACCTAACGGCCATCGCCAAGGCTGCAGTCGGATTGAAACCTGCGCCGCCTCCAGCCACGCCGACGGCGCAGCAGGCCGCAGCGCTCCAGGCCCAGGCTCAGGGCGGCGCACAGACGGGCTCCGCCCCGGCGGATGCCTCCGCTCAGACCTCGCCCGGAGCCACACAATGAGCTTTCGCCGCATCCTGGCTCGTACTATGGCTTTGGGCCTAGTGGGCGTCACGCTTGCGGGCTGCGCAGGTATCCGAACGCCGAGCTTCTTCGGCCTTGGAAACCGCAAGCCCAAGGAACGCGCGGCCGAGGGCCAGCGCATACCAGTGCTAGGCTCCGCAGAGCAGATCCAGGTGTCACCGAACCTGAAGAGCGTGGACTTCAGCGTCCCGCCACCCCAACCCCAGGCGGACTGGCCTCTGCCGGGCGGCAATGCCGAACAGGCGGTGGAGCACCTTGAAGCCGGCGCCACCCTGCGCATCGCATGGCGCCACAGCATCGGAGCCGGCACCACCCGCAAGGCTCACATCACCGCGCCACCCGTGGTCGCTGACGGGCGTGTCTTCACCTTGGACGGCATGGGCGGTGTGGAGGCGGTGGACGCGGCGACCGGCCGTACGGTCTGGCGTGACCAGTTCGCACCGCGCCGGGGCCGCGATACCGAAGCCTTTGGCGGAGGCGTCGCTTACCACGATGGCGTGCTGTTCGTCACGTCCGGCTATCGCTTCATCGCGGCGGTAGATGCGCGGACCGGCGACGTGAAGTGGCGCAACGACACCGTGGTGCCGATCCACGACGCGCCCAACGTGGCGGACGGCAAGCTGTTCGCGGTGGACGTCAGCGACCAGCTGATGGCGCTGGACCTCGCTACCGGCAAGATGCTGTGGACGTTCCAGGGCCTGACCGAGCCAGCGCGCCTGATGGAGGCCTCCAGCCCGGCCATTTCGGGCGAGGTCGTGGTCTCCCCCTTCGCGTCGGGGGAGCTGATCGCCTTCAGCACCCTGAACGGCCAGCAGATCTGGGAGGACACCCTTTCCCAGACCAACCGCAACAACGCCCTGTCGGAGATACGCGACATCGGCGGGCGCCCGGTGATCTATCGCGGCGATGTCCTGGCGGGCAGCCACTCTGGCGTGTTGGCGGCGATCGACCTTCATACCGGCCAGCGGCGCTGGTCGCTTCCCATCGCCACCATCAGCACGCCTTGGCCTGCAGGTGACGTGGTCTACGCCACCGATCAGGGCGGGAAGGTGGTCTGCATCGCCCGCGACTCCGGTCAGGTCTACTGGATCAAGGACTTGAATCTCGGCGTGAAGAAGAAGCAGCGCGCCATCTATTCCGGCCCGGTGCTGGCGGCCAACCGGCTGCTGCTCGTCGACAGCCTCGGTACGCTGGTGGCGTTGAACCCCAAGACGGGGGCGCGCCAAGCCATGCTGAGGCTCGGGTCGCCGGCGTTCCTGAACCCCATCGGGGTGACCGGCACGTTGTATGTACTGACCCAGGCCGGCGAGTTGATCGCCATCCGCTGAGATGCACCCTACGGGTTAAGGGGATTTGCTTGCCACCTTACGCGCCGCACGCGTAAGCCGGGAGCCTCATGCCCCTGAAGCTCGCCATCGTCGGCCGCCCCAACGTGGGCAAGTCGACCCTGTTCAACCGTCTGGCCGGCAAGAAGCTCGCCATAGTCGACGACCGCCCGGGCGTCACCCGCGATCGGCGTGAGGGATCGGGCAGTCTGGGCGATCTCGAACTCGAGCTGATCGACACCGCAGGCTTCGAGGATGTGGATGACGAGAGCCTGCAGGCCCGCATGCGCAGCCAGACCGAGCGGGCAGTGGACGATGCGGACGTGTGCCTGTTCATCTACGACGCCCGCGAAGGCGTCACGCCGCTGGACCGCATCTTCGCCGAGCTGCTGCGCAAGCGCGACAAGCCCATGGTCCTGGGGGCCAACAAGAGCGAGGGCAAGGCCTCGCAGGCCGGTGTCGGCGAGGGCCATGCACTGGGTCTTGGCGAGCCGATCCCGATCTCCGGCGAACACGGGGAGGGGATGAGCGACCTCTATGAGGCGCTGCTGCCCTATTCCGACGCCTTCCGGGACGAACTCACCGACGAGGATCCCGGCAAGCCGGTCCGCATCGCCATCGTCGGCCGCCCGAACGCCGGCAAGTCCACCCTGGTCAACCGCCTGATCGGCGAGGAGCGCATGCTGACCGGACCTGAGGCTGGCATTACCCGCGACGCCATCCCTGTGGACTGGACCTATGACGGCCGGGCGGTGCGGCTGGTCGATACCGCCGGTCTGAGGCGGAAGGCCCGCGTTCAGGAGCAGCTGGAGAAGCTCTCCACCTCCGACACCATCCGCGCCATCACCTTTGCCGAGGTGGTGATCCTGGTCATGGACGCCGCCAACGCCTTCGAGACCCAGGACCTGCAGATCGCCGACTTGGTGGAGCGCGAGGGCCGGGCGCTGGTCTACTGCATCGCCAAGTGGGACCTGGTAGAGAGCCCCCAGACGCGGCTGGCGGAGCTCCGCGAGGTCGCCGAACGTCAGCTGCCCCAGGTGCGCGGCACGCCGCTGGTGACCCTGTCCGCCGAGACCGGCCGCAACGTCGACAAGCTGATGCCCGCCGTCTTCAAGGCCCACGCCAACTGGTCGGTGAAGGTCAAGACGCGCGACCTGAACGACTGGCTGGCCATGGCCGTGCAGCGCCACCCGCCGCCCGCAGTCAATGGAAAGCGCATCAAGCCCAAGTACATGGCCCAGACCAAGGCGCGGCCGCCCACCTTCGTGCTGTTCGCCAGCCGCGCCGACCAGCTGCCGGACAGCTACAGGCGCTACCTGATCAACAGCCTGCGCGAGAGCTTCGACCTGCCGGGCGTGCCGATGCGCATCAGCGTCAAGTCCAACAAGAACCCCTTCGCCGAGGGCGGGGACAAGCACGGCGCCGGCACCGACAACGTGCGGCCAAAGCGCCCGGTCTCGCGCAAGCACGCGCCCACTCGCCAGGTGGGGTCCAGGAACTCGCCCGGAAAGCGGTGACTCCGGCTCTGCCGGTCTGGTGGACCGAGCCGCCGTTTCCCAGCCCGAGGGAGCTGGCCGCAATTAGGCCCGCAGCTTGCCCCCGGTGGCCTTCTCCACCGCGGCGACCACCTTTCCGGACAGGGTCTCGATCTCGGCGTCGGAGAGCGTCTTCTCGCGGGGCTGGATCGTGACCTCCAGCGCCACCGACTTGGCGCCCTCGGCCACGCCCGCCCCCTCGTAGACGTCGAAGACATACACGTCGGCGATCAGCGCCTTGTCAGCGCCGGACGCAGCGCGCACCAGGTCGCCGGCCGGTCGCGCCCCGTCGACCAAGAAGGCGAAGTCGCGGGAGAGCGGCATCAGCGGTGAGAGGTCCAGGGCGGAGCGACCACGCGACCCAACCCGCTTGGACTCGGGCAAGGCCTCCAGCCAGAGTTCGAAGCCGTAGACCGGGCCGGTCACGTCCAGCGCTTTCAGCACGCGCGGGTGCAGCGCCCCGAACTCGGCCAGCACCGTCTTCGGCCCGAGCTGCACCCTGGCGGAGCGGCCAGGATGCCACCATTTCGCCGCCGAGCCCTGGACGACCTGCAGGGAGCCGACCGGCGCGCCGAGCTCCTCCAGCACCGCCATCAGCTCTCCCTTGAGGGTGAAGGCGTCTTCCTTGCCGCCCTCGCTCCAATGACGCGCCGCCTGCGGGACCAGCACGGCGGCCACGGCGGTGCGCTGGCCTTTCGGCGTGTCGTCGGCGAACACCGGTCCGACCTCAAACAAAGCGCAGTCCGCCAGACCTCGCGCGCCATTGCGGCCTACGGCCTGGATCAGGCCGGGCAGGGCGGACGGCCGCATGCAGTCGAGTTCCGAGGCGATCGGGTTGGCGAGCACCAGCGCATCGCCGCCGCCGCCGAACAACCTGGCCAACGTGCGGGATGTGAACGACCAGCCGATCGTCTCTGCATAGCCCGCCGCGGCGAGCGCCTGGCGGGCGGCGCGCACACGGGCCTGGCGCGGCGTGGCCACGCCACCCACCGGCGGGACCGCGTGGGGCAGGGGAGTGGAGGGTAGAGCGGCCAGGCCCACGATCCGCGCGATCTCCTCCACTAGGTCGGCGGCGCCGTCCACGTCACGCCGCCAGCTTGGCGCCTGGACGCGGAAGACCGGGCCGCGCTCCACCTGGAAGCCGAGTCGCTCGAGGATTTCTGCGATCCGAGCCGGGGCGACCTGAAGACCCGTCAACGCCTCCACCTGCGCCGGATCGAAGTCCATCGGCTGGAGTGCGGGCGGCAGGTCGCCTTCCAGCACCGGCGTGGAGGGCTCGCCGCCGCAAAGCTGCAGGATCATGCGGGTGGCGAGCTCAAGCCCAGGCACCACGAAGCCGGGGTCCACACCCCTCGCGAACCTGTACTGGGCGTCCGAGAAGAGCGACAGCTCGCGACCCGTCTGGGCGGTTCGGATCGGGTCGAACCATGCGGCTTCGAGGAACACCTCGGTCGTGGACGCGGACACGCTGGTGGAGACCCCACCCATGACGCCTCCCAGGTCGATGACGCCGCTCTCGTCCGCGATCACGGTCATCTCGGACGTCATCGCATAGGTGCGCCCATCGAGCGCCGCCATCTGTTCCCCGTGCTTGGCGAGGCGTACGGTGAGCGTGTCGCCTGCGATCCTGCCGGCGTCATAGACGTGTAGCGGCCGATCCCGGTCGTAGGACAGAAAGTTGGTCACATCGACCAAGGCGTTGATCGGGCGAAGGCCTATGGCCCGCAGCCGCGTCTGCAGCCACTCCGGCGAAGGACCGTTCGTCACGCCCCGGATCAGTCGGCCGGCAAACAGGGGGCAGGCCTCCCGGTCTTCCAGCACCACCTTGATCGAACAGGGGAATTGTCCGGCCACCGGCTCGACAGGCTGAACCTTCAGCGCGCCGAGACCCACGGCCGACAGGTCGCGCGCGACGCCCGCTACGCCGAGCCAGTCAGGCCGGTTGGGCGTCACCTCGAAGTCGATCACCGGATCGGCGTCGAAGACCTCGGCAGCCGGGGTTCCCACCGGCAGTGCGCCGTCGAGCTCCAGGATGCCGTCGCTTTCCCCGGCGACCTCCAACTCCTTGGCTGAACAGAGCATGCCGTTGGACACCACGCCACGCACCGGTCGCGCCTCCAGCGTGATTCCGCTTCCCGGCACATAGGCTCCCAGGGGTGCGTAGATGGTGGTCAGGCCGGCGCGGGCGTTGGGCGCGCCGCAGACGATCTCCTTGGGGCCATCGACGGTGTCCACCTGGCAGACCCGCAGGCGGTCGGCGTTCGGGTGCTGGACCGCCTCTACCACCTTGGCCACCGAGAAGGGGTTCAGCCCGGCCGAGGGGTCCAGCACATGCTCGACCTCCAGCCCGGCCGCGGTCATGGCGTTCACGATCGCGGACAGGCTCGCGTCGGTGTCGAGGTGGTCCCTCAGCCAGGACAGGGTGAACTTCATAGGGGCAGGCTCGAATAACCGCTCGTCTCAGACGGGCCGCGCGCCTTCTATCCTCATCCCCATGGCCCGGCGAGCCCCTCGCTGCGCACCTCCGCCGCCGCTGCGCTCATCGCTGGAGTTGAATTGGCGCTACGGAGGCGTTTGTACAGGTAGGCGTACAAGCCACAGAATAGGGGGATTTCGACGAACGCGTTGACCGCCGCCGACAGGATGGCGATTCCAGCCTGAAGCGGCGGAAAATGCTGGGAGGCTTCCAGAAGGCCCGCCAGGACGATAGCCGGCAGCAGCAGCAGGACGAAGGCGGCGAATATACGCCACCAGTTGCCGCCTGTCAGTCGCCAGGTGCTGAACACCTGGATGCGTTGGGTGGCGACTGTGGCGGCCGGATACAGACAGATCCGGACGGCCATCCATAGCAGAGCCAGCGCGAACGTCAGGATCAGCAGGGACAGCATCGCCTGCACGTCTGGCGGCAGCGTGGTCGCCGCGGTCGGTACGGCCGTCTGACCGTGGACCGCCACAACCATGGCGATGGTGAAGATGAAGGCGAGCAGAAGGAGGAACAGAACGGCCAGGAAGGCGAAGAGCATCAGCAGCCCTATGGCGCCGAGCAGCCGCAGCTCGGGTCGCCCGAACTGAAAGCCTTGCGGCCCGATGCTGAACTCGGGATCACCGGGATGTTCGTCGGAGAAGGCCAGGCGCAACAGGGCCGCATTGGCCATGAGGCTGCCAAGTAGGGTCGCCACAAGGGTCGATACGCCTGCCGCCCAGCCACCGGCCATGTCGCCGGCGATGTTGAGCAGCATGACCAGGCCCAGCACGCCTGCGACCCGCGGGACGCTGGCGCGCGCGAAGAGGATTGCGGCGCGTACACTCTCCAGAACCGGCGCTCTCGCCGCCATCCTCAACCCCCAAGGCCCGCCTGGACCGCCGCCTTCGCGATGGCCCGAGTCGCTGGGCCATCGCTAAATTCCTGGCTGGCCCAGGGGGCACACCGCAAGTGATTTCCGCCGGTTGCTGGGGGCTGTATCGTGCGGCCATGGCTAATGTTCCTCATAGCGCGCCCATACATGTGATCCGCGCCGGTCTGGCCGGCTCGGAAGCGGCCTGGCAGATCGCCCAGGCAGGCGTGCTCGTCGTGCATGAGATGTGGCCGACGCGCACCCCCGCCGCCTATTTCAGGGAGCCGGAGGCGAGGACGCGGTCTTCCAGCCCATGAACATCAGCTACGGCCTGCTGCCGAAGATCGACGGGACGGCTCACAACGACGGGGCGAGACGCCATCTTTCCGGCGACCGAGTGCGGCCGGGTCAAGAAGCGGGCCATCAATGAGCGCGCCCCACGGGCCCAAAGGCTGGACGGGCGTGACGCGGCTCTCGGCCGGCGCCTGACACACATGCCAGAAAAGTCTCGATTCCAGCAGGGAAAAACGAAGATTTTTGGGAAGGTTTAGTCAGAGTCGTTCAGGGTGATTTCTCACCGGTTTGCCTCAACCTGTCGATTTAAGTGCCGACTTTTCAGCGGAACCTCGCCAAGCGACCAGCCGCCGACCCTGTGCGCGCCTACACGAGAAGATGAACCCTGGTGCGAGTGGTGGACGCGGTAGGGATTGAACCTACGACCCCCGCCGTGTGAAGGCGATGCTCTCCCGCTGAGCTACGCGTCCGC
>NZ_CAHJWH010000054.1 GCF_903642205.1 Caulobacter sp. S45 | reverse complement strand
GCCGCCGGCAGGCCGAACCACGGGCGGTCCTCCTGCGCGCGCACCAGGCCCGCCTGGCGAAGGCCCGCCGCAGCGACCGGATCGCCTCCTGCGGCAGCGATCGTCCCCTCCCGTACGAGGGCCGCCGCCTTCACGACAGGCGCCCCGTAGCGGAGCGCCGCAGACACCGGATCCGGCGCCGCAGCCCCCGCCACGGCGGCCAGCCTGAGCGCGGCGGACAGGCCGGAGGCCCGCGCCGCCAGACGCTCCGCAGCGATCCGTGAGCTGTCCATCGAGGCGGCGCCGGAGACGGTCGGCATGCGCGAGAACGTCAGGACCGTGTAGACGGCCAGCAGCAGCAGGGCTGAAAGCACGGCCACACGCAGCACCAGCGAGAAGGCTCCGCCGGGCTCCAGCTCGGCTTGCCCTCCCGTGCCCCGCGCAGCCCCGCCGCCCTTTGGCGCCCGCCTGGACAAGCCGGCCATCCTCCCCCGATTCAGCTTTGGAATCTTAAGCGCGCAGACTCGCCCGTGTCACCTGAATGCGAGGTGATGCTGTCGCTTCCTGGGGAAAGACCCGCGCGCCCGACGCGGCCAGCCGATCAGACGCCGAGCGCCTTGACCGCCAGCTCCGCCACGTTCCTGGACAGTCCGGTATGTCCCACGATTCGCTCCAGCTGCCCTCTCATCTGGTCCGCCAGCGCAGAGCGGTAGCGGCCATGGTCGCCGAGGGGGCCGACCAGCCGCGCCGCCAGCGTTGGGTTGAAGGCGTCCGTGGACAGAACCTGATCGGCCAGGAAACGGTAGCCCGCACCGTCAGGAGCGTGGAAGCGGAAGGGGTTGGCCACGCTGAACCCCACGACCAGGGCGCGCAGGCGGTTGGGCGTCCGGGGATCGAAGGCCGGGTGGGCGGTGAGGCCGAGCACCCGACCCACCGTCTCCTCGCCCGGCGCGCGCGCCTGGACGGCGAACCACTTGTCCACCACTAGCGGCTCGCTCTTCCAGCGGGTGTAGAAGGCCGCCAAGGCCGCATCGAAGGGTGCGCCGCCGATCTGGGACAGAGCCGAGAGGCCTCCCATGGCGTCGGTCATGTTGGCGGCCGCGTCGAAATGTCCTGACGCCCGCGCCTGATTGGCGGCGTGCGGGTCGGCGACGAGCATGTCCAGCGCCGCGATGCGCAGCGCCCGTCGGCCGGCGCCAGCGGCTTCGGGGGAGAAGTCGTCGCCCGATTGCAGCGCCCCGTGCAGTCCGGTCAGCAGCTCCGAAAGGTGCACCGCGATGCAGGCGCGCAGCGCCTCGCGCGCGATGTGGATCAGGGTGGGGTCGGCGTGGGGCGCGAGGGCGGAGGCAAGGTCGGCCTCGCCCGGAAGCTCCAGCAGAAGGGCCTTGAAAGCGTTGTCGGCGGCCTCGTCCTGAAGGGCATGGCCGAGCGCCTCGGCGAAACGCGCCTCGTTGACTTCGTCCGGCTGGCCACGCACCCGCGCCAGGATCAGCTCGCGGGCCAGGGCCTGCCCCGCCTCCCAGCGGTTGAACAGATCCGGGTCGGCGGCCAGCAGCACATAGCCTTCGCGAGGCGGCGCGTCGGCGCCGAGCACCACCGGTGCGGAGAAGTTGCGCAGCGCCGACAGCACCGGCAGCCGCGCGACGCCCTCCAGCCGCACCCGCATCTCGGCCCCGTCGAGCACCAGGGTGGCCTCACGCGTCGGAGCGTCGGCGCCGGGTAGGCGGAACGCCTGCGCCGCACCCTCCCCGTCCAGCAGGCCGAGCTTCACCGGGATCGGGAGCGGCTTTCCCGGCCGGTCCGGCCCGCCCGAACTCGTCTGGCGCAGGGTCAGGTCCAGCACCTCGGCGGCCTCGTCGTAGAGCGCCTCGATGGCGAGCCGGGGCGTTCCCGGCTGTTCGTACCAAGTCATGAAGGACGACAGATCGCGGCCCGACGTTTCCGCGAAGCAGGCCAGGAAGGCCTCGACCGTCGTTGCCGTGCCGTCCCAGCGGTCGAAGTAAAGGTCGAGTCCGCGCCGGAAGTCCGCCTCGCCGAGCAGGATGGAGAGCATGCGGATGATCTCCGCACCCTTCTCGTAGATGGTCGCTGTGTAGAAGTTGTCGATCTTCAGATAGCTGGAGGGACGGACAGGGTGGGCGAGCGGGCCGGCGTCCTCGGCGAACTGTCGGGTGCGGAGCGCGCGCACGTCCTTGATGCGCTGCACCGCCGCGCCGCGCTCCTGGGCCGAGAAGGCCTGGTCGCGGAACACGGTCAGCCCCTCCTTCAGGCAGAGCTGGAACCAGTCGCGGCAAGTGATGCGGTTGCCCGTCCAATTGTGGAAATACTCGTGCGCCACCACGCTCTCGATGCGCTCGTAATCGGCGTCGGTGGCGGTTTCCGGATCGGCCAGCAGCAGGGAGCTGTTGAAGATGTTCAGCCCCTTGTTCTCCATGGCGCCGAAGTTGAAGTCGCGCACGGCCACGATCATGAACAGGTCCAGATCGTACTCGCGCCCGAACGCCGTCTCATCGAAACGCATGGCCCGCTTTAGCGCGTCCATGGCGTATTCGGCCCGGGCCGACTGGCCGGGATCGACGTAGATGCTCAAGCGCACCTCGCGCCCGCTCAGGGTGACGAAGCTGTCGGCCAGCTCGTCCAGCTCGCCCGCCACCGCGGCGAACAGGTAGCAGGGCTTGGGAAAGGGATCGTTCCACACCGCGAAGTGGCGGTCGCCGTCGAGCCGGCCCTGCGCCACCAGGTTCCCGTTGGACAGCAGCCTTGGATAGGTCGAGGCGTCGGCCTCCAGCCGCACCGTGTAGCGCGTCAGCACGTCCGGACGGTCGGGGAAGAAGGTGATCTTGCGGAACCCCTCCGCCTCGCACTGGGTGCAGAAACGGCCGCCGGACATGTAGAGCCCCTCCAGCGCTGTGTTACCCTGGGGGTCGATCTGGACCTCGGTTTCCAGCACGAACGCGTCCGGCACGCCGGGGATGGTCAGGGTTTCGGCGTCCTGGGTGTAGTCGGCTGGGGCGAGGGTGCGCCCGTCCACGCTCGCAGCCAGCAGCTTCAGCCGCACTCCGTCCAGCACCAGAGGCGCGGCGGCCCCACCGTCTCGACGCAGCTCCAGCCGGGCGCGCACCCGCGTGGCGGAAGGCTGCAGGTCGAGCTCCAGCCGCACCGCCTCGACGCGAAAGGCCGGCGGCGCGTAGTCCTCCAGGCGGATGGGAAGGGGTACGGGCTGTTCGGTGCGCATGGCGCGGGTTTAGCCGCAGGCGGGGGCGGGCGCTACCTTCCGCCGCAGGCGCCGGACAAGGCCGCCTATTCCGCCGCCATCGCCATCGCCGGCCCGGACTGATCGTCGCTGATGAAGCGCAGCATCTGCTTGGCGTAGCGGGCCAGGCGCAGCAGCTCTGAGGAGCATTCTTCGGGGGCGTCGGAGGCCTGGGTGGTCAGCTCGCGCGCCAGGCGCACCAGTTTGGGGGCGCAGGCGAGCAGGCGCGCCTGGTATTCGATCCGGTAGGGGTCGCGGTCGTATTCGGCGCCCGGCACGCGCCAGCCGCCCCAGTCGTTGGCGTCGGTGACCACGACGGGGAAGGTGCCCGGCTGCGGATGGTGGCCGCAGTCCTCGGGCGGCTGCCACTTGTTGCGGGCGCGCAGGATGCGCCACTCGCCGCCCTCCGCATCCGGGAGCGCCTGCTCCGCGGGCGCGTCGGCGCGCAGCTCCTCGTTGCGGAACTCACGGCCCAGACCGACATCGTAGGTGATGCGGACGGGCTCGTCGAAGCCTTTGGCCCAGATCGGGATGATCCGCTCGATGTTGGCCCAGGCGCCGACGGACTCCACCCAGACCTTCTGATGCCGGTGATACAGGGCCTTGGCCATAGGAGGACTCGTGAGGCGACGGGCGCCACACTGCGCCTGCAGGCTTTAACGGCGGGTCAATCCGTGGCTGGACGAGGTCATGTCGGCGGCGGCGCATACCCGGTGCTCAGCCAGGCCGGTCGCCCTTCGCGATCACCGGCCGAAGGCGTCTTGGCCCTTGACCTGTCCGGGCGCCAAACCGAATTGGCTTGGATGCAGGAGCGCCATCGTCTCGCCGGTTCCAAGCCGGGAAGGTCTTCGCCGAACGCCGCCGCGCGCGACAGGACCCAGGTCGGATGAAGGTGATCGTGGCCGGCGGCGGTATAGGCGGCCTGGCGGCGGCGCTCTCGCTGGCGCAGCGCGGCGCGGCCGTCACCGTGCTGGAGCGTGCGCCGCAGCTCGGCGAAGCGGGCGCCGGACTGCAGCTCTCTCCCAACGCCACGCGCCTGCTGTTCCGGTGGGGACTGGAGGATGAGCTCAGGCGTGTCGGCTTCGCGCCCCTCTCCGCAGACATCCGCGACCGCGGCGGGGCGGTCCTGCTGAGCACCCCGCTGGGCGCCGCCGCGGAACAGCGCTGGGGCGCGCCCTACCTGCAGGCCCATCGCGCCGACCTGCACGCGATCCTGCTCGCTTCCGCCGGCGCAGCGGGCGTGCGGATGCAGGTCGACTGTCCGGTCGAGACGTTCGAAGACGACGGCGGAGGCGTGCGCCTGCGTACCCGCGGCGAGACGCTGGACGCCGATGTCCTCATAGGTGCGGACGGCATCCATTCGCAGGTGCGCGCCGCGCTGGCGGGCCCGCGGCCCCCACGCTTCACCGGGCAGATCGCCTGGCGCGGCCTGGTGGAGACGCAGCGCCTCCCCGCCGGACTGATCGCCCCCGCCGCCACCGTCTGGACCGCGGCCGGCGCGCATTTCGTCCATTACCATGTGCGAGGGGGCGAGCTGGTGAACTTCGTCGGCTTCACCTCCGGCGCCCGGTCAGCGCCGGAGTCCTGGACCGAACCCGCCAGGCCCGGCGAGGTCGCCGGCGCCTTCGACGGCTGGGCTCCGGCCGTGCAGGCCCTGATCGCGGCGCAGCGGGGCGGCTGCGGCTGGCGCTCGGCGGTGCACGACCGTGCGCCCTCGCGGAGGTGGACCCGCGGCCGCTCGGCCCTGCTCGGCGACGCCGCCCACCCCATGCCGCCCTACCTGGCCCAGGGCGCCGGCATGGCCATCGAGGACGCAGAGGCGATCAGCCGACACCTCGCCGGGCCGCTGCCTCCGCAGGAAGCGCTGAGAGGCTATGCGGCGGAGCGATTCGGTCGCACCCGGCGCGTCCAGGCCTGGGCGCAGCGCAACGGCGCCATCTTCCACCTGCCCGGCCCGCTCCGCCAGGCGGCCTTCGCCGTCGCCAGGAGCGGGGGCGGCGGCGCAGCCCGCCTGGACTGGCTCTATGGCTACGTTCCGCCGAGCGAGCTCTGCCCATGAGTGGCACCTGGCCGTCCGCCGGCTGATCTCCAGGGAGCCCTGGACCAGCTTTCGGTTCATCGAAAACGGCGCGGCTTTTTCTACCTTGCCGAGCCCGGGCGCGTGCAGCCGATTGCGCAGGGCGCCTAGGACACGGCAAGCTCAGCCGCGCCGACTCGCTTGCGCGCGAGGACTTCTGCATGTTCGCCACCCTGCCGCTGCTGGCCCTGCCGGTGATCGGCTACAACCTGCTGGTATTCCTGCTGCTGCCCGGCAACCGGCGCGCGTCGGCCGACGCGCGCATGCTGGAGCCCCTGCTGAGGGTGCCCATGGCGTCCGGCGGGCTGTGGTCGGTGACGCTGGGCGATCTGGTGGTGCTCGTTTCGCTGCTGATCCTGTTCGTGGAGCTGCTGAAGTCCACCGGCAGCCGGCACATCGCCATCATCAACCACTCGCTGTCGATGCTGCTGTTCATCGGCTGCCTCGTGGAGTTCCTGCTGTTCCGCGCCTTCGCCACGACGGCCTTTTTCTCGTGACCATGATGGTGTTGCTGGACGTGCTGGCCGGCTTCGTCATGACCATCGTCACCGCTCGCCGGGAGGGCGAGTAAGGCCGCTCAGCTGAGGGCGGAGATGATCAGCACCACCAGCGCCACATCGAAGATCCGGGCGAAGGCGGGCAGCTTTGAGAGGAGGAGGGGCAAGAGACGGCTCCAAAGGAACGCCTCGGGGCCTGCAAGCCGCAGGCCAGCCTAGATGCGCTTCAGCGCCACGGCGCCTTGGCTCGAGCGCCGGTCGCCCTCGCCAGACCACTCGGTTCCGAGATAAGCTCTGCGTGCGGCCTGCAGCACCGGCATCCCGCCCTTGAGCCCACACCGCTGCCCGCCTGCGCCAAGCATCTGCGCGACAAAGCTAATCTCAACCGTCGACCTGCCGCCCTTCGGCGTGTCCCCTGGCGGCGGGCAAGGAACCGGTAGCCTTCTGGACGGCTCGTCGGCCTTGCGGACTGTGTCAGCTTGATCGTTCATGCGAGCACCCTGAGCCCCGCACTGCAGGGTTCAGGCCAAATAGCCAGAGCCTATGGCTCCCACTCCTTGTTCCCTGGCAGGTCAACATATTCGAACCGGGCCGTGGGACTTGGCGATGCGGCAGGCTACGATGCGTCCAAGTTGGGCGCGAGGCGCAGCGATGGACGACGTCCCAGCCGCTCCGCCAGGCGCCGCGGCCAATCGTCCGCCATGAACGGCCGCTCAATCAGGGCGTAGAAGACCACGCCGACGCCGAGCACGACGATGATCTGCAGGGCGACGGCGGCGACGAGCCAGACCGGTGTGGCGTGGCCACGCAGAAGTCGCACGAGCAGGGGCGAGGTCAGTTGCAGCACCTGCAGGTGCGTCAGATAGATGGAATAGCACTGGCCGCCGATCAGGCTGACCGCCGGCAGGGCGCAGAAGCTGCGAAAGCTCGAAGATGGCGCAAGCACCCCGCAGAACATCATCAACACGCCGGCGATCAGCCCGCTCATGTAGATGAAGCCTGAAGCCGGGTCCACGGCATGCACCATCAAGGTGGTCGCCAGGAAGACCGCCAGGCCCGCCCAACCCAGGAGCGCAGCCACACGGCGGCGGCCGTCGAGCGCACTGCGCATGGCCGCCTGCCCCTCGGCCACCAGCACGCCCAGCCAGAAGTAGGGGAAGTAGAGGAGCAGGGTGAACTGGGTGAAGGGCGTGTGCCGGCTCCAGGGCACGAAGCAGGCTATGTAGATGCTCACCAGGAGCAGCACCATGCCGGCCGCGAAGCGATCGACGGGGAGCTTCAAGGCGAACATGAGCGCGAACAGCACCGGCGCGACAAGGTAGAACTGGACCTCGATCTCCAGCGACCACCCTGGCGGAAACAGCCGAGGCATGCTGCCGAAGAGCCAGCCGTGCGAATAGGCCAGGCTTCCCAGAAAGCTCGTCACCAGCGAGTGCGGCTCGGCGTTGAACCGGCCGCTGTCGCCGAACCGGAGGCCGGTCGTTCCGACCAGCACGAAGGTGCCCACCAGGAGGATGATGTAAGGGGGCTCGATCCTCAATACCCGACGCTTGAAGTACCGCTTGAGCGAGGCGGCCTCCAGCGGGTTGCTCGGGCGCTTGAGGAACTGGGAAGCGATGATGAAGCCGCTGATGGCGAAGAACAGCAGGACGCCGGGGCCGGGCTTGGCCAGCAGATCGATCACCCCGCGGGTCGATGCGGACTGCGGCGCCCCATAGGTTCGCAGGCTGCGTTCCAGCAGGTGGCCGACGATCACCACGCCGATGGCGACGAATCGGAGCCCGTCGACCTCAGGACGATAGCGACCGTCCGAGGTGCGCCTACGCAGATGGCTTAGGAGAAACGTGCCAAGTTGTGCCAAAATCACCCCTTGAAAACGACCGCTGGGGTCAATGACCGAACCCCCTCGCGACTTCAACTCAGGCATAGGGGGGAAACAGCCCCTCCATCCCTCAGCTACGCCCGTCAGCTGGCTAGGGATACCGGTGTTTTGCCGCCAAGCCTTCCATATCGTTCCGAAGCGTAGCGCAAAGTACGCCCATACCATTTAAGCTTGGATAGGAAGTGAGGTTGTAAAAACCACTAAGACTGGAGCTTGACGGTTTTATGGGGCATGCGCTCGGCTTAATCGGGCAGGCGGCTTACCCCTTTGCCGGTCAGCCCTGCAAGGCGAAATTATGACACAGCTATCGCAACATTTAGATGAACGGGTGGCGCGGCCAAGCCTCGAGACATGGGGCACGCTCCTCGTTGGCTTTTTCCTCTTCCTTGAGAACTCCCAGTTCGGAGGACCGGCGCTGCTCGTTGCCGATGCGCTTTGCGCGGCTGTACTGCTTTTGCTAGCAGCGCCCGTCTTGGCCAAGTCGGTCCCAACGTCCTGGCCGTTGCTGCTCCTCCCCGCTTGGGCCATCATCTCCATCTTCTGGTCGTCGGATCCGCTCGGGACAGCCCGTTACAGCCTGCAACTGGCGCTGACCTGCCTCGGGGGCGTGGCGATCGCGGCATTGGTCCCGCCGCGCCGCTTCGTACTGCTGCTGTTCGGGGCAACCTTCTTATTCGCCCTGGTCTGCATCGCCTCCCGCCGTACCGGCCCGGCGGCAGACGGGATGGTGCTGGTGGGGCTGACCGGCTCGAAGAACCAGCTGTCCTATGTCGGCCAGATGCTCATCTCCACGGCCCTGGCGGTCGGCGTCGATCGGGAACGTCACCTGGGCTGGCGCGCGCTCACCCTCCCCGCCCTGGTCGTGGGCGCCTATCTGGTGCTCGTGACCAAGTCCGCGACCGGGGTGCTCACCGCGGCCCTGGCGGCGGCGCTCTTCATCGGCTTCGTCGTCTATCGCGCGACCGCGCCGTCGCTGCGCGCGTGGCTGCTGATCGCGACCGGGGTGGCTGCGCTCGGTCTCGCGGTCGCAGGGGTGTTTGCGGTGGGCGGCGGCGGCCTCGACAGCTTCCGACGCGACGTCCTGCACAAGGACGCCACCCTGACGGGACGCACCCTGCTGTGGTCGGTGGCGAGCGACGCCATCGCCCAGCGCCCCGTCCTCGGTCACGGCTACAAGGCCTTCTGGACCTCCGGCGACACCAACGCCATCGGTCTGCTGCGGTCGGTGAACGTGACCGACGCCCGCGGCTTCGGCTTCCAGGACACCTATCGTGAGATCACGGTCGACCTCGGCGTGACCGGCCTGGCGCTGCTCGCCCTGGCGACGGTCCCCGCCTTCCTGCGCCTGCTCGGCCGGGAGTTGAGCCGGCCTGACCATGTCGAGGCTTTCCTCGCCGTGACGGCCGTCATCTTCGTGATCCGCTCCACCGTGGATATGTCCGTGGAGCCGATGTACATCTATACGACGCTCATCTACGCCCTTTGTGGCTACGGGCTGAAACGTCGCGATCCTGCGACGGCTGCGGGTCGCCTCTCGGTCATGGAGCCCAGCCACGCCGTTTGAGCGCGCAAGCGCGTAGGCGCTCAGTTGATGCTTCGCTTCAGGTGGTCGGCCAGCCTGAGCGCGAGAGCGACGATGGTGAAGGTGGGATTGGCGTGGCCGCCTGTGGAGAAGACGGAACAGCCCGCCATGAACAGGTTGTCCACCCCGTGCACCCGGCAGTCCGCATCCACCACGCCGGTCTCCGGCGTCGCGGACATGCGGGTCGTCGCGATGTGATGGTAGGTCCCCTCCAGGTCCCGCGGGCCTAGCGCGCCTTCCTCGCTCAGCCAGGGCTCCGGTGTCACCTGACCCAGATCGAGTCTGCCCATCTCGCCCGCCACCAGCTCGCAGAACCGGGCGGCCGTCCGCCGCTCGTCTTTGGAGATGCGCCAATCGACCCGCGCCTGGGGCATACCGAACCTGTCCGTCTGATCGGACAGGGTGACGCGGCTGGCGGGGTCCGGAGTCTGCTCCAGGTCGACGAGCAGGCCGATGCTGCGGGTCTTCAGCATGGCGTGCCGATGCTGGACGCCCCGGCGCCACAGGTTGCGCCCGATGGCCGCCGGATCGACGGCGGCGGCCAGTAGGCTCGATCCTGCCGCCCCCAGCTCGCGCGCGCGGACATGGGAGCCAAACGCCTTGACGCTCTCCCACGCGGAAGCCGGCTCGGCTTCGTAGGTCACGATCATGCTTGCATTCAACAGTCCTTCCGCCCGTTGGACGGGTGCGGGCAGCGCCATGCCGAACTCGTACTGGACGCCCCCGAACGTCGCGAAGATGTTCAAGCTGTCCTGCAGCTTTTCCGAGTTCGCCGTGCTTGCTGCGATGGAGGCGGTCTGGCCGCGCGGATGCTGCATCAGGAAGCGCCCGAGCGCACGGCGCCCGCCCTCCAGACGATCGCCGCCGTTGGCCAGCAGGAGCCTGGCGTTCTCGATGCCGCCGCAGCACAGGACGAAGGCCTTCGCCCGCACGACCCGGGTGGCGCCCGTGGTGCTGCGGACGACAAGCTCGCGCAGATGCTCGCCGCCTTCGTCGAACGCCAGCGAGGTCACGTTCGCGCCCAGCAGAACCTTGACGTTGCCCGCCTGCTCAAGCGCGCTGTGGTGACGCTTGCCCCAGTTGATGTAGACGCGATTGCCCTGAGGCGCGTAGCGCCAAGTGAAGGGCTCCACCTTGCTCGGGTCCAGCGGCAGGGGCAGCGCCCCGGCGCTACGCCCGGCCTCCGCGTTCGTACCCCAGGCTTCTGGAAAGCCGCACAAGGGACGGGCCAGTTCATACCAGGCTTCGAGGTCCTCCAGCGCGATCGGCCAACCCGAGTACGGCACCCAGGGACGGTCGGCGAAGTCGATGGCGTCGAGCTTGGCGCATCGTCCGGTCCACCGGCTGGTCGAACCTCCGAACACGCGATATCGGCCCTCATCCAAGGTGACCGGGTAGCCGATGCTTTCGCCTTGATACAGCGCCTGGGTCTGCGCCTCGTCCGCCAAGCCTCCGCTTTCGAGCAGAAGCAGATCCAAGTGCGTGCCGACCAGCGCCTGCGCGATGCTGATGCCCGCCGCGCCGGCGCCGACGATGCAGATGTCGGCCTCCAGCGCCTGCCCGTCGCCAAGCGTCCTTAGATCTGAGATCACGCTGCCTCCATTGCCGGCGCTACCGCGGCCGGACGTAGCTCACGGGGAGGGGAACTGGTATAGCCTTGTCACAGCGCAAAAGCCGCGCCTCGCCACTCCAGCTATCCAGGTCTTCCCCGCATGAGACTACGCGACGAACTCGGCTTGGAGCAACCGGGCGCGGTGCGGCTCGGCTTCGGCTGCGCCTCGCTCGTCGGCAAGGGTTTTGATGCGTCCGATGGCGAACGGCTGCTTGAGGTGGTGCTAGACGCCGGCGTGCGTTACTTCGATACCGCCCGCATGTACGGCGAGGGGCGAGCGGAAGCTGTACTTGGAAGTCTGGCGGCCCGGCGCAGGAGCGACATGGTGATCGTCTCCAAGGCTGGAATACTTCCTCCGAGCCGTTCCCCGGTCGCCCGGGGACTTCGCAAGGCCTACGCCCTTGCTCATCGGACGGCGCCGGGGTCGCAGACCTGGCTCAAGCCGCCCGCCTTCTGCGAACCCGAGTTCAACGTCTTTTCCCGGAAAGCGTTGACGGCCAGCGTGGAAGCAAGCCTGCAGGAACTCAGGACGGACTATCTGGACATCCTGTTGCTGCACGACCTCGATCCGGCGGATTTGACCGATGATCTGCTGGACACGGTACAAACGTTGCAGCGGGAGGGTAAGGCGCGTCACGTCGGCATCGCCACCGACCCGCCGCAAACGCGCAGTCTGGTCCAGCGGAAAGAGACGCCCACCGAGCTCGTTCAATTTGCGAGCAGCGTGTGGAACGACAACCTGTCTTCGATACGGGCCCTGACCGATGCGCCTCTGGCGATTCACTCCGCCATGGGGACGCGCTTTCGCGCCTTGGCTCAGCGGTTGAAGACCATGCCAGACAGAGCAAGCGTCTGGAGCCAGCGCCTCGGCATGAACGTCGCCGAGCCGGCCGTTCTGGCGGAGCTGTTCCTGGGCCACGCCCTGGCGTCCAACCCGGGGGGCTTGGTGCTTTTCTCCTCCGTCAACGCCCAGCATGTGAAGCGAAACATCGCCACGGCCGGCAAGACGATCTCGTCAGAGACGCTGACCGCCTTCGAGAGCTTGGCGCGCGACGAACACTGACGCGGGCTTGGTTCGCTCTCTCCGTCGACCCTGGACCTCGGCGGCGCGCACCGCCGCCTCCAGCCGCATGTGCTGCAGGATGCGGTGCGCCCCTTAGTCAGTCGACATAATAGCTGCGGACCGCGCGGGTGTAGCCGTAGCGGTCGCCATAGCCGGCCTGAGTCATGCGGCGGAGGTCGACCTGGGTAAGGGCTACGCCCAGCACATTGGCGCCGCTCTCCAGCAGCAGGTCCAGCGCCGAGCGGCTGGCGGCGACCGGGGTGCGACGCCAGCGGGTGAGCATCAGGACTGCGTCGACCCGGCTTGCGATCAGCCGGGTCTCGGCGACCGCGAGCACCGGCGCGGTGTCCAGCACCACCACCTCGAACTTCGAGAGCATGGCCAGCAGGCGATCAAGGGCGGCGGGCGTGAACACGTCGGGCTGCAGTTCCCCGCTCCGCGCGGCCCGCAGGATGAAAGCGCCTGAGCGCTCGTCGCGGACCAGCGCCTCCTCCAGCGTGGCTCGCCCCTCCAGCACGTCGACCAGGCCCCAGTTGCTGCCACCCGAGAGGTTCGACACGCCGCGCCGGCGCAGGTCGCAATCCACAAGCACGGTGAGCTGGCTGCCCAGCGCCAGCGTCTGGGCCAGGCAGAAAGCGGTCAGGCTCTTGCCCTCGCCCGGAAGGGCGGAGGTGATCGCGATGGTCCTGGGCACGCCCGCCGGACCCTTGGCCAGCATGACGTAGGCGCGCAGGCTGCGGAAGGCCTCGGCGAAGGCGGAGAAGGGGTGCTCGGGAACGTAGAGATGAGCCGAGGTCTTGCGCCCGCGTCCGGTCGCCACCGAGTCCAGCAGGGGGACGGCGCCGGCGGAAGGCAGACCCAGCCGCCGCTCCATCTCGGAGGCCGTTTCCAGCCCGGTGTTCAACATTTCGAGCACCACGATGGCGGCCAGCCCGCAGAGCAGGCCCAAGGTGACGCCGCCGATGAGCGCTACGCTCATCTTGGGCCATTCCGCAACGGCTGGAATTTGGCCGCGTGACACCACCCGCGCGTCCGGCTGCAAGGTCCCCTGCTGGGACGTCGTATCCTTGGAGGCGTTCAGGTAGGCTTGGTAGATCAGCCGAGCCGCATCGGCCTTGCGCTGCAGGTCCTGAAGCTCGACCTGGGCGGCGTTGTTTGAAGCCAGGGTTCCCGTCGCGGCGTTCTGGGTACCTTGCAGGGAAGCCAGCCGCTGACGCGACGCCTGGGCGTCGGCGCTCAGGCTCGACATGATCCGCTGGACTTCCAGATTGATCTGAGCGCGGGTGTCTTGGAGTTCCTGACGCGCCTTGACGACGTCAGGGTACTCGTCGCCGTAGTGGCCGGAGAGCTGGGCCAAGCGCTGGCTGTCGTCGGCCTCCTGAGCGCGTAGAGTGCGGATGGTGTCCGACGACAACGCGGCGCCCACGTCTTCGCCGTTGCCTCCGTGCTGGACCTGACCTCGCGCCGCATCCAGGCGCGCCTGCTTTTCGGCGTTGTCCGCACGGGCGAGGGCTAGCTGCTGGTCGTAGTTGGAGACCTCCTGTTCGGCCAACGTGGCGCCGTTGGCGCTGAGCAGGCCGTTTCGGATCTTGTACATCTGAACCGCGTCATCGGCCTGCTGGACGTCGCGCGTTAGTGCGGCCAGGCGCGGGCTGATGTCGGCGGCCGTCTGAGCGGCCTGATCCGTGCGCGCGCTGAGCTGGTCAGCGATGAAATGATCAGCATAGGCGTTGGCGATGGCCGCCGCCTGCTCCCCTGTCTCGGCGTTGGCCTTGATGTCGATGACATAGGTCAGCCCTGCCCGCCGCACCTTGACGTGGTGCATGAGGGTGGTGACGACCTGTTCAGCCGTCTGATGGGCGTTTTCCGCAGCCGACCTAGGACGCGGCGGCAGGATCGCCTGGCGGATGGCGTGCAGCAGGCTTGGCCGCTTGTTTGGATCGGCCGCCGGATTGAACTCCGGGTCTCGTTCGAGATGAAGCCGGTTGACAACCTCCTGCGCGAGCGCGCGGCTCTGCAGGATCTCCACGCGCGTGTCGACCGCGGGGCTGTCGATGGTCGGCGGCGGGGCGCTGTCGGCCTTGTCGTCGGAGGTCACCTGCTGCTGATCATGGGTCGCGATCAGGACGCTGGAGGTGGAGCTGTAAGTCGGTTTCTGCAGGGCGATCACCAGCACCACCGCCGTCGCCACGACGATTGCGACCACGGCGGCCGGGCGCCAGCGCCGACGCAACACGCCGGCAAGCTTGCGCGGGTTGAACTCTGTCGCGGGGCTCGCCTCAGCCGGTCTCGGCAGCGGCGTCGCCAGGGATGACGCGTTGTTCATGGCTGCAATCTTCAATAATTCAGGGTTAAGACGAGGGTGAGCTGGTTATCGGAATAGGTCTGACTTTTGTCGTTCGACGTAGAGTCTTGGCGCAGGAACGTGTCGCTCAATTTCCAGTATGCCCGCCTATTCATCAGATAGTTGACGCCCAGCGTAACCGAGGGCCGGTTGTCACGCCGGTTAATGTTCAGATACTGATCCTGTTGATAGTTGAAGCGGCCGGTGAGGATGATGTTGCGATAGAGCTCGTGGTCCACCTCAGCCCCGGCGCTTGAGAAAAGCACCAGCGGGCTTAGGGCCAACGCCGAGTCGGTGAACTCCCTCAATCCGTCGAAGGTCACCGTGGTGAGCCCGGTCGGGAAGAACTCGAGCCGCCCACGTGCGCCGAAGCCGGAGGCGTTCGCAATGCGCGGGTCGTTGAAGGTCTCGACGATGTAGCCAAGAGCCGCCTCCCCGCTGACGAGCTTGGGCAGATCCAATCGCACTCCGCCTGCGACCTCGCCCCCGATGGAGTTCCGGTTCAAGTCTTCCGGAAGACCGGTTCGACTCGGGAAATTGCGGAACGAGCCGACCGCCTGAACGAAGACCGCCGTGTCCGGGCTGACGGCGTAATCGGCTCTCGCCGTGATCCTGTCCCGATCCTCGTTGCGATAGCCCTGAGCCACTACAGCCCCGGTCAGGTCCTGCGCATTGTCGTAGTGCAGCGTGCGATGGTTCTCAGCAAGCTCGAGCGTCAGCCGATTAAACGTCTTGAGGGCCGCGATCTCCGCAATGCCGCGATTGTACTCCACCGGATTGCGCGTGAAGGTCGGCGCCCCGGAGGAGAGACGCGGCTCGAAGAGATGATCGAAACCGATACGCCCACGAAGTTGCAGGTCACGGCTGATATCAAGCTGGCCGAGCGCGGCGACGCCGCCAATCGTCTCGCTTTCTGATCCGTAATGTACGTTGCCGTCGTGCTCCGCGTGGGCATCCAGTTCAAGGCTGTTGGAAGCCCAATTCGAGATCAGCTGGGCTTTGCCCCCGACGACACCGATTTCATCGGCTTCCTTGAGGTCTGATCGGGCAAGAATGTTGTTGTCGTAGACCACCCCGGCATCAAGGGAGCTGAGGAGATCGAAGGAACCTACTTGCACGGGTATGGCGTCGTAGCCGGGACGTTTCCGCTCAAGGACACCGACGCTGCGGTCGCGGATGAAATTTTCGGGGATCACGTCCTCGGTTAGGGTCTGAGCACGGGCCAAGGAACCGGCCATCACGTAAAGGAGGGTGGAGACGAAGACCGTCACCGCGCCCGAAAAAAGACGTTTCACGGATCGCCGACCGTTAGAAGTGGCGTTCGCTGACGCGGATGACGTCGCCAGGCCGAACCTCCAGATCGCCGGTCAGCGAAAAGACAGCTTCTCCGCCTTCGCCGCCATGCTTTATGAAGACCCTCCGGACATTGGCACGGTAGGTGAAGCCCTGGGCGGATGCGACTGCCGCCAATACGGTCAGGTCCGGCTCGAATGGGTATTCGCCAGGTTTATTGACTTCGCCCAGGATGTAATAGGGCCGATAAGTTATGATCTCGAGGCTAACCCGAGGCTTGCGGACGTATCGAACGTCAAGCTTCTGCTCGACGTCTGCGCGCACTTCCTCAACCGTGCGCCCTTTTGCAGGTATTTCACCTATGAGCGGAAAGGCAAGCAGACCGGAGGCGGAGACGGAGAATTCACCAGACAGGTTGTCCTCGCCGAACACAATCAACCGGAGCTTATCGCCAGGCCCTAGTGAATAGCCGCCGTTCGGCGCGCGGGCGCTCGTGACACTTCCCACCATGGTCGGGGCCGCGGGGCCTTCGGCGCACGCGGCCAGAAGGCCAACCCCCACTAGGATCAACATCCCCAACCGCATTCGCCTCATCGAAGCCCCCATCTACTCGCTAGCCGCACCCTTCGAACCTGGCCCGCTTCGGGTCAATACGGCATATTGCACTAACGCTTCATCAAATTTGGCGCCACGTTCAGGGGAGCCAGCACGCCGCATCCCGGCGCCTGCGAGCCAATCTAACCGACCTGGTCCAACGTGTCGGCAGCGGCCTATCGCGCACAGGATGTCGGCATGACAAACCTCTCAATGTTTGTCCGGGCCGTCGCCTGCAATGCCTATCATACAGTCAGAAGCGTCTTTGAGTGTCTGATCAACCACGCCTGCATCAGCAGCGAACTAAGCTGGTCCCCAGAAATCGGACAGGGGGTTGAGGTGGGTTCGACCGAGAGGAAGGACGGACCCGATGACGGGGGAGCGGAAGGCGGTAATCTGCTGAGTTCAAGGCCAA
>NZ_CAHJWH010000053.1 GCF_903642205.1 Caulobacter sp. S45 | reverse complement strand
GGGCGTGCGCGCCCGCGGCGGTCGCGAGCACGAGGATGGCGGCAGTGGCGCCGAAGAGGTTCTTGTTCATGTTCACTGGAATTGGGTTGCGGTTGAGAAGCGGAAGGCTTC
Organism: Caulobacter sp. S45; assembly: GCF_903642205.1. Classification (GTDB taxonomy): domain Bacteria; phylum Pseudomonadota; class Alphaproteobacteria; order Caulobacterales; family Caulobacteraceae; genus CAHJWH01. Next base: position 16,836 of record NZ_CAHJWH010000053.1, on the reverse strand, counting down.
GGTCCGGTCGTAGGTCTCTTTCTTGATCACCTGGGCGAAATCGAGACGGATCGGTCCGAGCGGTGAGGTCCAGAATACACTGATGCCGGTGGAGGCGCGGAGCGCCAAGTCGTCGCGGATGAAGGTGCTGGTCCTCACCACGCTCTTGTCCAGCTCACCCAGCGTACCGGCGTCCAGGAAATAGGAGGTGCGGATGCCGTACTGCTCGGGCAGGTAGTTCGGGAAGGCCAGCGACAGCTCGCCGATGGCGTAGAGGTTGCCGCCCAGCGCCTCGTCGAACTCGGTGTCGCGCGGCCCGATGCCGGCGATCTGGAAGCCGGGGAAGGTGTTTCCGCCCTTGAAGAAGCGGTCGTTGATGCGGATGTCGTCGCCGCCCCAGCCGTCGATGTAGCCGACGTCGGCCTTGGCGGTCAGCACCCAGACCGGCGTGAAGCCGTAATAGGTGGTGAGCAGGCCGTGGGTGCTCAGATAGCGCACGCTGCCGCCCACGCCGGCGAGGTCCTGGCTGAGCTGGGCGGTGAAGCCGCGGGTGGGATGCAGCGGGTCGTTGCGGAGGTCCAGCACCAGGTCGTAGCCGGGCGCCGACTTCAGGTAGGTTCCGCGCTGGTCGCAGATGACGATGGAGATGGAGCCGCTCTCGCAATTTCCCTCGTCTGCGCTGACCTGGTTCTGGCTGATGGTGTAGTGCGGAGAAAGGGTGGCGTTGATGTTCAGCGGGAACAATAGGTGGAAGGAGGCGCCGGCCGACGACTCCACGAAGCCCGTGTACTGGGAATAGTCGGTGCGCAGGTCGAAGATGCTGGCCCCGGCGCGCAGATCGCGGCCCAGGAAACGCGGCTCGGTGAAGCTGAGGTCGATGTCCTGGGTCAGGTAGCCCACCTCGGCGCGCAGGCGCAGGTCCTGTCCCTCGCCGCGGAAGTTGTGCTCGCTGACGCCGAAGTCGAGCATCAGCTTGTCAAGCGTGGAGTAGCCGGCGCCCAGCGACAGCTCGCCGGTGGCCTGCTCCTGGACCTTCACCTGCAGGATGGTCTTGTCGGGCGCGGAGCCCGGCTGCTGGGTGATGTCGACGGTCTTGAAGAAGTCCAGCCGCTTCACCTCGGTCTTGGAGCGGTCGACCAGCACGCGGTTGTAGGCGTCGCCCTCGGCGATCCGCATCTCGCGCCGGATCACCGGGTCGACGGTGCGGGTGTTGCCCACGATGTCAATGCGCTCGACATAGACCCGCGGGCCCTCGCGCACGTCGAAGGTCACGTCCACGGTGTGGGTCGCCCGGTTGGCGCTGTAGCGCGGCCGGATGTCGACGAAGGCGAAGCCGGCGGCGCCGGCGGCGAAGGTCAGGTTGTCCACCGCCGCCTCGATCTTGTCGCCGGCGTAGGTCTGGCCCTCGTGGATCGGCAGGATCTGGCGCAGCACGTTGGCGTTCAGCCGCTTCAGGTCGGTGGTGACGCGCAGGCGGCCGAACCTGTACTTGGCGCCCTCGTCGATGGTGTAGGTGATGGCGAAGTTGCGCTGGTCAGTCTGCAGCTCGGCGATGGAGGAGTTGACGCGGAAGTCGTAGTAGCCGCGGTTGGAATAGTACTTGCGCAGCTGCTCGCGGTCGTACTCGATCCGGTCGGGGTCGTAGTTGTCGTTGGAGGCGAAGAACTTGTACCAGGTGGACTGCTTGGTCACCACGACATCGCGCAGCGCATCGTCGGCGAAGACGTGGTTGCCGAGGAAGTTGACCCGGATGATGCCGGTCTTGGGGCCTTCCTTGATCTCGAACACCAGGTCGACCCGCTTCTGCGGCAGCTCGACGATCTTGGGCGTCACGGTGGCGGAGATGCGGCCTGATCGCCTGTAGAGCTCCACGATCTTCTGCACGTCGGCCTGGACCTTGGCCTTGGTGAAGATGCCGCGCGGGTGGATGGTGATCTCGTCGCGCAGCTTGTCGTCGGCGAGCGCGCTGTTCCCCTCGAACACCACCCGGTTGATGATCGGGTTCTCCGCCACCCGCACCACCAGCGTCCCGTCAGGCTGGAGCGACAGGCCCACGTCGGCGAACAGGTCGGTGCGGAACAGGGTCTTGATCGCGAGGTCGAGCCGCTCCGGGTCCACCGTGTCGCCGATGGCGATGGGCAGGTAGGAGGCCACCGTGTCGGCCTCGATCCGCTCGTTGCCCTCCACCTTGATGGCGCGCACGATCCCGGTCTGAGGGCCGGCGGCGGAAGTGGTGGTGAGCGGGCCGGCGGAGCCGGTGGTGGGCGGGGCGGTCGGCTGGGGCGCGACATCGGGCGAGGTCGCGCCGGTGTCGGGGGCGGGAGAGGGCGTGTTGGGGCTCTGCCGCCCGGTCAGGGGGGCCGGGTCCTGGATGCCGCCCTGAGCGTAGGCGCGCGAGGACAGGACGCTGGACCCCAGGAGCAGGGCCATGCCGGTCAGGAGCGCGACGCGGCGCGGAAAGGCTTCAAGCATTCAGGGTTACCGTGCGCGGCGGAGGCTCAGGAGAACAGGCCGCCGAAGAATTTGAACACGTTCAGTCGCTGCAGATCGTTCCAGGTGGCGAACAGCATGAAACTCAGAAGCAAGGCAAGGCCGACCCGGTAGCCGACGCTCTGGATGCGCGCGGCCATTGGTCGCCGCGCCAGCGCCTCGTAGGCGTAGAAGACCAGATGGCCGCCGTCCAAGACGGGGATCGGCAACAGGTTCATGAAGCCGATGCCCACCGACAACACCGCGGCGAGATACAGCAGCGCGTTGAAGCCCCCGAGCAGCCGGCCGCCAAGATCGGACGCTCCGGCGGCTCCCGCCTTGGCCACCGCGCCGGCGGTGGACGCGATTCGCAGCGGCCCGCCGAGCTGGTCGCCGGACTCCTTGCCGCGGATCAGGCGCGACAGGTAGACCACCGTGGTGTCCACGATGCCCCAGGTGCGCTCCACGCCCGTCCGCACCGCCTGCACGGGCGTGTAGCGCCGGCGCATGACGTCGTTCAGACTGGTGGAGCTCAGCACGCCGAGATAGCCCAGGCCCGAGGAACTGTGGGTCAGCGGGTCGACCTGCGAGCGCCGCTCCGGGGTGGCGACAAGGTCCACCACCGCCGCGCAGCGCTGCACGGCGAAGGCGATCGGCTCGCCGCTGCGCAGCGCCACGAACTGCTTGAAAGCCATGAAGTCGTCGATGTGCTGGCCGTCGGCGCGCAGCACCAGGTCGCCGGCCCTGAAGCCCGCCCGCGCCGCCGGCCCCTTCGGGTCGAGGCCGGCGACCCGCGCCGCCAGCGTCGTCTCGCCGATGGCGCTGAGCAGCACCGCGAACAGGGTGATGGCCAGGATGAAGTTAGCGAGCGGTCCCGCCATCACCACGAGCGCCCGCACCCAGACCGGCTTGAAATGGAAGATGCGCCGCTCGGCGCCTGCGCCCTGCTGCTCCTGGATGCGCAGCTTCATCTCCGCCAGGCTGTTGGCGTCCGGCACCGAGGAGCTGGCGTCCGCGTCACCGGCGAAGCGGACATAGCCGCCGAGCGGGATCCAGCCGACCCGCCACTCCACCCCGCTCTTGTCCCGCCAGCTGGCGATGGCTCTTCCGAAGCCGATGGAGAAGCGGTCCACCGCCACCCCCAGCCACCGCGCCACCAGGAAGTGCCCCATTTCGTGGACGGTGATGACCAGGGTCAGCACGAAGATGAAGGGGACCAACGTGGTGAGGAGGCTGTAGAGGGAAGCGATCATGGCGGCGTCCTGGCTCCTGTCTCGCTTAGTTCACAAGCGTTAAGGACTGCAGCAATTGCGAGGCCACCTGCCGCGCCCGACCGTCCACGACGAAGGCGGCGTCGATGGGGTCGTTCTGGGACGGGGCGAGATCGCCGTCGCGGTCCATCCGCTCCAGCGTCCGCTCCACCGTGTCGGCGATGTCCAGAAAGCCGATCCGCCGATCCAGGAAGGCCGCCACGCCTACCTCGTTGGCGGCGTTCAGCGCCGCCGGCGCGCCGCCGCCCATGCGCAGCGCCGTGCGCGCGATCCTGAGCGCCGGGAACCGGTCGGGATCGGGCGCCTCGAAGGTCAGGGTCGCCACCTGGGCCAGGTCGAGACCAGGCGCCGGCCAGGGCAGCCGGTCCGGCCAGGCGAGTGCGCAGGCGATGGGCGCGCGCATGTCGGGCGGTCCGAGCTGGGCCAGGGTCGAGCCGTCCTGGTACTCGACCAGGCTGTGGATCACCGACTGGGGGTGCACGATGACGTCGACCTTGGGTTCCGGGGTGGCGAACAGGTAGGAGGCCTCGATCATCTCGAGCCCCTTGTTCATCATGGTGGCGGAATCGACCGAAATCTTGGCGCCCATCGACCAATTCGGGTGGGCGACCGCCTGCTCCGGTGTCGCAGCCTGCATCTGCGCCTTGCTCCAGGTGCGGAACGGGCCGCCCGAGGCGGTGAGGATCAGCCGCTTCACCCGGTGGGCGCAGTCCGGCTGCAGCACCTGGAAGATGGCGGAATGCTCGCTGTCAACCGGCACCACGACGCCGCCCGCGACCTTGGACGCGGCGAGCAGGGCGGGGCCGGCGCAGACCAGGCTTTCCTTGTTGGCCAAGGCGATGGTGACCCCTTTGCGGGCCGCGGCGAGCGTCGGGCGCAGGCCTGCGGCGCCTACGATGGCGGCCATGACCCAGCCGGCGGACTCGGCGGCGGCGACCACCGCGGCCTCTCCGGCGGCGGTCTCCAGGCCCGATCCGGCGAGCCGCTCACGCAGCTCGGCGTGGCAGGACTCGTCCGCGACGACCGTCATGCTAGGCCGCCACCTCAGCGCCTGTTCGGCCAGGCGTGCGACGTTACGCCCCGCCGCCAGCGCCTCGATCCGCACCTCCGCGCCGGACTTCTCCAGCAGGTCGAGGGTGGAGACGCCGATGGAGCCCGTGGAGCCCAGGATGGCGATGGACCTAGGCGACATCAGAAAGCCACTCCAAACCGCAGCGCAAATCGCACCGCCGCCATGGCCAGGGCGGCGAACATCAGCCCGTCCACCCGGTCCAGCAGGCCGCCGTGGCCGGGGATCAGGCTGCCGCTGTCCTTCACGCCGAAGCTGCGCTTCAGCATGGATTCGCACAGGTCGCCCGCCATGGTGGCCAAGCCTACCACGAGCCCGGCCGCCCAGGCCCATGAGATCGCCAGGCCGCCCTGGTGCGGCATGGCCATGGCCACCAGCTCCGCGGCGACCATGGCCGCAGCGATGCCCACCGCGAAGCCCGACCAGGTCTTCTTCGGCGAGATGCGCGGCCAAAGCTTCGGCCCGCCGATCAACGTGCCCCCGGCATAGGCGCCGATGTCGGACGACCATGTCGCCGCCAGCAGCATCAGCGTCCAATCCCGCCCCTGGGCGCCGCTCCGCAGCCACAGCAGGGCGACCATGGGCACGCCGAGATACAGCACCCCGAACGCCTCGTGCATGGGCCCGTCGTCGCGCCGCCAGATCATGGCCACGACCCAGACCACCGCCGCGCCCACCGCCACCGCCAGCCAGGCCGACTTGAAGTAGCCAGCCTTCACGGCGACCGCCGCCACCAACAGCATGATGGCCATCACCGCCGCCGTGCGGATCGGCGTCTCCGGCGCGCTCATGGTGGCCCATTCCAGCGCCAGCAGTCCGATGGCGCCCCAGACCAGCAACAGGAATGGCAGCCCGCCCATCCAGACCGCCAGCACCGCCAGCGGCGCCAGCACCGCTGCCGACAGAACCCTAAGCCGAAGGTTTGACCAGTCGAAGCGCCTCGGGCGTGATCTACCCGGTGGCGAGGACGTCATCGATCTCGGCTCCGCCATAGCGCCGCTCGCGGGCCTGGTACTCCGCCACCGCCTCGCCCAGAGGGCCGCTCCCGTAGTCGGGCCACAACACGTCCTGGAACACCAGTTCGGCGTAGGCGGCCTCCCAGAGCAGGAAGTTGGACAGCCGCCGCTCGCCGGAGGTGCGGATGATCAGGTCCGGCGCGGGACCCTTGGCGGTGGACAGCCGGCGCTCGAACTCCGCCTCGCCGATCTCCAGCGTCGCCTGGCCGTTCGAGACATCGAGCGCATAGCGCCGCGCCGCCTCGGCGATGTCCGAGCGGCCGCCATAATTGAACGCCACCTGCAGGTGGAAGCGGTCGTTGTCGCGGGTGCGCCGCTCGGCCCGCTCGATCACCTCAAGGATGTCGGGGGCCAGGTCGTCGCGGCGGCCGATGATGTGCACCCGCACGCCCTCGCGCTCCAGCCGCTCCAGGTCGGAGGAGACATAGGCCTTCATCAGCTTCATCAGCTCGGTGACTTCGCTGACGGGCCGCCGCCAGTTCTCGGTGGAGAAGCCGAAAACGGTGAGCCACTCGATCCCGTGGTCCGGCGCCGCCTCAACCGTACGTTTCAGCGCATTGATGCCGGCGCGGTGGCCGAAGGTCCGCGGCAAGCCCCGCGCCTTGGCCCAGCGGCCGTTGCCGTCCATGATGATGGCCACGTGGCGGGGCGGGGTCGACGCAGCGTCCCCTCGTGCTCCTCCTCCGCGCAACCCCAACACCGGCGACATCCCACCCATTCCTAATCGACAGCCTGAAGCTTTGCGCGTCCCGTCAGGCCCTCAGACCTGCATGATCTCTTGTTCCTTGGTTTTCAAGGCGTCGTCGATGCGCTTCACCGCCGCGTCGGTGAAGGCCTGGACCTCGTCGCCGGCCTTCTTGGAGTCGTCCTCGGAGATGGCGCCGTCCTTCTGCGCCTTCTTCAGGTCCTCCATGGCTTCGCGCCGCACGTTGCGCACGGCGACCTTCTGCTGCTCGGCGTACTTGCCGGCCAGCTTGGCCAGGTCGCGCCGCCGCTCTTCGGTGAGCGGCGGGATGGGGATGCGCAGCACTTGGCCGTCGGTGAGCGGGTTCAGACCCAGCCCTGCGTTGCGGATGGCCTTCTCGGTGGGAATCACCAGCGCCTTGTCCCAGACGCTGACGGTGATCATGCGCGGCTCCGGCACGCTGACCGAGCCTACCGCGTTCAGCGGCATGGTGGAGCCGTAGGCCTCCACCGTGATGGGCTCCAAGAGGCCCGCGTTGGCGCGGCCGGTGCGCAGGCCGCCGAACTCCTCCTTCAGGGCGTCCACCGCCTTGGCCATCCGGTCGTCGTACTTGGAGAGGTCGGGCTTGCTCATAGGGCTCACGTCTCGGCGATCAGGCGATGGAAGTCCAGGTTCTGGCGGAGGCTGAGCGCGGTCTCAGACGGCGGCGAGAGGCGTCTCGGTTATCACCGTATGCACCCCGCGCCCCAGCATCACGTCCACGAGCGCCCCTGGGCGTCGAATGGAAAAAACCACGATGGGGATGCCGCTCTCGCGCATCAGGCTGATGGCCGAGGCGTCCATCACCTTCAGGTCCTGAGACAGCACCTCCAGATAGCTCAGCCGGTCGTAGCGCAGGGCCGTCGGATCGCGCTTGGGGTCGGCGGTATAGACGCCGTCCACGCTGGTGCCCTTCATCAGGGCGTCGCAGCCCATCTCCGCGGCGCGAAGCGCCGCCGCCGTGTCGGTGGTGAAGAAGGGGTTGCCGGTGCCGGCGGCGAAGATCACCACCCGGCCCTTCTCCAGGTGGCGCACGGCGCGACGGCGGATGTAGGGCTCGCACACCTGGGCCATGGGGATGGCGGACTGGACGCGGGTGTCGACGCCGCGGCGTTCCAGCGCGTTCTGCATGGCGAGCGCGTTCATCACCGTGGCCAGCATGCCCATGTAGTCAGCGCTGGTGCGGTCCATGCCCTTGGCGGCGCCGGACAGGCCGCGGAAGATGTTGCCGCCGCCGATCACCAGGCAGAGCTCCACCCCCAGCTTGACGATCTCGGCGACATCGCGGGCCACGCCGTCGACGGTGTTCATGTCGATGCCATAGGGCGTGTCGCCCATCAGCACCTCGCCGGAGACCTTCAGCAGCACCTTGCGGAACCGGAGCTGCGGCGGCGCGGGGGCGAGGGAGGGGATCATGGTCTTCAGCCTCGCTGACCGCCGGTGACAGTCGCGCACCATAGCGACTGGCGGCCGATACGCACCTGGGAAGGCGCAGGCGCGACGCCTTGCCCCTCTGCGCAGGGCGCGCAGACGCTCAGGCGGCGGCCTTCACCGCACTGGCGATATCGCGCACCACCTGGGCGACCAGGCGCTCATCGTCTCCCTCGGCCATCACCCGGATCAGCGGCTCGGTGCCTGAGGCGCGGACCAGCACGCGGCCGGAGCCGTTCAGCCGGCGCTCGCCGTCGGCGATGGCCTGCTGCACTTGGCCGGTCTTCAGCGGCTCGAGGCCCGTGAAGCGGACGTTCTCCAGCTTCTGCGGGACGGGCTCGAACTGGCGGGCCAGCGCGCTCATCGGCTTGCCGGAGGTGACCAGCACCGACAGCACCTGAAGCGCTGCGATCAGACCATCGCCGGTGGTGGAGAAGTCCGACAGGATCAGGTGGCCCGACGCCTCGCCGCCCAGGTTGAAGCCGCCCTCGCGCATGCGCTCCATCACGTAGCGGTCGCCGACCTGGGTGCGCTCCATGGCGATGCCGCGCTGGCCCAGGAACCGCTCGAAGCCCAGGTTGGACATGACCGTGGCCACGACGCCGCCGCCGTTCAGCCGGCCCTCCGCCGCCCAGGCGCCGGCGATCAGGGCCATGATCTGGTCGCCGTCGACGGTCTGACCGCGCTCGTCGCATATGGAGAGGCGGTCGGCGTCGCCGTCGAGCGCGATGCCGATGTCCGCCCGGTACTCCCGCACGGCCCTCGCCATCGTTCCCGGGTGGGTCGAGCCGCACTCGTCGTTGATGTTGCAGCCGTTGGGCGACACGCCCACCGGGATCACCTCGGCCCCCAACTCATAGAGTGCGGTGGGCGCCACCTTGTAGGCGGCGCCGTTGGCGCAATCGACCACCACGCGCAGCCCCGCCAGGGTCAGCGAGCGCGGGAAAGTGGCCTTGGCGATCTCCACATAGCGCGCCTGGGCGTCGTCGATGCGCTGGACGCGGCCAAGGCCGGTGGGCGCGGCGAGGCCCTCTTGCAGGCCCTCGTCCATCAGGCCCTCGATCTCAAGCTCGCGGGCGTCGGACAGCTTGTAGCCGTCCGGGCCGAACAACTTTATTCCGTTGTCGGAGAAGGCGTTGTGGGAGGCGCTGATCATCACGCCGAGATCGGCGCGCATGGAGCGCGTCATCATCGCCACCGCCGGCGTTGGCAGCGGGCCGAACAGGCGCACGTCCATGCCCACGCTGGCGAACCCCGCCACCAGCGCCGGCTCGATCATATAGCCGGAGAGCCGGGTGTCCTTGCCGATCACCACCAGGTGGCGGCGCTCAGGGTCACGGCGGAACAGCTTGCCGGCGGCGAGGCCCACACGGAGGGCGACCTCGGCGGTCATGGGGTGCTTGTTGGCCTGGCCGCGGATGCCGTCGGTGCCGAAATAGCTGCGCTTGCTCATGGTGGGGCCGTCTTACCAGAAGAGAGCTTAGAAGCGGTAACCGCGGCGCAGCCCCCTCCACCAGCTTCGGCCAAGCCGACTGAAGGGGCCGCCGCAGGCGGCGCAACGCCCTGAAACCCGGATTTACGCCTCCGCTCACACCTTGATGCTAAGAGGCGCGTCGGGACCTCCGGGGAAGCGCCATCCATGTGCGGCATCATCGGCATCGTCGGCGGAACGCCAGTCACCGGACGGCTGATCGAGAGCCTGCGCCGGCTGGAGTACCGCGGCTACGACAGCGCCGGCGTGGCGGCGGCCGACGGCGAGGCGATCACCATCCGCCGGGCGCCCGGCAAGCTGCGTAACCTGGAGGCCGTGCTGCGGGAGAACCCCGCGGATGGCGTCGCCGGCATCGGCCACACCCGTTGGGCCACCCACGGCGCCCCCATCGAGCGCAACGCCCACCCCCACCGCGCCGGCCGGGTGGTGGTGGTCCACAACGGCATCATCGAGAACTTCGCCGAGCTGAAGACGGCCCTGCAAGCCGAGGGCCGGACCTTCCACAGCGACACCGATACCGAGGTGGTCGCCCACCTGTTCGACCACGAACTGGCCCTCGCGCCCCCACTTGACGCCTTCAAGACGACGCTGGACCAGCTCCGAGGCGCCTATGCGCTGGCGGTGATGATCGACGGCGAGCCGGACCTGATCCTGGGCGCCCGGCGCGGCCCGCCGCTGGTGGTCGGCTATGGCCAGGGCGAGATGTTTCTAGGTTCAGATGCGGTGGCGGTCGGCCCCTTCACCAACCGCGTGGCCTACCTGGAGGACGGAGACTACGTCGCCGTCACCCGGACCGACATCCGCATCTTCGACGAGACAGGCGCGACCGCCGACCGCCCGGTGCGCGTGGTGCCGGCCTCCGCGGCCCTGGTGGAGAAGGGCGAGTACCGCCACTTCATGGAGAAGGAAATCCACGAGCAGCCGGACGCCTGCCAGCACACCCTGTCCGCCTATCTCGACCCCGTGGCGCTCACCGCGCACGCGCCCGGCGGCTTCGACTTCCAAGGCGTGGAGCGGCTGCAGATCGTGGCCTGCGGCACCGCCTACTATGCGGGGCTCACCGCCAAGTACCTGTTCGAGCGGCTAGCCGGGCTGGCGGTGGACGTGGAGGTCGCCTCAGAGTTCCGCTATCGCGAACCAGCCCTGTCACGCTTCACTCTCGCGCTCGCCGTCTCCCAGTCCGGCGAGACCGCCGACACCCTCGCGGCGCTGAAGTGGTGCAAGGCGCAAGGGCTGGCCACCGCCGCGCTCGTCAACGCCCACGAGTCCTCCATGGCGCGGGAGGCCGACCACATGTGGCCTACCAACGCGGGGACCGAGATCGGCGTCGCCTCCACCAAGGCCTTCACCGCCCAGGTCTGCGCCCTGACCGCGCTCGCCATCACCGCCGCCGCCCGTCGCGGCCGCATCGACTCAGGCGAAGAGGCGCGGCTGGTGGGCGTTCTGCTGGAGGCGCCGCGCCTGATCACCGAAGCCATGGCGGTGGAGCCCGAGGCCCGGGCCCTGGCCCACGATCTCGCCCGCGCCCGCGACGTGCTCTATCTCGGCCGCGGCCAGGCCTTCCCCCTGGCGCTGGAGGGCGCGCTGAAGCTGAAGGAGATCAGCTACATCCATGCGGAGGGCTACGCCGCGGGCGAGCTGAAGCACGGCCCCATCGCACTCGTGGACGAAGAGACGCCGGTGATCGTCATCGCACCGTCAGACGCCCTGTTCGAGAAGACCGTCTCCAACATGCAGGAGGTCGCCGCCCGCGGCGGCCCCATAGTGCTGATCACCGACGCGGAAGGGGCGCGCCACGCTGCAGGCTCGATGCGCACCCTGCTAGCCCCGGCCTGCGACCCGCTGGTGGCGCCGCTGGTGTTCGCCCCGGCGATCCAGCTGCTCGCCTATCATGTAGGCGTGCACAAGGGCCTGGACGTTGACCAGCCGCGCAATCTGGCGAAATCGGTCACCGTCGAATGACGGGGTGGCGCAGGGCTTGCTAGAGCCGGCTCGCCCATCCTAACGGAGCCCAGATGAAACGCGTCCGCAAAGCCGTGCTGCCTGTCGCCGGCCTCGGCACCCGCATGCTGCCCGCCGCCAAGACGGTGCCGAAGGAGATGCTGACGGTGGTCGACCGTCCGCTGATCCACCACGTGCTGGCCGAGGCGCGGGCAAGCGGGATCGAGCACTTCGTCCTGGTCACCGGCCGCGGCAAGGGCGCCATGGAGAACTATTTCGACCACCACGTGGAGCTTGAAGCCACGCTGGCGGCCAAGAAGAAGACCGCCATCCTGGAGGAGCTGATGGCCGACCTGCCCACCGCCGGCGAGATCAGCTACGTGCGCCAGATGGAGCCCAAGGGCCTGGGCCACGCCGTCTGGTGCGCCCGCGACATCATCGGCGACGAGCCCTTCGCCGTACTGCTGCCCGACATGATCATGGACGCCACCCCCACCGCTACCGCCCAGGCCATCTCCGCCTTCGAGCAGACCGAGGGCGGCAACATCATCGTGGTGGAGCCTTGTCCGCCCGGCATGGCGCACCAGTACGGCATCGTGGCGCTCGACGGCCAGGACGGCCGGCTGAACCGCATGACCGGCATGGTGGAGAAGCCCGCGCCGGGGACCGAGCCCTCCAACCTGTTCATCTCCGGCCGCTACGTGCTCGACCCCGCCATCTTCAGGGTGCTGGAGACGGTGGAGCGTGGGGCCGGCGGCGAGATCCAGCTGACCGACGCCATGGCCAAGCTGATGGCCATCCAGCCTTTCTACGCCTTGGAGTATGAGGGCGCGACCTACGACTGCGGCGACAAAATCGGCTGGCTCCGCGCCAACGTGGCGCTGGCGCTGAAGCGGCCGGACCTGGGCGAAGCGGCCTGCGCGGCCCTGGCGCCGCTGTTCTCCGCTTAATCTCCCCCCCCTGCGAAAGCGGGGGAGGTGGCGCGGCGCAAAGCGCCGCGACGGAGGGGCGTCACCGCTAGGTGTTGATCCGCGGGCGCCGGTGAGGTCCCCCTCACCAGGCTTCGCCTGGTCCCCTCCCCCCGCTACGCAGGGGGAGAGAAGACAACCATCGCCTCCGCCCAACCCTTGCCGCCATGCTGTGGACGCTTTAGGCAGGCAGACCGGTCGCGGAACGATCGACCGCTTCGCCGAGCCCGCACCTCATGACCGCAACGCCCGAAACTTCCGCCGCTGACGCGGCCTCGGGCGAGCCGAAGGGGTCCTCACGCTTGGCCAAGCACAAGGTAGCCAAAACGGGAGGGGCGGCGCATGAGCTGATCGAGCTCGGCAAGACCGTCTTCTACGCCCTGCTGATCGCGTTCGTGCTGCGGGTGGTGCTGTTCCAGCCCTTCACCATCCCCTCGGAGTCCATGGAGCCGGCCCTGCTCAAGGGCGACTACATCATCGTCTCCAAGTTCGCCTATGGCTGGAGCCGCCACTCCATCCCGCTCAGCCCGCCCATCGGCCATGGGCGCCTGCTCGGCCAGCAGCCCCACCGCGGCGACATCATCGTCTTCAAGCTGCCCCGCGACGATGGCAAGACGGACTACATCAAGCGTCTGGTCGGCCTGCCGGGCGACAAGATCCAGGTGATCCACGGCGCCGTCTCGGTGAACGGCCATCCCATCCCCCGCCAGGCGACCGCGCCCGGCGTCGACCAGACCGCTTTCGGGGGCGAGTTCCCGGTCGCGCGCTTCCGCGAGACGCTCGCCAGCGGCAAGACCTACGTCACCAACAGCTACGGCCCGGACGGTCCGGCCGACAACACCGGCGTCTATGTCGTGCCCCCCAACTGCTACTTCATGATGGGCGACAACCGCGACAATTCCGAGGACAGCCGCTTCGACCCGGGCGATATCCCGCCGGGCGCCTCGTCCTGCCCCTGGAACCGGGATACCGACCGCTTCGTCTCGCAGGACCTGGGCGTCGGCTTCGTGCCCTTCGACAACCTGGAGGGCCGCGCCGACATCATCCTGTTCTCCTGGAAGCCCGGCGTGTCGCTGCTGAAGCCCTGGACGTGGGTGACCGACGCCCGCTGGGACCGCTTCTTCCACCCGTTGGGCTGATGGCGCATGTGGACCGGCGCGCGGCCGCCGTCGCCGAGCTGCAGGTGAGCCTCGGCTGGACGTTCCGCGATCCGGCCCTGCTGGAACACGCCCTGGTCCACGGCAGCGTCGGCGACCGCACCCCCGGCGCCGCCAACAACGAACGGCTGGAGTTCCTGGGCGACCGGGTGCTGGGCCTGGTCATCGCCGAGCGACTGTACGACGACCTGCCGACCGCCGCCGAGGGCGAGCTGGCCATCCGCCTGAACGCGCTGGTCAGCCGCACCGCCTGCGCCCGCGTCGCCCGCCGCGCCGGCTTCGGCCCGGCGCTCCGGCTCGGCGGCAGCGAGAGCAACGCCGGGGGCCGGGACAAGGACGTGATCCTGGCCGATGCCTGCGAGGCGGTGCTGGCCGCCGTCTACAAGGATGGCGGGCTGGAGGCGGCGCGCGCGGTGATCGCCACGCTCTGGGGCGAGGACATCGACGACTTCGACCCTGCGAGGCTCAAGGACGTGAAGACGCGCCTCCAGGAATGGGCCCACGCCCGCGGCTGCAGCCCCGCCTACGCGGTGACCAGCCGCGCCGGCCCGCAACACGCCTCGCGCTTCGTCGTGGAGGTCAGGGTGCAGGGCGTGGAGCCCGCCGTGGGCGAGGCCTCCTCCCGCCAGGGCGCGGAGAAGGCCGCCGCTGCGGCCATGCTGGACAGGGAGGGACTGTGACCGACATCCCCGAAGCATCCGGGCTGACCCGCGCCGGCTTCGCCGCCATCCTGGGCGCCCCCAACGCCGGCAAGTCGACCCTGGTGAACCGCCTGGTGGGGGCCAAGGTCTCCATCGTCACCCAGAAGGTGCAGACCACCCGCTTTCCCGTGCGCGGCGTGGCCATGGAGGGGTCGAGCCAGATCGTGCTGGTGGACACCCCGGGCGTCTTCACCCCTCGCCGCCGGCTGGACCGCGCCATGGTGCGCAGCGCCTGGGCCGGCGCCCAGGACGCCGATATGGTCGTGCACCTGATCGACGTGGCCGGCGAGTTGCACTCCACCGGCGGCGACGCCACCGCCGCCCAGCACCGCTCCGTCCAGGACACCGCGACCATCACCGCGGGCCTCAGAGCCGCCGGGCGGCAGGCGATCCTGGCCCTGAACAAGATCGACCTGGTGAAGCGCGATCAGCTGCTGGGCCTCTCCGAACGCCTGTTCGCCGAGGGGACCTACAGCGAGGCTTTCATGATCTCCGCCCACAACGGCTCTGGCGTCGACGACCTCAAGCGCCGCCTGGCCGAGCTGATGCCGGAAGGCCCCTGGCTCTACCCTGAGGACCAGACCGCCGACCTGCCCGTGCGCCTGCTCGCCGCCGAGATCACCCGGGAGAAGCTCTACCTCCGCCTGCACGAGGAGCTGCCCTACGCCGCGTCGGTCGAGACCACGGCCTTCGAGGACAAGGCCGACGGCTCGGCCCGGATCGAACAGACCATCTATGTGGAGCGCGAGAACCAGCGCCCCATCGTGCTGGGCGAGCGCGGCCAGACCCTGAAGTGGATCGGCTCGAGGAGCCGCGAGGACCTGGCCGGCATCCTGGACCGCCCCGTGCACCTGTTCCTGCACGTGAAGGTCGCGCCGAGTTGGTCGGAGGACCGCAACCTCTACCGCGACATGGGGCTCGATTTCGAGGCGTGAACCTCTCTCATCTCCCCCTGCGAAGCGGGGGGAGGGGACCGCGCGAAGCGGGGTGAGGGGGGCTCCTTAGCCGCCACGTCTGATGTCGCAGCGCCCTACAAGCCCCCTCCACCACGCTTCGCGTGGTCCCCCTCCCCCGCTGCGCGGGGGAGGATGAAGGTGAAAGCACCGCTCCGCTTGAAACCCCGCCTCGTCCCCCTCACTCTCAGCTCGTGGACGAGAGCTGACCATGGCGCATCCGCCTCCCGCCCAGACCCTGACCCAGTGCGCCCGCTGCCGCCGCCCGGCCGACCGGCTGGAGAGCTGGCTGGAGCGCCGCCGCCTGAAGACGCCCTCCAGTGACCCCGGCGGCTACAGCTACAGCCACAAGATCGTGGAGCACCTGGTCTGCGCCGACTGCTACGCCCGGGTTCGCCGCGGCGCCCCGCCGGTGGTGAACAACGGCATGAAGGTGCTGGCCGCCTTCATCGCCGGCGCTCTCCTGGTGGCCGCCGCCCTGCCGAGCCTCAAGCCCAACCTGGTCTCAGCCTTCTGGCGCAACGGCGCGGCGCCCAGCGGCTGGCATGAGGGCCACACCGAACGCGCAGCCGACTTCGCCCGGAACCGCTTTTAAGCGCGCGATGGAGTGGAGCGATCCCGCCTTCGTCCTCTCCGCCCGCCTGCATGGCGAAACCGGCGCGGTGGTGGAGCTGCTGACCGAAGAGCACGGCCGCACCGCCGCCCACGTGGCCGGCGGCGCCTCGCGGCGGATGAAGTCCTATCTCCAGCCGGGCGCCCGGGTGATGGCCACCTACCGAGCCCGTACGTCCGAGAACCTGGGCTCGGTCAGGCTCGAACCCTTCGGCGAAGGTCCCGCCGCCCTGTTCGACGACGCTCTGGCGCTGGCGGGCCTCTCCGCCGCCGCCGCGGTCGCGCAAGGCGCCCTGCCCGAGCGCGAGCCCCACCCCGGCGCCTACCTGGCCTTCGAGGCCTTCACGTCCGCCTTGGCCGTAGCCGAGATCTGGCCCGCCATCTATGTCCGCTTCGAGGCCGGCCTGCTGGAGGAGCTCGGCTTCGGCCTGGACCTGTCCCGCTGCGCCGCCACCGGCGCGGTCGACGACCTCATCTATGTGAGCCCCCGCACCGGCCGCGCGGTCTCGCGCGCCGGCGGCGCCCCCTTCGCCGACCGCCTGCTGCGCCTGCCCCCCTTCATGCTCTCCTCCCAGGGCGGCCTGGGCGAAGGCGACATCGCCGACGGCCTGGCTCTCACCGGCTATTTCCTGGAGCAGTTCATCTTCGGCCCCCTGAACCGCCCCCCGCCCCCCGCCCGCCTCTGGCTGCTGGAGAAGCTCGCCCACGCCCAGCGGCTCTAGCGGAACGGCGCGCCCGCCTGGAGGGTTGAACCGTCGAACTCCAAAGGAGACCACGCCATGTCCGAAGACTATCCCAAGCAGGACGGCTCCCAGCCCGGCGTGCTCGGCGACGGCACCGAGGAGCAGAACCTCGGCCAGCCCGGCGACCCCAAGGCCCGCATCACCGAGGAAGAGGTCGAAGAGGCCTTCAAGGACGACAAGAAGAGCTGATCCGCCGGCCGCGAAGCCCCCTCAGTCCGCTTCGCGGCCAGCTCTCCCAGAGGGGGAGCATCTACAACCTTGCCGCAGCCGATCCTCCCCCTCTGGGGGAGGGGGACCAGCGAAGCTGGTG
>NZ_CAHJWH010000052.1 GCF_903642205.1 Caulobacter sp. S45 | reverse complement strand
CTAGCCTCGCCGCAGCACCAGCGTCGCCCAGGCGTCGCGGTGGTAGCGACGCTCTACGCGGAAGCCTCGTCCCAGATAGGCGGCGCGTACCAAGCGCTCCTGGCTGCGCAGCAGCCCCGACAGGACGGCCAGGCCGCCGGGCTTCAGGGCGGCGCGGATGTCGGAGGAAAGCCACACCAGCGGCCGCGCCAGGATGTTGGCAAACACCAGATCATAGGGCGCGGCCGCCTGCACGCTCCCTTCCCGCAGTCCGTTGGCGTGCACGAAACGGACACGCACCTGGTTCAACACCGCGTTCTCCCGCCCGATCCGCACCGAGACGGGATCGATGTCGATGCCGAGCGCCAACCGCGCACCGGTCTTGGCTGCAGCGATGGCGAGCACGCCGGTGCCAGCGCCCACGTCCAGCACCTTGGCGAAGCGCCGGCGCTTCAGCAGGGCGTCGTAGGCGCAGAGGCATCCCACCGTGGTGCCGTGATGGCCGGTGCCGAAGGCCGCCCCCGCCTCGATGCGCAGGTTCACCGTGTTGCCGGGCCGCCGCCCCAGATCGTGGGCGCCGTAGATGAAGAAGCGCCCCGCCCGGACCGGCGGGAGGCCCGAGAGCGCCAGGGCCAGCCAGTCGGCATCGGCCAGCACCTCCACGCTGACCGCCAGGCCGGCCTGAGCGGCGAGGGCCTCGCGCAGGCGTTCCGCCTCCTCGGGCTCGGTCGGGAAGGCGTCGATGCGCCAGATGCCGTGGTCCTCGTCCTCCTCCAGGATGGAGTAGGTGGCGCCCTCCAGCAGCGGGTCGGCGTCGATTTGGCGCGCGGCGGCCTCGGCGATGGCGCGCGGGCCTCGGGCGATGATCTGCACGGGATCGTCGGTCATGGACCGCCTGTTAGCGGGACGGGCGCGACAGGGTAAGCGCTTCGTCGCCTGGCCAGCTTCACCAGGGCGGCGCGGTCTGCTACACCGCGCCTATGGCGACATCCTGCGGACCCGTTCGGCGAATTACTCAGCCGGCCTGAGGCTGGACCGGCCCTCCGCGTAACGCGGCGGCCGGGCCCGCTTCTGGCCGGGACGCCCTTCGCCCTCATCCCTGAACGCCCGCTGGACCAGACCTTCCTCATGGCCGACGACCAGAGCCCCTCTCCCACGCGCGACTACCGCGACACCGTCTTTCTACCGAAGACCGAGTTCCCGATGCGCGCCGGGCTGCCCAAGCTCGAGCCGAAGATCCTAGCCGACTGGGCGGCGCAGGACCTCTACGGCAAGATGCGGCGCGCACGGCAGGCGGCGGGCGCGGAGCTGTTCGTGCTGCACGACGGCCCCCCTTACGCCAACGGCGCCATCCACATCGGTCACGCGCTGAACAAGCTGCTGAAGGACTTCGTGGTCCGCTCCCAGTTCGCGCTCGGCAAGGACGTCGACTATGTCCCCGGCTGGGATTGCCACGGCCTGCCCATCGAGTGGAAGATCGAGGAGGAGTTCCGCGCTAAGGGCCGGCGGAAGGACGAGGTCTCCAAGGCCGAGTTCCGCGCCCGCTGCCGCACCTATGCCGATGAGTGGATCGGGGTGCAGCGCGAGCAGTTCAAGCGGCTGGGCGTGCTGGCGGACTGGGACCACCGCTACGCCACCATGGACTATCGCTCCGAGGCCACGATCGTTGCGGAGTTCCACAAGTTCCTGATGAGCGGCCAGCTCTACCGCGGCTCCAAGCCCGTCATGTGGAGCCCCGTCGAGCGCACCGCGCTGGCCGATGCCGAGATCGAGTACCACGAGCACGCCTCGCCCACGATCTGGGCGAAGTTCCCAGTGGTGCGGGAAACGCCGACACTGGGCGCCGCCTCGCTGGTCGGCGCGTCGGTCGTGGTCTGGACCACCACGCCCTGGACCATCCCCGCAAACCGGGCGATCAGCTACGGACCCGGCATAGCCTACGCCTGCTACAAGGTAGGCCAGCTGAAGGGCGGGCTTGACTACGAGCCGTGGGCCAAGACGGGCCATCGGCTGATCCTGGCGCCGGCCCTGGCCGAGCAGGTGTTCGCGGCCGCCGGCGTGGAGAGTTGGACGCTGGAGCGGCCGGTCTACGCCGCCGACCTGGCGGACGTGGTCTGCGCCCATCCGCTGGCCAACCTGGCGCCGGCCTATGGCTTCGACGTGCCGATGCTCAGCGGCGAGCACGTCACCGACGACGCGGGCACGGGCTTCGTCCACACCGCGCCGGGTCACGGCCAGGAGGACTACCTCGTCTGGCTCAAGTCAGGCCACCGCGAGATCCCCGAGACGGTGGACGCCAACGGCGCCTACTTCGACAGCGTAGCGTTGTTCGCCGGCCTGCAGATCATCGAGACCGAGGGCAAGAAGGCCGGCAAGTTCGGCCCCGCCAACGGCGCGGTGATGGAGAAGCTGATCGAGGCCGGGAACCTGCTGGCCCGCTCGCGCCTGACCCACAGCTACCCCCACTCCTGGCGCTCCAAGGCGCCGGTGATCTACCGCAACACGCCGCAGTGGTTCATCCGCATGGACGAGCCACTGGGGAGTGCGTCCCTCGAGACGCCGGCTTCGCCGGCTCCTCAGGATGACGAGGGGGGTGAAAGCTCAGCCGGCCCTACAAACCTGCGTCATGCTGAGGAGCGCTCGCAGAGCGCGTCTCGAAGCACGCAGCATGCTCCCACCCTCCGCACCCTCGCGCTCTCCTCCATCGACGTCACCGCCTTCCACCCCAGGAGCGGCCAGACCCGCATCCGCGCCATGGTGGCGGGACGGCCGGACTGGCTGATCTCGCGCCAGCGGGCCTGGGGCACGCCGCTCGCCATGTTCGTGGACAAGCGCACCGGCGAACCCCTCCGCGACTTCGAGGTCAACGCCCGCATCCAGGACGCCATCGCCGAAGACGGCGCCGACGCCTGGTTCACCCGTCACTCCGCCGAGTTCCTCGGCTCTGGCCGTGACCCGGACGACTACGAGAAGGTCGAGGACATCCTGGACGTCTGGTTCGACAGCGGCTCGACCCACGCCTTCGCCCTGGCAGGCCGCGACGACAGCCACTGGCCGGCCGACCTCTACCTGGAGGGCTCCGACCAGGCCCGCGGCTGGTTCCAGTCCTCCCTGCTGGAGGCCTGCGGCACGCGCGGGCGGGCGCCCTACGAGGCGGTGCTGACCCACGGCTTCACCCTGGACGAGCAGGGCGAGAAGATGTCGAAGTCCAAGGGCAACACCGTCGATCCGCTGAAGGTGATCAACGACAGCGGCGCGGAGATCCTACGCCTGTGGGTCGCCATGGTCGACTATGCCGAGGACCAGCGCATCGGCCCGGCGATCCTGCAGACCGCCACCGACGGATATCGCAAGTTCCGCAACACGATCCGCTACCTGCTGGGCGCGCTGGAGGGCTTCGACGAGAGCGAGCGAGTGGGGCTGACATCGCCGGAAGATTTGCAGAACCTTCCCGCCTTGGAGCGTTACGTCCTGCATAGGCTATGGGAGCTCGACGAACAGGTCCGGGCCGCTTACCGCGAGTACCGCTTCAACGACGTCTGGCGGCCGGTGTCGGAGTTCGCCGCCCAGGAACTGTCGGCTCTCTATTTCGACATCCGCAAGGACGCCCTCTACTGCGACGCCCCCTTCAGCCTGCGCCGCCGCGCCGCCCGCACGGTGATGGATGCGGTGTTCGAGCGGCTGACGGTGTGGCTGTCGCCGATCCTGCCCTTCACCTGCGAAGAGGCTTGGACGATGCGGTTCCCGGACGCGGGCTCCAGCTGCCTGCGGGTGATGCCGGAGACGCCTGAGGGATGGCGGGATTTCGACGAGATGAACCGGTGGCACCGGATCGGCCGTGTTCTAGCAATCGTAACCGGCGCGTTAGAAGCTAAGCGGCGCGACAAAGTTTTTGGCTCTGCACTAGAGGCCGCAGTTCAGGTCTTTGTACGCAACGATGAGCTTCTAGCGGCCTATGAGAACATCGATGCGGCGGAGGTCTTCAGGACAAGCTCGGCTGTAATCACCTCTGGACATGGGGGTGACCCCCTACCTATGGGCTTCCACTCACGAGATGAGATGGACATTTCTCTAGCATCCAATGCGGCCACTCTGACGGGTGAGAAATGCGCCCGCTGCTGGCGCATCCTGCCCGAGGTGCACGCGCCCAAGTTCCTCTGCGAGCGCTGCGACGCCGCAGTGGCCGAGATCGAGAGGGCGGCGTGAGCCTGCTGCCTCACCGTTCCGCCTCCCCGCTTAGCCAAGCGGCCGCTGCTCTCCCTTCCCCCTCGATGGGGGAAGGGTCGGGGATGGGGGTGAGTGCAGGACGCGTGCGGGAGAGCGCGGGAGGCGCCTCCCGCGCACCAAACCCCAATCTCAGTGCGAGCACCCCCGCCTCTACCCCTGCCCCATCAAGGGGAAGGGAGAGCTTTCCAGCCGGGCCACGCTTCTCTCCCGTCGAGCGGGCGCGCCGATGACCGCCCTCCCCGCTTCGCGCCCCCTCTCCCGCTACGCCCTCGCCACCTACGCCGTCGCGGTCTTGGTCATGGTCCTGGACCAGCTGTCCAAGGCCTGGATCCTCTACAGCCTGCACCTGGCCGATCTCGGCACGGTCCCCCTCCTGCCCTTCTTCCGGCTGAGCCTGGTCTGGAACCGCGGCTTCAGCTTCGGGCTGCTGTCGCAGGTGGACCTGGCGCGCTGGCTCCTGTCGATCTTCTCCATCGGCGTGGCCATCGCCCTGGCGCTCTGGGCGCGCAAGACCACGCGCCCGCTGCCGGCGCTAGGCCTGGGCCTCATCATCGGAGGCGCCATCGGCAACGCGGTGGACCGAGTTCGGATGGGCGCGGTGGTGGATTTCCTGGACTTCACCGGCACTCACGTCTTCCCTTGGGTGTTCAACGTGGCTGATAGCGGCATCACCGCGGGCGTCATCCTGCTGCTGGCTG
This sequence comes from Caulobacter sp. S45, assembly GCF_903642205.1. GTDB lineage: Bacteria > Pseudomonadota > Alphaproteobacteria > Caulobacterales > Caulobacteraceae > CAHJWH01. The sequence continues at coordinate 12,391 of NZ_CAHJWH010000052.1, read as the reverse complement.
ACAGCCTACTCGCCAAGCCTGAGGCGCGACCCTGACCACCCCTGCGTCGCCGCGCACCTTTGCGCCATCTCCGGCGGTGTTGTATCCGCTCTGCAACGGGCCAGGGTGGGCCCCGGAGTTGACGATGGCTTCCAACCAGTGCCGGCGTACAGGCGCCGCGATGCTCGTGGGTCTCGGCCTCGCAGGCCTCGGCCTGGCGGGCTGCGGCACGGTCAGCAACGCGCTCGGCACCAACAAGCTGGCGCCTGACGAATTCCGCGTGGTCACCAAGGCCCCGCTGGTGGTCCCGCCCGAATACGCTTTACGTCCGCCCACTCCCGGCGAACCCCGGCCCCAGGAACTGCAGCCCGAGAGCCAAGCCCGTCTGGCCCTGATCGGCGAGCGTGAGAGCGCTACGCGCAGCCAGGGCGAGACCCTGCTCGTCAACCGCGCCGGGGCTGAGAAGGCCGATCCGCTGATCCGCTACGTGGTGGACGACCAGTATGGCGATATCTCCCACAAGGAGAAATCCTTCGCCGACCGCGTCATGTTCTGGCGCAAGGGCCAGCCCCAGGACGCCCAGGTCAGCGCCGAAGCCGACGCCGCCAACACCCCGAACCCCGTGGATCCCGCCGTGGTGCAGCGGACGGTGGCCTCGCTCACCGGCGACAAGCCCGTGGTGATTCAGCGCGCCCCGGCCAAGCGCCACTTCAAGCTGCCGGGCCTCTAGGCCCGGTCACCTGGAGACCGCTCTGGACACGTCTCCAGAGTCGTCGAGCAGAGATAATCTGGACGTCCGTGAGGAGGTCAGCCTCAAGCCCCGGGCTCGACCAGGTCGTAGGGCACGGTGCGTCGATTGTTGAGAGGAACCCGCAACGCCCGATCCAGCGGCGGGAAGGCGCGCTGGGGACAGTCGTCGCGCTCGCAGATGCGGCAGCTGATCCCGATCCGCGCCGCGGGCCCCTCCAGGTCCAGCCCGGCTGCGTAGACCACCGCCCCCGCATGCTGGATCTCACAGCCCAGCCCGAGCGCATAGCGGCGGTCGGGGGTGAGATAGTCGCCGGACCGCTTCACCTCGCTGCGCGCCATGCAGAGATAGCGCGCCGTGTCCGGGGTCTCGGCGACCTGGGTCAGGATGTCGCCCGGTCGCCCGAAGGCCTCGTGCACGTTCCACAGCGGGCACGCGCCGCCAAAGCGGGCGAACTGCAGACGTGTCGCGCTATGGCGCTTGGTGATGTTGCCGGCCATGTCGATACGTACGAAATAGAAGGGAACGCCCTTCAGTCCCGGCCGCTGCAGGCAGCTCAGGCGATGGCAGACCTGCTCGAAGCTCGCGCCGAAGCGGACCTGCAGCCGCTCCACATCGTGCCGCATCTCCGCCGCGGCCTCCAGGAAGGCGCGGTATGGCAGGATCAGCGCCCCCGCCGCATAGTTGGCGAGCCCGATGCGGCAAACGTCGCGTGCCGCCGGGCTGCGGAAGCGGGCGCGTTCGAGTTCCTGCTCGATCGGCTCGCGGAACTCCAGCAGCGCGAGCTGGTGGGCGAGCTGGAAAGTGCGGGTGGGCGTGGGCTGGGCGCCATCGACATACAGCCGCCGGGTGAGCGGGTCGAACCGGCGGAGCGCCGCGCCGGGGTCCGACGTCCGCACCACGGTGACCGCGTGCAGGGCCAGCAGCGCCTGGATCATGGCGGCCTCAGGCGTCTGCGACTTGCCGACCAGGATCAGCGAGGCCAGGGACTCCGCGGCTGTGTCCAGGGCGTCGACATAGTTGTCCTTGTAGTGGAAGAAGTCGCGGACCTCTTCATACGGAAGGCTGGCGCTGGCCACGGCCGTCTCGTCCAGCGACACGGTTTCGTCCATGGCCTTGAACCGCTCGTCCAGACGGCGGAATGCGCGGTGGAGGGCCAGGAACTGGCGGGCGAGCGCAGGCGTAGCGCTGGCCGCCTGCTTGATCTCCACGGCCGAGGGCGGGTCGCCATAGGCTGCCGCATCGACCGTGGCCTCACGCAGGTCGGCCGCAAGCCGGCCTTCGTCGCCAACGTCGAACGCGCCCGCATCCACCTGGAACACCTGGGTGAGCGCGATAAGCACCCGCGCCGTCACCGGCCGCTGGTTGGTTTCGATCTGGGAGAGATAGCTTGGCGACAGGCCCAGGCGGCTGGCGCATCCCTCCAGAGTCCAGCCCCTGGATCCTCTGAGGCGTCTCAGCCGCGCGCCGACAAACAGCTTCTCCGCCATCGCAGTTTTGCGAGCTCCGCCTCAGCAAAGCCGAAGCTTACGCAAATTGGCACGTTTTGCGAAGCACGGCTGCTGATTTGCCGCTAGGTCACTCTCAGGTCGAATCCGATTTCAGGCGAACTCCGCGTGCAGCATATCCTCGATGAACTGGACAGCCGGCGCGAACAGGCTCGTCAGGGCGGCGGCGAGCGTCGCGTGGCGTCCCAGCACGCCAAGGGCAAGCTGACCGCACGCGAACGTATCGACCTCCTGCTAGACGAGGGCTCCTTCGAGGAGTTCGATATGTTCGTCGAGCACCGCGCCACCGAGTTCGGCATGGACAAGACCCGCATACCTGGCGACGGCGTGGTCACCGGCTGGGGCACGATCAACGGGCGAGTGATCTATCTCTTCTCCAAGGATTTCACGGTATTCGGCGGAAGCCTCTCGGGCGCTCATGCCAAGAAGATCCTCAAGGTGATGGATCAGGCCCAGAAGCTCGGTGCACCGGTGATCGGCCTCTACGACGCCGGCGGCGCGCGTATTCAGGAAGGTGTCGAGTCCTTGGCGGGTTATGCCGACATCTTTCTCCAGAACGTAATGGCCTCCGGCGTCATCCCCCAGATCAGCGTGATCATGGGACCCTGCGCCGGCGGCGACGTGTACAGCCCGGCCATGACCGACTTCATCTTCATGGTCAAGGACACGAGCTACATGTTCGTCACCGGACCGGACGTGGTGAAGACGGTCACCAACGAGGTGGTCACGGCCGAGGAGCTTGGCGGGGCGCGGGTGCATGCGGGCAAGTCGGGCGTGGCCGACGGCGCCTTCGAGAACGACCTTGAGGCCCTGACCCAGGTCCGCCGCCTGATTGACTTCCTGCCGCTCTCCAACCGCGACAAGCCTCCGCACCGGGAGAGCTACGATGAGCCGGACCGGGCCGAACACTCCCTCGATACGCTCGTCCCGGCCAACCCGAACAAGCCCTACGACATGAAGGAGTTGATCTTTAAGGTTGTAGATGAGGCGGATTTCTTCGAGATTGCAGCGGACTACGCCAAGAACATCGTGATCGGCTTCGGGCGCATGGACGGCGACACGGTGGGCTTTGTAGCCAACCAGCCCCTGTCGCTGGCCGGCGTGCTGGACATCGACTCGTCGCGCAAGGCTGCTCGATTCGTTCGCTTCTGCGACGCCTTCGACATCCCGCTGGTCACCTTTGTGGACGTGCCGGGCTTCATGCCGGGCACGCGCCAGGAGTACGGCGGCCTGATCAAGCACGGCGCCAAGCTGCTGTTCGCCTATGCCGAGGCCACGGTGCCCAAGATCACCCTGATCACCCGTAAGGCCTATGGCGGGGCCTATGACGTGATGAGCTCCAAGCACCTGCGGGGCGACTTCAACTACGCCTGGCCTACCGCCGAGATCGCGGTGATGGGCGCCAAGGGGGCGGTGGAGATCATCTTCCGCGCTGAGGCCAAGGACCCTGACAAGCTCGCCGAGCGGGAGGCCGAGTACAAGGCGCGCTTCGCCAACCCCTTCGTGGCGGCCCAGCTCGGCTATATCGACGACGTGATCATGCCCCACAGCACCCGCCGGCGGATCGTGCGTGCGCTGAAGAGCCTGAAGGGCAAGTCGCTGAGCAATCCCGCCAAGAAACACGACAACATCCCCCTGTGAGCATGTTCAGCAAAATTCTGATCGCCAACCGCGGCGAGATCGCGGTTCGCATCATCAAGACCTGCCGCCGGCTCGGCATCAGGACGGTGGTGGTCTACTCCGAGGCGGACGCCGAAAGCTTGGCCGTCGAGATGGCCGACGAGAGCGTCTTTCTCGGGCCGCCGCCCGCCAACCAGTCCTACCTGCTCGCTGACAAGATCATTCAGGCCTGCCGCGACACGGGCGCGGAGGCGGTGCATCCCGGCTTCGGATTCCTGTCGGAAAAGGCTGAATTTGCGCAGCAATGCGCCGATGCCGGCATCGTCTTCATCGGCCCCAACGCCTACGCCATCGCCGCCATGGGCGACAAGATCGAGTCCAAGAAGTTCGCCCAGGCCGCCGGCGTCTCCTGCGTCCCGGGTCACATCGGCGAGATCGACGACACCGCTCACGCCATCCGCATCTCCGATCAGGTCGGCTATCCGGTGATGATCAAGGCCTCAGCCGGCGGCGGCGGCAAGGGCATCCGCGTCGCCTGGACCCGCGCCGACGTGGAAGAGGGCCTCCCAGCGGTGAAGGCGGAGGCGAAGGGCGCCTTCGGAGACGATCGCATCTTCATCGAGAAGTTTATCACCTCGCCCCGCCACATCGAGATCCAGGTGCTGGGGGACAAGCACGGGCACGTGGTGCACCTGTTCGAGCGCGAGTGCTCCATCCAGCGCCGTAACCAGAAGGTCATCGAGGAGGCGCCTTCGCCGCTGCTCGACCCGCAGACCCGTGCCGCCATGGGCGCCCAGGCCGTAGCGCTGGCCAAGGCCGTGAACTACGATTCCGCCGGGACGGTGGAGTTCGTCGCTGGTCAGGACAAGTCGTTCTATTTCCTGGAGATGAACACCCGTCTTCAGGTGGAGCATCCGGTCACCGAGCTGATAACCGGGCTTGACTTGGTGGAGCAGATGATCCGCAGCGCCGCGGGCCTGCCTCTGGACTTTACCCAGGAGGACCTGAAGATCAACGGTTGGGCCATCGAGAGCCGGCTCTATGCCGAAGACCCCTACCGCAGCTTCCTGCCGTCCATCGGCCGGCTCGTTCGCTATCAGCCGTCAGTCGAAGGCGCGCATGGGTCTTACCAGGTGCGCAACGACTCCGGCGTCCGCGAGGGCGACGAGATTTCGATGTTCTACGATCCCATGATCGCCAAGCTCTGCACTCACGGCGCGACTCGCGACGAGGCGGTGGACGGCATGGCGCGGGCGCTGGAGGACCTGGAGATCGAGGGCCTCGGCCACAACGCGCCCTTCCTGTCAGCGGTGATGGACCAAGCACGCTTTCGCTCCGGCGTGCTGTCGACCAACTACATCAAGGACGAGTTTCCCGGCGGCTTCGGCGGCCTTGAGCCGGCGGCGGACCAACTGGACCTGATGACGGCGGCAGCCTGTTGGATGCACCGGCTGCAGGTTTTCCGCGCCCGGGGCAACGGTGGCAAGCTGTTCGCCGCGCCGGTGCGCGACGCCTTTGTCGTGTTCATCGGAGAGCACAAGCGCGCCGTGAAGCTCTCCGGTGAAGGCCTGACGCTGGACGTGATGCTGCCGGGCGAAAATCGGTCGCTCGGCCTGCAGGACGTGGACTGGCGGCCCGGCCGCAAGCTGTTCAAGGCCTCGCTCGACGGGCGGCCCTTCAGCCTGGAGGTGGCGCCGGCGGCTGAGGGCTTTGTCATCCGTCACCGGGCCGCAAAGGCGCGGGTGATGGTTCTGACGCCCCTCTCCGCCGACCTTCACGAGCGGCTGCCCCAGAAAGCCGCCGCCGACACCTCCAAGCTCATCGTCTCGCCCATGCCGGGACTGGTGGTCAGCTTGGACGTGGAGGTCGGGCGCGAGGTCAAGGCCGGCGAGGCCGTAGCGGTGATCGAGGCCATGAAGATGCAGAACCTGATCAAGGCCGAACGCGACGGCGTGGTGAAGTCCGTCGGCGCCAAGGCCGGCGACAGCGTGGCGGCCGAAGAAGTGCTGATCGAGTTCGCATGACCCTTCTCCGCCCATCCGGCTAATGCCGGGACGCAGATCGTAACGCTGAGCGGCAGCTAAATACCCGGCGGTCAGCTTGACATGCCATTCAATACGATCTGGGTCCCGGCAGCCGCCGGGATGGGCCGGTAACAGAAGCGATTTTCCTGATCCCGGAGACCCACCATGATCCTCGACTCCTCCATTGCAGCCGTCGTCACCGGCGGCGCGTCCGGCCTCGGCGAAGGCACGGCCCGGGCGCTGGCCGCCTACGGCGTCAAGGTCGCGCTGTTCGACATGAACGCCGAGCGCGCAGAGGCCGTGGCGCACGAGATCGGCGGCGTCTTCTGCAAGGTGGACGTGACCTCCGACGTCGACGTGGAGGCCGGCCTCGCCAAGGCCCGCGCCGCCCACGGCCAGGAGCGGGTGCTGGTCAACTGCGCCGGCATCGCCACCGGCGCCAAGACGGTAGGCCGTAAGAAGGAGACCGGCGAGATCACCACCTTCCCCCAAGACGTGTTCGAGCGCACCGTGAGGATCAACCTGTTCGGCACCTTCCGCTGCCTGGCCAAGTCGGCGGCCGGCATGGTGACGCTGGAACCCCTGGCGGACGGCGAGCGCGGCGCGATCATCAACACCGCCTCGGTCGCCGCCGAGGACGGCCAGATCGGCCAGGCGGCCTACTCGGCTTCCAAGGGCGGGGTGCTGGCCATGATGCTGCCGATCGCGCGCGACCTGATGAACGAGGGCGTCCGCGTGAACACCATCCTGCCTGGCATCTTTCAGACACCGATGATGGCGGCCATGCCGCAGAACGTGCAGGACAGCCTGGCGGCCAGCATCCCCTTCCCCAAGCGACTGGGGACGGCTGCGGACTACGCGCGCACGGCCATCGACATCCTCGAGAACGTCTATCTCAACGCGGCCACGATCCGGCTGGACGGGGCGATCCGGCTGGCGCCGCGATAGCGATTATCCCCGCCTGTCCCGGCAAGCGGCAGACAGGCGAACATGATGCACGCCGGGACTGACCTTGGAGACCGTTGATGGCCGATCCCGCTCCGGACACCGGACCGTCAGACATCTCGGAAGAGGGCGCCGCTATAGAGCTGGAGCGGTTGGCGAAGGAGATGGCCGAGCACGAGCGGCTCTACTACGTCGAGCAGGCGCCAGGCGTTGACGACGCGGCCTATGACGCGCTCAAGCGCCGCAATGCCGGGCTGGAGGCGCGCTTCCCGGCCCTTGTGCGAGCGGACTCGCCCTCATTGCGGGTGGGGGCGGCGCCCTCGACCAGCTTTGCCGCCGTGCGCCATGGCGCGCCCATGCTGTCGTTGGACAACGCCTTCAACGCCGCGGAGGTCGCCGACTTCATCGCCCGCATCCGCCGCTTCCTGAAGCTCGCTGCGGCCGAGCCCCTCGCCTTCACCGTGGAGCCCAAGATCGACGGCTTGTCCGCCAACCTGCGCTACGAGCAGGGGCGGCTGGTCCAGGGCGCCACCCGAGGCGACGGCCGCACCGGGGAGGACGTGACCCTCAACCTGCGCACCTTGGCCGACATCCCCGAGCGGCTGAAGGGGACCGGCTGGCCGGAACGGATCGAGGTTCGCGGAGAGGTCTATCTGGGCCACGCGGCCTTCGCAGCCATGAACGCGGCCGCGGAGGCCTTGGACGCTCGCACCTACGCCAACCCTCGCAACGCCGCCTCCGGTTCGCTGCGCCAGATCGATCCCACGATCACAGCCGCCCGACCCTTGCGCTTCTTCGCCTACGCCTGGGGCGACACCAGCGCGCCGTTCGCCGAGACCCAGTGGGAGGCGCTGCAGCGCCTGCGCGACTGGGGCTTCCAGGTCAGCGACCTCTCACTGCGGGTGGAAAACGAGGACGCGCTGGAGGTGCAGTACCGCGCCTTCGAGGACCGTCGGCCGCGGCTGGGCTTTGACATCGACGGCGTGGTCTACAAGCTGGACCGGCTGGACTGGCAGGAGCGGCTGAGCTTCGCCGGGCGCATTCCCCGTTGGGCCATCGCCCACAAGTTCGCCCCCGAACAGGCGCGCACCCTGGTCAATGACATCGAAATCCAAGTGGGCCGCACCGGCGCCCTGACGCCGGTGGCCAAGCTCGCGCCGATCAACGTCGGCGGCGTGGTGGTGCAGAACGCCACCCTGCACAATGCTGACGAGATAGCCCGCAAGGACATCCGCGTCGGCGACACCGTGGTGATCCAGCGCGCCGGTGACGTGATCCCCCAGGTGGTGGAGGTGGTGCTGGACGCCCGCTCATCCCCTGAACCGCCGCCCTTCGCCTTCCCCCAGATCTGCCCCTGCCCGCTGAAGACCGCCGTCACCCGGGAAACCACCGGCGGCGGGGTGGAGACGGTGGTGCGCCGCTGCACCGGCGAGATGGCCTGTCCCTTCCAGCGGCTGGAACACCTGAAGCTATTCGTCTCCCGCAAGGCCTTCGACATCGAGGGCCTGGGGGAGCGCCAGCTCTCGGCCTTCTACGAGGACGGTCTCGTCCGCGAGCCCGCCGACATCTTCAGGCTGGCCCGCGACGAGCCGGCCCTGGCGGTGCTGCGCGCGCGGGAGGGTTATGGCGAGACCTCCATCCGCAACCTGGTCGCCGCGATCGAGGCGCGGCGGACCATCGCGCTGGCTCGGTTCATCTTCGCGCTCGGCATCCGCCATGTGGGCGAAACGACGGCGGCGACGCTGGCGCGCGGCTACGGCTCGGCCGAAGCCTTCCTAAGCGCCATGGACCTGCTAGCCGCCGGCGACACCTCCGCGGCGGAGGAGCTGGACGCCATGGACCAGGTCGGCGGAGCGGTCGTGGACGCTGCCCGCGCCTATTTCGCCGAAGACCACAACCGCGTCCGGGTCGCCAACCTTTCCGTCCAGCTGACCATTGAGGACGCTGAGGCCCCGCAAGCCGACACCGCTATGGCGGGCAAGACGGTGGTGTTCACAGGCGCGCTGGAGAGCGTGACCCGCGACGAGGCCAAGGCCCAGGCCGAGCGGCTCGGCGCCAAGGTCGCGGGTTCGGTGTCCAAGAAGACCGACATCGTGGTGGCTGGACCCGGCGCCGGGTCGAAGCTGAAGACGGCCGAGGCGCTTGGTCTCCAGATTCTGAGTGAGGCGGAATGGCTAAGCCTTGCGAGAGAGGCGTGATGACCCCACGGAGGCCCGCGGCTTGAACGGGAACGCGGCGCGCACGTTGGATCGATGATCATTGGGAGGTCTGACTTGCATAACCCCGTCCTTCTCGCCATGACGGCGACGATTGGCCTCGCCAGCGCGGCCATGGCGTCCCCCGCGTCCGGGGTCTGGCACGTTCCCGACAAGAACTCGACCATCCAGGTCTATGACTGCGGCGCCGCGATCTGCGGGCGGGTGCTCGACTCCGACGACCTGCGCGCCAATCCGGACAAGCGCGACGCCAAGAACAGCGATGCGTCGCTGAAGACCCGCAGGATCAAGGGATTGGTGATCATGACCGGGCTGAGCGGTGGTCCGACGGAGTGGGCCGGAGGGTCGGTCTATGACCCGACCTCGGGCCACACCTATCATGGCTCCTTCACGCTCGTCGGGGCGGACACGGCGCATCTGAAGGGTTGCATCATCGGCCCACTCTGTCGCACCGACACCTGGACCCGGGCGCGCTGAGGACAGCCTCATAGCGGCGATTGCAGCCGACGAAAGCCTCGACCTGAGCTCGGCAGCCTGTCGTCAACGAGCTTGATCCAGCTTCGACGGGCGACCGCCGTCCAGCTCACAAGGGTGCGCAGACGAACCTCATCCAATCGGCGACATCCCGCTCCACCCGCGGTCCGATCTTCTCCAGCACTTGGGCGTGGTAGTTGTCGACCCAGGCGCGCTCGGCGGCGTCGAGCAGATCCACCTTGATCAGGCGACGATCGATCGGAGCGAAGGTCAGGGTTTCGAAACCCAGCATCTCCCGTTCGCCGCCCTCGACGGCTGCAGGCGCGGTCACCACCTGCAGGGTCTCGATGCGGATGCCGTATTCGCCAGTCTTGTAGTAGCCTGGCTCGTTGGACAGGATCATCCCGGCCTGAAGGGCCGTCGTGTTGGGCGCCTTGGCGATCCGCTGCGGCCCTTCGTGCACTCCCAGATAGCTGCCCACCCCATGGCCAGTGCCGTGGTCGTAATCCAAACCCACCATCCACAACGACTGTCGAGCCAATACGTCCAGGGCCGAACCGGTGGTTCCGGCGGGGAAGCGGATGCGGGCCAGCGCGATATGGCCTTGCAGCACTCGGGTGAAACGGTCGCACATCTCGGCGCTCGGCTCGCCGACGGCCACCGTACGGGTGATGTCTGTCGTGCCGTCCTGGTACTGGGCTCCTGAGTCCACCAGCAGCAACTGGCCAAGCCCGATCCGGCGGTTGCTCTTGTGGGTGGGGCGGTAATGGACAATAGCGCCGTTGGGACCTGCGCCCGCAATGGTATCGAAGCTGAGATCCTTCAGCGCGCCGGTCGCCTCGCGGAACCCTTCCAGCCGGGTGACGACCTCGACCTCATCCGGCAGGCTGGTCTGAGCCTCGGTGGCCAGCCAGTGCAGGAAACGGGCTATGGCGGCGCCATCACGGACGTGGGCCCGGCGAGCGCCTTCGATCTCCACCGCGTTCTTGCAGGCGCGAGGGAGGGCGCATGGGTCTGGGCCGCGCACCACAGTGGCGCCGCCCGCCTCCACGATTTCGAAGTACCAGGCTGAGGACTGGGCAGGGTCGATCAGCACGCGCCGACCCGCCAGCTCGCGCAGGGCGGGCTCCAGCGCCTCAGGCCGTTCCAGCGTGACCGTGTTGCCGAGCCACGCCGCCATGTCAGGGTCGAGCTTCTGCGAGTCGAGGAACAGCCGAGCGGACCCGTCGGTCCGCAGGATCGCCTGGCCGAGCGGAAGCGGCGAACGGATGACGTCCCCTCCCCTGAGATTGAAGAGCCAGGCGATGGAGGACGGGGCGGTCAGGACCGCCATGTCCGCGCCAGCCTGAACAAGCGCCTGACCGACGCGGGTCCGCTTGGCGTCACTCGCCTCTCCGGCGTAGTCGAGCGGCTGCGGCTGAATCGCGGCCCGGGGCTGTGCCGGGCGGCCCAGCCAGGCGAGATCCAGCGGATTGGCCTCCACGGGCTTAAGCGAGGCGCCAACCGTCTCCACGGCGGCCTTCAGGCGGACGAGCTGGTCAGGGCTATGAAGTCGGGGATCGTAGCCGATCACCTGGCCTGCACCGGCGGCGGTTTCCAGGTAGGCGGGCACGCCGCCCTCCACCAAGTCGCGCCGCTCGAACAGCTCGCCATCGGTCTGGGCGGCGAGTTGCAAGGTGTAGCGACCGTCGCTGAACACGGCAGCCCGTCCTGTCATCACCACCGCAGCCCCTGCCGAGCCGGTGAAGCCTGTGGCCCAGGCCAGCCGCTCATTGGCGTCCGGCAGGTACTCGTTCTGATGCTCGTCCTCATGCGGGATGAGGAAGCCGTCCAGACCCTGGGCGGCCATCTGTTCGCGGATCAGCGGGAGGTGCTCGGCCCCGAAGGCGGGATCGGCGGCGTCGTCGAAGGTCTGGCGCATAGACGATAATCTAGCGCCTGTCCGCGCGCCCGCAATCGCGGGAGGCGCAAACGGCTGCCGCGCGTTCAGGACCCATGAGGTCCGATCCGCCCGAACGCACCCGCGCCGTGCTCCGCTACGCCCTGGCCGCGATCTACATGCCGTTCGGGCTGCTGCACATGCGCTCTCCGGACGCCTTCCTGCCGATCATGCCACCGCAGGTGCCCCATCCGCATGCGGTCGTGGTGTTCACTGGAGCCTGTGAGGTGGCGGGTGGGCTGGGCTTGCTGGTTCCGCGCACGCAAAAGGCGGCAGGTGTGGCGCTGGCGCTTTATGCCGCCTGCGTCTTCCCCGCCAATATCTACCACGCGCTGGCGCACCGGCACGCTCCGCCCCTGCCGGACAGCTGGTGGTATCACGGCCCCCGGCTGCTCTTCCAGCCGGTGTTCGTCTGGTGGGCGCTGTTCGCGGGCGGCTTGATCGATTGGCCCTGGCGGCGCACGCCGGCCCAGAGGAGCGATGGGTGAACAGGACTCACAGACGAGGCTCGTGGACCACAGGTCTCGCCCTGGCCGCCGCTCTCCTGACGGGCGCAGGCGCCGCGATGGCCCAGCCGCCCTTGGATGCGCTGCCCTCCATCCTGCAGCTCGAACTCAGCCAGCATCCCGCCTGGCGAGCCTACAAGGACGCCTCGGCCGAGCGGCAGGCGGACGCCGCCCACTCCGTGTCCCAGGCGGCCCAGCTGAACGCCATGACCACGCCGCAGCGCCTGGACGCCCTGCGCAGCCAGATGCAAGCTCAACAGCAATCGTTCGAACAGCAGGCCTCGGCGACGGAGGCCTTCTACGCCGTGCTGTCGCCGGACCAGCGTCGCATCTTCGACGAGGTGACCCGGCTGCCGACGCTCCCGTCACCCCTGCGGGCGAACGCGTCCATGGACCCTGGAAGTCCGCAGATCCTGCGCCTGCCGCCCGCGG
>NZ_CAHJWH010000051.1 GCF_903642205.1 Caulobacter sp. S45 | reverse complement strand
ACCAGGGCGGCGGGTCCGGCGGTGACGGCCCCCAGCAACTCGAGTAGCCCGATGCCACCCTCGTGGTGCAGCGACAGGAGCGCGGGCAACAGCGTCTCCAGCCCCACAGCGCCCGGTGCGGCTTCGCTGAAGGGCAGGCGCTTGTCCTCGGCGGGCGCCGGGGTGTGGGCGGAGGTCACGACCTGGACCAGGCCGGAACCGACGGCGTCCACCAGGGCTTGCCGGTCGGCCTCCTGGCGCAGTGGCGGGTCCAGGCGGAAGAAGGTGCGATAGTCGCCTATGTCCACCTCGTTGAAGCAGAGGTGGTTGATCGAGGCGGTGGCGGTGACCTGCACGCCGCGCGCCTTGGCACGGGCCAGGGTCTCCAGCGCGTCCGCGGTGGTGATCTGGTCCACGATCAGGTGGGCGCCGGTCAGCTCGGCGAGCGCCAGGTCGCGCTCCAGCATCACCCGCTCAGCCAGGGCAGGCGCCGCGGGCAGGCCCAGCCAGGAGGCAAGCGCGCCTTCGGTGGCCACGGCGCCCGCGGTGAGATGCGGCTCGGTGGGGCGGTGCGCCACCGGGCGGCCGAACCCTTTGGCGTAGGCCAGAACCCGCCTGAACACCTTGGAGTCGACGATAGGGCGGTCGGCGTCGGTGAAGTAGAGCGCGCCAGCCTCCGCCATCAGGCCGAGCTCGGCCATGCGGCGGCCGTCCAGGGCGCGGGTGGCGGCGCCGGCGGGGTGGACGTGGACCAGCTCGATGTCGCGGGCGCGGCGCAGGATGAAGTCGACCACCGAAGGCTCGTCGATAGCGGGGTCCGTGTCGGGCTGGACCACCATCGTGGTGACGCCCCCGGCGGCGGCGGCGCGGCTTGCGGACTTCAGCGTCTCCTTCGGCTCGGAGCCCGGCTCGCCGGTCTTGACCCGGATGTCGATCAGCCCGGGGGCGAGCGCCAAGCCGCCGCAGTCGTGCACGAGCAGGTCGGGCGAGGAGGCGTCGAGCTTCGGGGTGCGCTGGACGTCGGCGAGCACGCCCTCGGCCACCACCAGGCAGCCCGGGCCGTCATAGCCCGTCGCCGGGTCGAGCAGGCGGGCGTTGACCAGGGCCACGGGACGGGGCGGGCCGCTCATGACCGGGGCTCCAGCCGGGCGGCGAGGGTGGCCAGGACCGCCATGCGCGCGGCCACGCCCATCTCCACCTGGGTCTGGATCAGGCTGACGGCGGGGTCGTCGGCCACCCCGGAGTCGATCTCGACGCCCCGGTTCATCGGCCCTGGGTGCATGACACGAACCCGAGGCGAGGCAAGGGCCAGCTTCTCGGCGTCCAGGCCGTAGTAGCGGAAGTATTCGCGGGTGGAGGGGACGAAGGCGCCGTCCATCCTCTCAAGCTGCAGGCGCAGCATCATCACCACGTCGGCGCCCCGAATTCCCTCCCGCAGGTCGTGGTGGATGGCGGGGCCCCAGGCCTCTGCTCCGGACGGCATCAGGGTGGGCGGCCCGACCAGCCGCACCTCCGCGCCCAGCAGCTGCAGCAGGGCTACGTTGGAGCGGGCGACCCGGCTGTGCAGCACGTCGCCGCAGATGGCCACCGACAAGCCGCCCACCTGGCCGAAGGCGCGGCGGATGGTGAGCGCGTCGAGCAGGGCCTGGGTGGGGTGGCCGTGCCAGCCGTCGCCCGCGTTCACCACGCTGCAGCTCACCTTCTGGGCCAGCAGCGCCGCGGCGCCGGAGGCGGAATGGCGCACCACCAGCAGGTCCGGCTTCATGGCGTTGAGCGTCACCGCGGTGTCGATCAGGGTCTCGCCCTTGGTCACCGAGGAGGTGCGCGGCGCCATGTTCACCGTGTCGGCGCCCAGCCGCTTGGCGGCCAGCTCGAAGGAGGATTGGGTGCGGGTGGAGGCCTCGAAGAACAGGTTGACCAGGGTCAGGCCCCGGAGCAGGCCGAGCTTCTTGTCATGCTGGCGGCTCAACGCCACGAAGGCGTCGGCGAGATCGAGCAGGGCGTCGGCGGTGGGGCGGTCGAGCGCGTCGGCGGCCAGGAAATGCGGCTGCGGCAGCGCGAACAGGCGCGCCCGGATGGCGGCTTCGACGTCGCCGATCGGAGCCGGTTGGAGTGTGGGCATCAAGGTCGGTTCTAGGCGGCTTCGTCTGCGCTCTCAAGCCAAGCGGCGGTGGCTTCGAAGCTTTGACCGAGGCTAGCCGCCCCACCACCTCGACATCTCCCGGCGCGACAAGCCACATGACAGCCCAGGTACACTCGCCGCCGCGCCATGAACACGGGCGGCTCGTCGCCCTGTTCCATTAGGGAGCCAGCAGAACAGTAGCGCAGACCCGGCGCTGGGACGCTGGCGTCTCGGCCTGCGGAGCCTTGTCAGGCTGGCTGGAACTTCATGGCGACCCCGTTCATGCAGTAACGCAGGCCTGTTGGTTTCGGACCATCGTCGAAGACGTGGCCGAGATGGCCGCCGCAGTGGCTGCAGTGGACCTCGGTGCGGGGGATGATCATGGAGACGTCCTGCCGTGTGGCGATGGCGCGGGGCAGGGGAGCGTAGAAGCTCGGCCAGCCCGTACCGCTGTCGAACTTGGTCGTCGAGCTGTAGAGCGCCTGGTCGCAGCCGGCGCAGGTGAAGCGACCGCGCCGATGCTCGTTGAGCAGCGGGCTGGCGCCCGGCGCTTCGGTCTGGTCCTCGCGCAGCACGGCGAAGGCGGCCGGCGAAAGCCGGGCGCGCCACTGGGCGGGCGTGAGCTGTACGGGGTATGTCCCCGGCGCCGCACCGGCGGGAATACGCGACAGCACCCATGTTCCGCCCACCGCGCCGGCTGCACAGCCAAACAGAAGCAACCTTCGATCCATCATCGCCTAAACCTCAAACAACGCATGTAGATACGCAGACACGCAGACGAAAGATGGCCAGCTTCTGACATTTGCAGCGGGTCGAAGGAAGATGGCGGGGATCAGATAGCCGGCGAGGCCCGGTCCTCGCGGCAACCTGCAGATCACCCGCGACACCAAGAAAGCTGTCGTCAGGCGGCCCGGCCTGAACTGAGCGCCGGGTGCAGCGGAGTTCCTCGGACGCGGTCGGTCTTGAGTGGTGTGGCCTCACGATACATCTCTCCCCGCGGCGACAGGTCAGCCGAACTCGTCCTCCAGCGTCGCCAGCCGGGCGGCCTGGTCCTCGGCGATCAGGGCCTCGATCACCTCGTCCAGCGCCTCGCCTTCGATCACCTTGGGCAGGTTGTAAAGGGTCAGGTTGATGCGGTGGTCGGTCACCCGGCCTTGTGGGAAGTTGTAGGTGCGGATGCGCTCGGAGCGGTCGCCGGAGCCCACCTGCTCCTTGCGGGCGGCGGCGCGGTCGGCATCGAGCTGGCCGCGCTGGGCGTCGTAGAGGCGCGCCTTCAGGGTCTTCATGGCCTTGGCGCGGTTCTGGTGCTGGGACTTTTCCGAGGAAGTAACCACGATCCCGGTCGGCAGATGGGTAATGCGTACGGCGGAGTCGGTCTTGTTCACGTGCTGGCCGCCGGCGCCCGAGGATCGATAGGTGTCGATGCGGATGTCGGCGTCGTTCACCTCGATCTCCACGTCTTCGGGCTCGGGCAGCACGGCCACGGTGGCGGCGGAGGTATGGATGCGACCCTGGGCCTCAGTGGCGGGCACGCGCTGGACCCGGTGGACGCCGCTCTCGAACTTCATGCGGCCGAACACGCCATCGCCCGAGATGGAGGCGACGATCTCCTTGAAACCGCCCATCTCACCCTCCGACATGTCGTCCACCTCAAGCTTCCAGCCGTGCAGCGCCGCATAGCGCTGGTACATGCGGAACAGATCGCCAGCGAACAGCGCCGCCTCGTCGCCGCCGGTGCCGGCGCGCACCTCCAAGATGGCTGAGGCGTTCTCGTCGCGGTCCTTCGGAGCCAGCAGCAGGGCCACCTCGCGTTCCAGAGCCGGCAAGCGGTCATTGAGCACCAACAGTTCGGCGCGGGCGAGCTCGCTCATCTCGGCGTCGCCTGAGGCGGCCATCTCCTCCAGTTCCACCCGCTCGGTGCGGGCGCGGGCCACACCGGCGACGGCATCGGCGACCGGCCGCAGCTCGGCGTGCTCCTTCCCCAGCCGCACGATCTCTGGCCCGTCGGAAGCTGCCGACATGCGCGCCTCCACTTCGTGGAACCGGTCTAGCACGGCGTTCAGCTTGGCCTGGGGCAGGTGCATGGCGGCGGGGGTATGGAGCCGGGACGAGGAGAGGTAAAGCGGTGGCGCCGGGATGGCTAGCCGCGAAGCACCAGCAGGTCCTGGCCGCCGGGATACGTCGGCTCCGGACGCCACAGCCCCGCCAGCACGGCCTCGAGCGTCAGCCCGGCGCCGGCGATGGCGCTTTGGAACCTGGCTTCGTCATAGGCCATGGCGTTTTCCGGCCAGTGCGGGTCGCTGGTCATGGCGTCGCCGTAGGGTTTCAGGGGCACCTTGGTGAGGCCCTGCGAGGCCCAGACGCGCACCTCCGGCGTAAGTACGAAGGCGGTGATCAGGGCACGGCCGCCGGGCGCCAGCACGCGGCGCACCTCCGCCAGGTAGTGCACCACCGTGGGCCAGGGCAGGTGGGTAAAGACGGAAGTGGCGAAGGCCAGGGTGATGGACCCGTCCGCGCAGGGAAAGCGCGTCTCGCTCTCCCCGATCCGACCCCTTGGATTGTAGATGCCGTTGCGGATGTCGAGGTGGTGGAACGTGAAATCGGGACGCACCGGCCCGATCCGCCGCAGACAATAGCGAATGGCGCCAGCCGAGACGTCGAAGCCGATGTAGCGTCCGTTCGAACCGAGCGCCTCCGCCAGCGGCCAGGTCACCCGCCCATTGCCGCAGCCGATGTCCAGCACCCGGTCGTCTGGCCGCAGCTCGCCATACGTCTGGATGAAGCGCAGGCTCTCGCGCCCGGTGACGCGATAGTCGCCACCGACATGATGGATCGTTTCCCACGGATCGGCGCGGCGCGAGGGGTCGCGAAGGCGTGCGGGCAGGCTGGCTAGGTCGCGCCTCAATCCGTCAACGCTGCGCCAGAAGCCGGCGGGAGGGGCGTGGTAGGCGGCTCGGACGAGGGTGCGGAGCCAGTCGGGACGTCCGCTCACGCGCGGTCCACAAAGCTGTCGAGCACCTTCTTCTCGCCGGCCTTGCTGAACTCGACGGTGAGCTTGTTGCCCTCGACGCCGACCACATGGCCGGGACCAAACTTCTGGTGGAACACCTTGTCTCCGCTCTTGTAGCTACTTCCCGCGGCCGAGGGATCCGAGGTGGCGACCAAGCGGCCTTCGCCTTCGATCGCGGCGCTACGGCCTCGAGCGCGGGACATGCCGAAGCGGTCGGACGGCGGGTTGGAGGGGGTGAAGCCGCTGCGTTCCTGCGCCCGCTTCCAGCCTGGCGAGGTGTAGCTGGAGACGAAGGCCGGGGCGTCGTCGAAGCGGCTCTTGGCCTCCATCATGCCGGGGCCGCCGCCGTAGTAGCCGGTCTCGCTGGTGGCTTCCACGCTCGCCGGGGGCAGCTCGTCCACGAACCGGGAGGGGAGCTGGCTGGTCCAGCGGCCGTAGACCTGGCGGTTGGCGGCGAAGGAGATGCGGGCCTGCTCCCGGGCGCGGGTGACCCCGACGTAGGCCAGCCGCCGCTCCTCCTCCAGCCCCTTCTCCCCCTTCTCATCCATGGAGCGCTGGGAGGGGAAGACGCCTTCCTCCCAGCCGGGCAGGAACACCAGCGGAAATTCCAGCCCCTTGGCGGAGTGCAGCGTCATGATCTGCACGCTGTCGGAGCCCGCGCCCCGGTCCAGGTCCATGACCAGGCTGACGTGCTCCAGATAGGCGGTCAGGGTGTCGAACTGGGCCATGGACTGGACCAGCTCCTTAAGGTTGTCGAGCCGGCCCTGGCTCTGCGGCGAGCGGTCGGCGCGGACCATGTCGGTGTAGCCGCTCTCCTCCAGCACCGTCTCCATCAGCTCCGGGTGGCGGATGGTCTGGGCCAGGGTGCGCCAGCGGTCCACGTCACGGATGAAGTTGGCGAGCGCCGTGCGGGTGCGGGCGGGCAGCTCGTCGGTCTGAATGACGCCACGCGCGGCCAGGGAGGCGGACAGCTCGTGCTTGCGGGCGACGGCGACCAGCTTCTGGACGCTGGTCTCGCCGACGCCGCGCTTGGGCTGGTTGACGATGCGCTCGAAGGCGAGGTCGTCGTCCTCCGAGTTGATCAGGCGCAGGTAGGCGTGGGCGTCGCGGATCTCCGCCCGCTCGAAGAAGCGCGGACCGCCGACCACCGTGTAGGGGATCTGCAGCAGCACGAAGCGCTCCTCGAAGCTGCGCATCTGGAAGGAGGCCCTAACCAGCACGGCGGCGTCGCGGTAGCGGCCCCCCGCCTTCTTCCAGCGCTCGATCTCGTCGCCGATCATGCGGGCCTCGGCCTCGCCGTCCCACACGCCCGAGACCCGGACCTTGTCGCCGCCCTCGGCTTCCGTCCACAGGGTCTTGCCGAGCCGGCCCTTGTTGGTGGCGATGAGCCCTGAGGCCGCCTTCAGGATGTGCAAGGTGGAGCGGTAGTTGCGCTCCAGCCGCACCACTTGGGCGCCGGGGAAGTCGCGCTCGAAGCGCAGGATGTTGTCCACCTCCGCGCCCCGCCAGCCATAGATGGACTGGTCGTCGTCGCCCACGCAGCAGACGTTGCGCCGCCCCTGGGCCAGCAGGCGCAGCCACAGGTACTGGGCGACGTTGGTGTCCTGGTACTCGTCCACCAGGAGGTAGCGGAACCGCTCCTGGAAGGACTGCAGCACATCCGGGTGGCCGGTGAAGATGGTCAGGTTGTGCAGCAGCAGGTCGCCGAAGTCGCAGGCGTTCAGGGTGCGCAGGCGGTCCTGGTACTGCTTGTAAAGCATCACACCCTTGCCGTTGGCGAAGGCCTCGCCCTCGGCCGAGGGCGTCTTCTCCGGCGTCAGGCCCTTGTTCTTCCAGCCGTCGATCAGGCCGGAGAGGTGGCGCGGCGTCCAGCGCTTGAGGTCGAGGTTCGCCGCCTCGATCAGCTGCTTCAGCACGCGCTGCTGGTCGTCGTCGTCCAGGATGGTGAAGCTGGACTTCAGCCCGACCAGCTCGGCGTGGCGGCGCAGAATCTGCGCGGCGACCGAGTGGAAGGTACCGAGCCAGCGCAGCCCCTCGGCCTGGCCGCCGATCAGGTGGCCGATGCGCTCGCGCATCTCGCGCGCCGCCTTGTTGGTGAAGGTGACGACCAAGAGCTCCCACGGCCGGGCTCGATTGGTGTTCAGGATGTGGGCGAGCCGCGTGGTCAGCACCCGTGTCTTGCCGGTGCCTGCGCCGGCCAGCACCAGCACCGGCCCCTCCGTCGCCTCCACCGCCGCACGCTGCTCGGGGTTCAGGCCCGCGAGGTAGTCGGAGACGGGTGGGTCGACCCTTGCGAGGTCGGAGATGCGCGGCGCGGGTAAAGGGGCGGACACGAGCGATTCCTGGTTACCGGAACAGATGTAGCACGCTGGGGCGCCGACTTAAGGGCGGAGGAACCTCGGGTGTGACCGTCCGTTCCCGTCGCACACTGAATCCGAGGAGCCTGATGACCGATCCGCAGCCCAATCCGAGGGTCTCCAACAAGATCTCCCCCCTCGCGGTGATCGTCGTCATCATCCTGGTCGGCATCGTCATCGTGGCCTTCGTAAAGCGCCATGGCCATCACGAGACGCCCAGCGGCATGCGCGCGCCGATGGCGGCGCCTTCCAACGCCGTCATGCCCCAGCAGCCCAACCTGCCCAATGGGATGGCGCCGCGCGCCAACACCAACGACGCCATGGAAGCGTCGCCGACCGGCAACGAGGAAGGCAATCCGAAAGGAACGGGTTCGGGCAACGGCGTCCAGTAGCGGCTTCAGGAACGGCCGGACGCCAGGGCCCACTCCAACGCCGCCACCCGGCAGGCGGATGCAAGCGGCCGGTCTTGCCGGGCCTCGTCCACGGTGCGGACCAGTTGGGCTACACCCAATTGTTGCTCCCCCGCCATGGTTTGCAGTGCGGCCCAGAACTCTGGCTCCAGCGCCACGGAGGTCTCGTGGCCGCTGAGGGTCACGGACTTCTTCTGGAGACTCGGCATGGCTCGCTTTGGGCTTCCAGGACGGCGGATGGTCGATGTAGTCCTAAGGCTGCGCGCGTCCAGCCGGTTTGCAGTGCGGCCGACGTGCGGGAGGTCCGATGACGACGCCAAGGCTCCTCGCGCTCGCCACCGCGACGCCGTCCTACGTGCTCGACCAGGACGAGGCCGCCGCCATGGCCGCGGAGGTGTTCAGGGGCAAGGTTTTCCGCACCCCCGACCTGCTGTCGATCTTCGAGAACACCGGCATCCGCACCCGCAAGGCCGTCCGGCCTCTCGCCTGGTACGGTGAGCCGCACGGCTGGCCCGAGCGCAACGCGGTCTATCTGGAGAACGCCCAGGACCTCTATGTCGAGGTGGCCAACAAAGCCTTGGCGGCCGCGGGGCTGCAGGCCTCCGACATAGGCCAGCTGGTGACCGTCTCCTCCTCCGGCATCGCCACGCCCAGCCTGGAGGCGCGGGCGGCCGGGCGGATGGGCTTCCGGGCCGGGGTAAGGCGCACGCCGGTGTTCGGACTCGGCTGCGGCGGCGGGGTCGCAGGCCTGGGCCTGGCCGAGCGGCTAGCGCGGACCGACCCTGAGCTGCCGGTCCTGCTGGTGATCGTGGAGCTCAGCTCCCTCGCCGTCCGCCCGGACGCGGCGACCAAGGAGAACATCATCTCCTCGGCCCTGTTCGGCGACGGCGCGGCGGCGGCGGTGGTCTCGGCCGCGCCGGACGCGGCAGGCCGCGCCATCGAGTGCAGCGGCGAGCACCTGTGGCCGGACAGCCTGGACGTGATGGGCTGGCGCATCGACCCGGTGGGGTTCGGCGTGATCCTTTCGCCCGCGGTGCCGGCCTTCGTGGAGCGGGAGATGCCGCAGGCCGCGCAGGCCTTCCTGGACCGCGCCGGGCTGACGGCCGCCGAGGTCAGCCGCTACGTCTGCCATCCCGGGGGCGCCAAGGTGGTGCCGGCCATCGAGGCGGCGCTGGGCCTGGCGGCGGGCTCGCTCGACGTGGAGCGCCAGGTGCTGGCCGAGTACGGCAACATGAGCGCGCCCACCGCTCTGTTTGTCCTGGACCGGGTGCTGAACGGCGGCTCCGCCAGTGCGGATGGCAGCGGCCGGCTGGTGGTCAGCGCCATGGGGCCGGGGTTCACCGCCCAGTTCGTCTCGCTCGGGGCCGTGGGCGCGTGAGCATGGTCCCTGCGCTCCTGCTGCTGGTGTTCGTCACCCTGCAGCGGCTGGCCGAACTCGCCTGGAACCGCGGCAACGAGGCGCGCCTGCGCGCGGCCGGCGCGGTGGAGGCGGGCGGCGCGCATTACCCGGTTATGGTGGCCCTGCACGGCGGCTGGCTGGCGGCGCTCTGGGTTTTCGGCTGGGACCGCCAGTTGATCTGGGGCTGGGTGGCCGCTTACGTGATGCTTCAGTTCGGCCGGGCCTGGGTGCTGGCGACGCTCGGGCGGCGATGGACCACCCGGGTGTTCGTCGTGCCCGGCGAGACCCTAGTCCGGCGCGGTCCCTACCGCTTCGTCAGCCATCCGAACTATGTGGTGGTGGCGCTGGAGATCTTCGTGCTGCCGCTGGCGTTCGGCCTCCGGGGCGTGGCCCTGGCCTTCGGCGTGGCGAACCTGGCCCTGCTCGCCTGGCGCATCCGGGTGGAGAACCAGGCGCTGAGCGCCGCGGTGCGAACTTAGAGCCGCTCGCCCAGTTTGGCGACATAGCTCGCCTTTGGCACTCGCCTCAGGATGAGGTTGACCTCTGAGGAACGGCGCTTGCCGCTAGAGTTGATCCGCGCCTGCATCCACTCCCATGTGGTCGCGCGCCTCGACCGTCAGCTCGGCGATGCGGGCGCGCACCTCCTGCGGGCGGATCGCCACGCTGTGGCGGCCGAAGTCCGCCACGACCTTCTGGTAGACCTCCTCG
Organism: Caulobacter sp. S45; assembly: GCF_903642205.1. GTDB lineage: Bacteria > Pseudomonadota > Alphaproteobacteria > Caulobacterales > Caulobacteraceae > CAHJWH01. Next base: position 7,365 of record NZ_CAHJWH010000051.1, on the reverse strand, counting down.
GTCCCAGGCGTGCTCAGGTCCGCGTGCACGAGGCTGGCGACGTAAGCCTCCAGCTCAGCGTCCTTCAACCCCATCAACCCGCCGGCCCACAGACCCACCAGCCGGTCGCGACGCGCCCTGACCTTGAACTCCAGCTCCTCCTCGAAGGCGAAGTGGGCTTCGAAGGCGTGTTCCCGGTCGTCGAAGGTGGTCATCGTCAGCTCTGTCTGTACTCGAATGGAGGAGTGAACGCCGGAGCGCCCGGGAGGATCAACGGCGGCCGTAAGTCATGCGGGCGCGTCGACAACCACGTCTTCTATCAGGTCGTGAAAGCGGCCGTAGTCGACGTAGCGGACGCCGTTTTCATCCTTAAGGATGATGTCGGCCAGGCGCCGGCCCCAGACGATCTCGTGCGGGAGATAGGAGTGCCGCGCGTGGATGCGTTGGGCGAAGGTGTCGTCCACCCCAGACAGCACGATGACGATCTCCGCTATGGTCTCCTCCAGCGACTCTCGCGTGGCGCCATGGAGCGGGCTCTCCTCGTCAATGACGTGCATGATGGTCCAGGTCAGGCCGAACAGGGGGGAGTGCGCGCGCACGGTCTTGAGATCGACGAAGCCCCGGTACTCCACGCCCTCGCGGCTGAACCCGCGCCGGGCCAGGGTGACGCTTACGTCCGCTTCCAGGATCTGGTTGTTGCGGATGTTGCCGGCCCTGAACATCAGGTTCAGCTGGCCGTTGCGCGGCGTCACCACGGCGCAGCGGCTGAACATCACCCGCGCCGTGGGCCGCGAGACGCGCGAGAAGATCAGCCCTGTTCCCACCGCCGTCAGCGCCAGGCTGGCGAAAGCCTCCACCGTCACCAGCACGTTGGCGTAGACGGTCTTCGGCCACATGTCGCCGTAGCCGATCGTGCCGAGCGTCTGGACGCTAAAGAAGAAGTTGTCGACGAGCACGCCGGGCCGCGCCTGGGCCACGCCGCCGGGCTGCAGCCAGAACAGCACGGCGAAGAAGGCGATGACGCCGAGGTACACGCCCATCCACAGCAGCAGGAAGCGGGCCCAGCTGAGCGTCATCAGCCAGTGGTAGCCATCACCGAAGCGCTGTCGCTGCAGGCCCACCCGGCGGATCGAGGGTTGGCCGTTGCGCGCCACGAAGCGCGGGTAGGGGTCCTCGGCGCGCGAGGCGCCGTTCTCGACCACGCCGAGCGTGCGGTTGATCTGGGGCCCGTCGTTCACAGCCAAGCTCCTTAGCCTATGGAGGCGGCGGCCTGGAAGCCGAACCGGCTCTGTTGCGCCACCGCGCGCTGCATCCGCCGATTGCGGGCCGAACTCGCCGCAAAGGTTCATCTCCAGCGCAAAGCCCTCTAAGAACCCCTCCGAGACGAAGTCCGGAGGGTGGTGATGGTGGAAAGGGGGGTGGCGGTCCGCGGTCCGCGCAGTCTCCTGCGCCAGATCCGCGAGGCTCTGGCTGGCGGCGGCCCGGCCCAGGATCGCTTGGACAAGGTGGTGCGGGTCATCGCCGGCTCCATGGTGGCCGAGGTCTGCTCGCTCTACCTGCGCCGGGCGGCCGGCGACATGGAGCTGTTCGCCACCGAAGGCCTGAAGCGCGAGGCCGTGCACGTCACCCGCATGAAGCCGGGAGAGGGCCTGGTCGGCGAGATCATGCGCCAGGGCCGGCCCATCAACCTGTCGGACGCGCCGGCCAACCCGCACTTCTCATACCATCCGGAGACAGGCGAGGACCCCTACCACGCCTTCCTGGGCGTGCCTCTTCTGCGGGGCGGGCGGGCTATCGGTGTGCTGGTGGTGCAGAACCGCACCGAGCGCACCTATGACGAGGACGAGGTCGAGGATCTGCAGACCATCGCCATGGTGCTGGCCGAGATGGTCGCCACCGGCGAAGTTATCGGTCAGGCCGAGTTCAAGGGCGTCGAACTTCAGCCCCACCGACCCGAGCGGCTGAGGGGCATGCGCTTCGCCGACGGCCTGGCGATCGGCGTGGCGGTGCTGCACGAGGCGCCGGTGGCGCCGGAGAAGCTGCTGGCCGACGACGCCAGCCATGAGGCGCGGCGGCTGGAGCAGGGCCTGCAGCGGCTGCGCCGCCAAATCGACGACATGCTGGACGGCTCCCACGGACTGGTGGGCCAGAGCTATGAGGTACTGGAAGCCTATCGCATGTTCGCCCACTCCAGAGGATGGAACCGCAGCCTGGAGGACGCGGTGCGCTCCGGCCTCACCGCCGAGGCGGCGGTCGAGCGGGTGCGTTCCGAACAACGCGTGCAGATGAGCCAGACCCGTGACGCCTATCTTCGCGAGCGCCTGCACGACTTGGAAGACTTGGCTGACCGGCTGCTGCGCATCCTGGCCGGGGAGACTCCCGGCGCGCGGACCCTGCCGGAGCACGCGGTGCTGATCGCCCGCAATCTCGGCCCGGCGGACCTGCTGGAGTACGACCGCACCAAGCTACGCGGCCTGCTGCTGGAGGAGGGCTCCAGCGCCAGCCACGCCTCCATCGTCGCCCGAGCGCTCGGCATCCCCTGCGTGGGGCGCCTGCCCAATCTGCGGGACCGGGTCAAGCCGGGCGACCCGGTGATCGTGGACGGTGAGATCGGCGAGGCGTTCCTGCGCCCCCGTCCTGATGTCATCGAGGCGGTACAGGCCCGCGCCGCCGTTCGTGAGCAGCGTCGGGCCGAGTTCGACCGCCTGCGCGACACCCCCGCCTTCACCCGTGACGGCGGCAAGATCACGCTGCTGATGAACGCCGGCCTGGCGGTCGACCTGGAAAGCCTTGAGATGACGGGCGCGGAGGGCATCGGCCTGTTCCGCACCGAGTTCCAGTTCATGGTGGCCGAGGAGCTGCCCCGCCTGGACGCCCAGACAGCCCTCTACGCTCGGGTGATGGAGGCAGCCGGCGACCGGCCCGTCACCTTCCGCACCCTGGACCTCGGCGGCGACAAGGTGCTGCCCTACCTGCAGGCCGAGCGCGAAGACAACCCGGCTCTCGGCTGGCGCGCCATCCGCATGGGGCTGGACCGCCCCGCGCTCCTGCGCATGCAGCTCCGCGCCCTGATCGCCGCCTCGCGCGGTCGCGACCTGCAGGTCATGTTCCCGCTTGTCGCGACGGTGGACGAGTTCCGGACCGCCCGGAGCCTGGTGGACCGTGAGCTGGCGTGGGCTCAACGCCGAGGCCGTCCCATCCCCGAGCGCGTGCGGGTAGGAGTGATGATTGAGACGCCGGCCCTGATCTGGCACCTGGATGCGTTGCTGCCCATGACCGACTTCATCTCGGTCGGCACCAACGACCTGATGCAGTACCTGTTCGCCGCCGACCGCGGGAACCCGCGGGTGGCCGACCGCTATGACCTGCTCTCGCCCCCGGCGCTGCGGGCGCTGAAGACCATTGGCGACGCCTGCGCCGACACCGGCACCCCCGTTTCGGTCTGCGGAGAGATGGCCGGCCGACCGCTGGAGGCCTTCGCGCTCATCGCGCTCGGATTCGCCCGGCTGTCCATGCCGCCTGCTGGCATCGGGCCTGTGAAGGCCATGGTCCTGTCGCTGGACGCCGGGGCGGCGAGGCGGGGTCTCACCGGTGCACTGAAATCAGGTGCGGGCTCGGTTCGTAATGAAATCGAGACGCTTGCGCGCAAATTAAATGTCGCAGTGTGAGCGCATTGTCGCCTCTTCGCCTTTGTTGTTAGTCACGGGTCGAAGCGGACAAGTCGAGCCGACCGGACGCGAGTCGCGCCACCGGCGGGGGAGCATGGGGAGACACCGGACGCCATGGCGCCGTTGGATACCGGCTCAGTGACCAACGTCGTGCGCCTAGCCGAACCGATCGGCCGCGGTCCCGGCCCCTTGGCGGCCGACTCGCCCACGCTCGGCGCCTACCTGCGCGCGGTGCGCGAGCACAAGGGACTGAGTCTGATCCAGGTGGCCGAGGCCACCCGCGTGCGCCGCCTCTACCTCGAAGCCCTCGAGCGGGACGACATCACTCCTCTCCCGTCGCGTCCCTTCGCGGTCGGCTATGTGCGCGCATATGGCCGGGCGCTGGGCCTGGATGGCGACGCCGCCGTCGCCCGCTTCAAGGCCGAGAATCCCGAGGCCACACAGGCTTTGCGCGCGCCGCTTGGTGTCCATCTCGACGGCAACCCGCGTCAGCGGGTAATCTACGCCGGCGTGGCCGTGCTGGTGGTGGCGGTGGCGCTCTGGAACATCGCCCAGCACACCCTGATCTCCAACGCCCATTCCGACGCCATCCTGGCGCCCGCGGCCCAGAGCTGGCTTGAAGCCCAGCGCCCCGGCCCCGTAGTCATCAGCGCGCCCACCCCGCCGCCGGCCGACCAGACCACGCCCAAGCCGTACGTCACGCCGGGTCTTGGCGTGCCGGGCATCGACAAGAACGCCCGCATGGACCCCGCCGCCGTGACCGCAGCCACAACGACAGCCGCCGCCCAGCCGGAGCCTACACCGCCCGCCACCTTCACCACCCGCGCCGCCGTCTATGGCGCTTCGCTCAAAGAGGGCGGAGTGTTGGTCCAGGCCAAGTTCCCCGCCTCCCTGATCGTGCGCGGTCCCGCCGGCCAGATCTACTTCGCTCGCGAGCTGGAGATCGGTGAGGCCTACCGGGCGCCGCTAGGACGGGGGCTCACCGCCGATGTGAGCGATCCCAACGCCTTCCTGCTCTATGTTGGCGGCAAGCTCGCCGGTCCGCTGAGCGAGCCCCAGACCCCGCTGGACAAGGCGGTGGCCCAGTCGCAGCCGGCAGCGACGCCCCCTCCGTCACGGCGCTGAAGCGCCGCGCCTCCCCCCGCTACGCAGGGAAGGAGGACCACGCGCAGCGTGGTGGAGGGGGCGTACTGCGCGTTCCGAGACTGTCACCCGTCCGCGATAGCGTCCCTCTCGGCTTCGCCCTATCTCTGGCCAAGCTGGCGCCTCACGCCGCCCCGCTGTAACTTGGGTCCGCCATGAACACCGAAGACCACCGCCACGTCCGCCCCTGGCGCATGATCGACCGCCGCGTCTCCCGAAAAATCCGCGTCGGCAAGGTTGAGGTGGGCGGCGATGCGCCCATCAGCGTCCAGTCCATGACCAACACGGTCACCTCCGACGCCGCCGTCACGATCGAGCAAATCCGGCAGCTGGAGGAGGCCGGCGCCGACATCGTGCGCGTCTCCTGCCCCGACGTTGAGAGCACCGCGGCCTTCAAGACCATAGCCCGCGAGGCCAAGGTCCCGCTCGTGGCCGACATCCACTTCCACTACAAGCGCGGCATCGAGGCGGCGCAGAACGGCGCGGCGTGCCTGCGCATCAACCCCGGCAACATCGGCTCCAAGGACCGGGTACGCGACGTGGTCCAGGCCGCGCGCGACTACGGCTGCTCCATGCGGATCGGCGTCAACGCCGGCTCGCTGGAGCCGCACCTGCTGGAGAAGTACGGCGAGCCTTGCCCCGAGGCGATGGTGGAATCGGCCCTGTTCCACGCCGACATCCTGCGCGACCTCGACTTCCACGAGTTCAAGATCAGCGTGAAGGCGTCCGACGTCTTCCTGACCGTCGCCGCCTACCAGCAGCTGGCCGAGGCCATCGACTGCCCCCTGCACCTGGGCGTCACCGAGGCTGGGCCCTTGCGGACCGGCACCATCAAGTCCTCGGTGGGTCTTGGAAACCTGCTCTGGGCCGGCATCGGCGACACCATCCGCATCTCGCTGGCGGCGGACCCGGTGGAGGAGATCAAGGTCGGCTTCGACATCCTGAAGTCGCTCGGCCTGCGCCACCGCGGCGTGAACATCATCGCCTGCCCGTCCTGCGCCCGCCAGGGCTTCAACGTCATCGAGACGGTGACCGCCCTCGAGGCGCGCCTGGCCCACATCGCCACCCCCATGTCGCTCTCGATCATCGGCTGCGTGGTCAACGGCCCGGGCGAGGCCCTGATGACCGACATCGGCTTCACCGGCGGCGGCTCGGGCAAGGGCGTCGGCATGGTCTACCTGGCCGGCAAGATCGACCACAAGATCGACAACGCCAACATGGTCGACCACATCGCAGGCCTGGTGGAGAAGAAGGCCGCGGAGATGGAGGCGGAGCGGGCCGCCGCTGAAGCGCGCGACCCGATCCTGGAGCACATCGCGGCGGAGTAGGGCTCCTATCGATATGGTGACTTTAATGTTACCAATTCATGGGCAGAGCGAGAGCAGGTCGTCAGCACTGAACCATCCGTCGTTTCAAAACGCAGCATGATCAAGTCTGGTGTGCTCATGATACGTTTCACGTTCCGCCGACCGTAGGTAGATATCATTCGGTTTAATGTCGCCGTGCAAACCTCGAACTCCATAGGCGTTGCGTGTCTGACCATCGCGGTGTGACGTGGATGCGCCATTGCGGCCGGATTCACCGAGATCGTCGCGACGAGAGAGAGTGTCAGCACGAAGCGGTAAGTCATCAGAAGACCCAAGTAGAACTGCAATTCTTGCAATTTGCTTCGGTTCTGGTTTGCTTGTTTGATAGTCCGATGCCAGGCGTTATCGCGCTGAGCCCGAGCGTGAGACCTGCGGCAATGACCTTGCCGCCTCCTAAACCCGTCTTAACTTTCGTGGGACGAACCTGTACTTTGCCCTTTGTTTGGCAGTGGGGGCATACCATTTGCGGGCTGAGTTTGTAAGCGGCCATCGATCTCTCACGAGGTTAACCCACGCAAGCCTAACGTGCACTCTCCGGTGTGCCTAGTGGCTCCGCGCCCTGTTCGACAGGCCAAATGAGTCGCGGGCAAATTGTAGTCGTCCTGACGGCGTGACTCCTCATCTTTCCCACGCCTGGGGCGAGGCGCGGGCTCCTCCCCTTTTCCGCAAGGGGAAAAGGGAGGAGCCGGGATCGCGGCGCCGTTGGAAGGCAGCATTTGTCCAAGGCGTCAGGCAGCCACCGCCTGCAGTTTCAACCCCATGGCCGCGACCAGCTGCAGCACGGCGTCGAACTCCGGCTGAGTGTCGGGGGTTGGCGGCTTGTGGGCTGCGCCGGCCTTGTCGGCCATGCCCGCCATCGCGGGCGCCCTTGCGATCGTCGCTAGCGCCTCCGTCATGAAGGCGCTGTCGTTCTCCGCAAGAGCGGCGTTTAGGTAGGCCACCACGCGTCCGGGCGTGGTCAGGTAATCGGCGGCATCGAAGGGCGCCAACCCGAGTGTGTCTGCTACGCTCACCTACCATCCTCCATGTAATGCGCGGCCAAGCCTTTGGCGCGCGCGATATCGCGAGCCTGGCTCCGCTTTGAGCCGCCGCAAAGCAGAACGACGATCTCCTCGCCGCGGCAGATGAAGTACACGCGCCATCCCGCTCCGATATGAATGCGGAGTTCCATGACGCTCCCTCCGACGCCGCGCGCATCGCCGAGATTG
>NZ_CAHJWH010000050.1 GCF_903642205.1 Caulobacter sp. S45 | reverse complement strand
GGCGGCGGCGGCAAGGCCTCGCGCCGGGCGGCCGGGTCGGCGGCGCAGGCGGTGACGCCGATCGCCGCCGCGATCAACGCCATGAGCACGCCGGAAAGCCGCATCCCTGATCCTCTCCGAACCCGCCGCGGCTGTAGGCGCGTAGCCCCGCCGCAGGCAAGCGCCGCAGGCAAGCGCCGCCGGCGAACGGGCGCAGCCCTTGAGTCCGGCGCGCGGGTGGGGCTCATCGGGGAGCCATGCGCATCCTCAACGTCGGCGACTTCAACTGGATGACGGGGCGCGAGCGCGACACCGCCAATGTCGACCTGTTCGCCATCCGCCAGAAGCTCGGCCGCGCGGCGGTGCGCGCCGGCCACATGGTGGTGGAGTTCTCAGACCGGGCGGTGAGCCGCACCCACGCGCCGTTCCGCCTCCGCCAACTGGGCGTGAGCGCCTGCAACGCCCTGTTCTTGCACATGGTGGAGGAGGTGCGGCCGGAGCTGATCCTGCTCCACTTCGCCGACGACATCGCCAACGCCAGCTTGGACGAAGCGCGCCGCCTGTCGCCCGGCGTGCGCATCGCCGACATCAACATCGACCCCCTGCCCTCGCCCCGCACCCGCGAGCGGCTGCTGATGCGGCGCGACGCGGTGGACGCCGCCTTCGTCACCACAGCCGGCGAGGCGCTGCGTGAGTTCGCCGGCGCGCACAGCTTCGTCGCCTTCATGCCCAACCCGGTGGACGCGGCGGTGGAGACCGGCCGCGCCTTCGAGCTTGCGAGACCTGGCGTCGACCTCGTCTTCCCCGCCGGCGACGACAGTCCCCGCCAGATGGCGGGAGGCGCGATCCGTCCGTCCGAGTTTGTGGCCGACCTGCGGGCGTCCTTGCCGGACCTGCGGCTCTCCAGCCCGGGCGTCGGCCAGCCTCGCCTGCGCGGGCGGGCCTACTTCGAAGCGCTGGAGGGGGCGGCGATGGGCCTGTCCCTGTCGCGCTACAGCGACCAGCCGCTGTACGCCTCAGACCGCATGGCGCACATGCTGGGCAGCGGCCTGCTGACCTTCGTCGACGCCCGAGCCGGGTTCCAGGCGATGTACGGCGAAGACGAGCGGGCGACCTATGCCGACCTGGACGATCTGAAGCGCCAGCTGCGCCTGTTCAAGGCCGACGACGCTCGGCGGCGGGCCGTCGCCGAACGCGGCTGGCGGCGGACCTTCGACCTGTTCGAGGCCGGTCGCGTCTTCGCCTACCTGCTCGCCCAGCTGGACGAGGCGGCCGCGCCGGCCTTCGAGTGGCCCTGCGAGCGCTGGGGCAAATGAGCCACAGTCGGGAGGGCCGACGGCCGCACCCTGATCGGGCAGGAACCTTGCTCGTCGCGCTCTGTTCTTCGCTCGACTTCGGAGACTTGCGATGCGCCGCCGCCCCAGGTTCTGCAACCGCCGCTTCTGCCTGCACCTCGCCAGCTGCGCCGGCATGCTCGCCTTCGGCCTGCGCGCCGGGCCGATGGCCTGAGGCCAAGCGCCCCGGTTTCCGTCATCCTCGGGCTCGTCCCGAGCACCGAGCCATCGGCGTGGCGGGCGCTATCGCGCCGTAGGCGATGAGAGCCGCGTCCAGCCTCGATCCTCGGGACGAGCCCGAGGATGACGGAGGGTGGGGTCGACTTCCTGCATCTCAGATTTCCCAACCGAAATGCTTTGACAGCTCCTCGCCCTGAGGCGATGCGGCGGGGGCGGCTCGGCCGCTGATCTCCTCCGCCCAAGGATCGACATGCGGCTGACCGCCCTGCTCCTCGCCAGCGCCCTCCTCGCGGCGCCGCTCGCCCCCGCCTCCGCCCAGACCGCCCGCTCCACGGCCAGCACCAGCCATGCGGGCGACGAGCCCGGCAAGGGCGATCGCACCGGGATGGATCGTCCGGACGCCGCCGCCAAGCAGGCGGGAGAGGACAAGATCACGCCTGCCGACATCGCCACAGCCCCCATCCACGAGCAGTTGCGCAGCACCCACCATGTCTGGACCGCCGGCGGCCGCTCCATCCCCTACACCGCCACCGCCGGCACGCTCACGATCCGCGACGACGAGGGCAAGCCGATCGCCTCCATGTTCTACGTCGCCTACGTGGCCGACCACGCCAAGGGCGACGCGCACCGGCCGGTGACCTTCTTCTACAACGGCGGCCCGGGCTCCTCGACGCTCTGGTTGCACATGGGCTCGCTCGGACCCGTCCGCATCCACACCGACTCGCCCCAGTCCACCCGCAACGCGCCCTTCGACCTGGAGCCGAACGAATACTCGCTGATCGACAAGAGCGACCTCGTCTTCCTGGACGCCATCGGCACCGGCTTCTCCCGCCCGCTCGGCGAGACCAAGACCGAGGCCTTCTGGGGCGTGGACCAGGACCTGGACGCCTTCACCCGCGGCATCGCCCGCTACGTCACCGCCAACGACCGCTGGAACTCGCCCAAGTTCCTATTCGGCGAGAGCTACGGCACCACCCGCTCGGCCGGGCTCAGCTACATGCTGCAGGACCACGGCATCCAGCTGAACGGGGTCACCCTGCTGTCTTCGATCCTGAACTACGGCATCCGCCAGCCGGGCTACGACGAGAGCTACATCGCCTACCTGCCGAGCTTCGCGGCCACCGCCTGGTATCACCACCGCCTGCAGAACCGCCCGCCCGACCTGCCGGGCTTCCTGGCCGAGGTGCGCGCCTGGGCCCAAGGGCCGTATGCGGCGGCCCTCGCCAAGGGCCAGGACCTGCCCCCGGCCGAGCGCGACGCCATCGCCCGCCAGCTCTCCGCCTATACCGGCCTGTCGCCCCAGTTCCTGATCAACGCCAATCTGCGCGTGGACCTGAACCGCTTCCGGGCCGAGGTGCTGCGCGACCAGGGCCAGATCGTGGGCCGCTACGACAGCCGCTTCACCGGCTACAATCCCGATGCGGGCTCCGAGAGCGCCGAGTACGACCCGTCGGACACCGGCATCACCGGCGCCTTCGTGGCCGCCTTCCAGAGCTATCTCTCCGGACAGCTCGACTATCACAGCGACCTGACCTATCGCCCGACCAACTACAACCGCTCCCTGGTCTGGGACTGGAAGCACAAGGCGCCGGGCTCCAACTACCCGCAGAACAACCCCGACGTGGCGGTCGACCTCGGCGCCGCCATGCGCGAGAACCCGCACCTGAAGGTGGAGAGCCTGAACGGCTGGTACGACATGGCCACCCCCTTCTTCGGCACCGAATACGACCTGAAGCATATGGAGCTGCCGCCCTCGCTGCAGCCCAACCTGCGCTTCAGCTACTATCCGTCGGGGCACATGGTCTATCTGAACCCCGAGGCGCTGCGCTCGCTGAAGTCCGACGTGGCGCGGTTCTACGACGACGCGGCCGGAGGCTGAGCAAGCGTCCTCCCAAAGGGTTGACGGTGCGCGCGCGAGCAACGCAGAAGGCGCCGGACTCAAGAGGAAGACGATGGACCGCCGCACCTTTATCAGCACGGCCGCCGCGGCGGGCGCGGCCGCCACCGGCGCCCTTGCAGCCGACGTTTCGTCTTCCCCACCCTGGCGGCGTGCGGAGCTGGCGACCGAGATCGACGTCTCCGCTCATCCGGGCGCGGCCCAAACCTGGATTCCTGTGGTCCAGAGCGTTGGACCCTACCAGCGCGCCTCGGCGCCGAAGATCACCTGCACGGGCGCGGCGCAGGTGGTGCATGACCCGGCCTACGGGACCCCGATCGTGCGCGCCCGCTGGGCGGCGGACGGGCCCAAGACCCTGAGCGTGGTGCAGACGGTGCAGACCCGCGACCGCGGCCCGGTCGCCACCCCGCTCAGCCCCGCCGAACGGGCCGCCTGGCTGAAGCCTACCGACAGCCTGCCGCTCGACGGCATCGTGCACGACACGGCGATGCAGATCGTCGGCGCGCGCACCGACCCGAAGGAGAAGCTCGGCGCGATCTACGAATGGGTGGTGGACAACACCTTCCGCGACCCGGCGACCCGGGGCTGCGGCCTGGGCGACATCAAGAGCCTGCTCGTCAGCCGCCGGTTGGGCGGCAAGTGCGCCGACATCAACAGCCTGATGACCGCGCTCTGCCGGGCCAGCGGCGTGCCGGCGCGCGATGTGTACGGCATCCGGTTCGCGCCCTCGGCCTACCAAAAGTGCCTGGGGAGCAGCGGCGACATCAGCCACGCCCAGCACTGCCGCTCGGAAGCCTGGATCGAGGGCCTCGGCTGGTTCCCCGTCGATCCCGCCGATGTGCGCAAGGTGGTGCTGGAGGCCAACCTGCCGCTGGCGAGCCCGCCCGTGCAGGAGACGCGCCGCCGGCTGTTCGGCAGCTGGGAGATGAACTGGGTGGGCTACAACAGCGCCACCGACCTCGCCCTGCCAGGCGCGCCCCGGCCCATGGCGGCGCACTTCCTGATGTATCCCTACGGCATGACGGCGACCTCGGACTTCGACTGGCTCGACCCGTCCGCGTTCGACTACAGGATCACGTCGAAGGTGGTGGCCTGAGGGCTGCGTTGACCGACACGGCTGATCAAGCCTGACCGTCCACATCCGGCCTCATCCTGAGCTTGTCGAAGGACGGGGCCGCTCCACCGCGCGTGCGTCGCCTCGTCCTTCGACGGGCTCAGGATGAGGCGAAGGCAGGCGTTAGCGCTTAGCCAACCCCGCCGCTAAACCACCCCCACCTCCGTCACCCGGACCCGTGCGCCGTCCAGCACCAGCGCGAGCTCCCCACGCTTGAGCCTCAGCGCGTCCTCCCCGAACACCTCCCGCCGCCAGCCGTGCAGCGCAGGCGACCCATCGCCTTCGTCCGAGGCGATGCGCTCCAGGTCCGACACCGTGGCGATCAGCTTGGCCGCCACCCCGGCATCCTCCGCCCGCGCCTTCAGCAGCACCTTCAGCAGCTCCACCGCCGCCCCGGCGTTCTGGGCGGGCGGCGGAACGCGCTCGATCACGGGCGCATAGGCCTCAGGGTCGCGCAGCGCCGCCTGCAGCGCCGCCACCAGGTCCGGCCCGAACTTGGAGCCGCCGAACCCCTTGGGAACCGAGCGCAGGCGGTTCAGGGCGTCGACGTCCAGCGGCAGCTGGGTGGCGATCTCGTCCATCGCCTCGTCCTTGATGATGCGGCCGCGGGGCTGGTCGCGGGCCTGGGCGGTGCGCTCGCGCCAGGCCGCGGCGGCGCGGAAAGCGGCGAGATATCGGGCGTTGAACTTGCGCGGCTTCAGCCGGCGCCAGGCGTTCTCCGGGTCGACGTCGTAGGTGGCGGGGTCGGTCAGGAAGTTCATCTCCTCGCCCACCCAGCCGAGCCGCCCGGCCTTCTCCAGCCGCTCGACCAGCCGAGGGTAGAGCCTGGCCAGATGGGTCACGTCGCCCACTGCGTAGTCGAGCTGGGCCTCGGAGAGGGGCCGGCGCGACCAGTCGGTGAAGCGGGAGGACTTGTCGATGTCGATCCGCAGCAGCTGGCGCACCAGGGCGTCGTAGGCGATCTGCTCGCCGAAGCCTGCCGCCATGGCCGCCACCTGGGTGTCGAACAGGGGCTTGGGGATGGCCTTCAGGTTGTTGAAGATCTCCACGTCCTGGCGGGCGGCGTGGAAGACCTTGAGGATCCTCTCGTCGCGCAGGAGGTCGAGGAACGGCTCCAGGTCCAGCCCCTCGGCCAGGGGGTCGATGACGCCGCCGTGCTCGATCCCGGCTGCCTGGATCAGGCAGAGCTTGGGCCAGTAGGTGGTCTCGCGCATGAACTCGGTGTCCACGGCGATGAAGGGCTGGTCGGCGAGGTAGCCGCAGAAGGCCTCTAGCTCGGCATTGGAAGTGATCGGCGTCATGGGCTAGCTATAGCTTGCTTCGGCGCGCCTCCAAGGGCAGGCGCGGGCGGCGCCCTCCACGGACCGGATTTGATGAGCGATCAGGCGAACGGCCTCACCTACGCGGGCGCAGGCGTCGACATCGACGCGGGCGAGGCCCTGGTGGAGGCCATCAAGCCCCTGGCCCGCGCCACCGCGAGGTCCGGCGCGGAGGCGAGCCTCGGAGGCTTCGGCGCCCTGTTCGACCTGAAGGCCGCAGGCTACGCCGACCCGCTGATCGTCACCACCACCGATGGCGTGGGCACCAAGCTGAAGATCGCCATCGAGACCGGCCGCCACGACACGGTGGGCATCGACCTGGTGGCCATGTGCGTCAACGACCTGCTGGCCCAGGGCGCCGAGCCGCTGATGTTCCTGGACTACTACGCCACCGGCAAGCTGGACGTGGACGCCGCGCGCCGCGTGGTGGCGGGAATTGCGCAGGGTTGCCTCCAGGCCGGCTGCGCCCTGGTCGGTGGCGAGACCGCCGAGATGCCGGGCATGTACGCCGGCGGCGACTACGACCTGGCGGGCTTCTCCGTGGGCGCGCTGGAGCGCGGGCGCGTGCTGCCGCGGCTGGAGGCGCAACAGGCGAGCGACCTCTTGATCGGGCTGGGCTCGTCCGGCCCGCACTCCAACGGCTACTCGCTGATCCGGCGGGTGGTGGAGCGCACCGGGCTCGGCTGGGAGGCGGAGGCGCCGTTCGAGCCGGGCGTGAGCCTGGCGGAGGCCTTGATGCGCCCCACCCGCATCTACGTGAAGACCGTCCTGCCGCTGATGAAGGCGGACATGGTCAAGGGCGCGGCCCACATCACCGGCGGCGGCCTGGTCGAGAACCCGCCCCGCGCCATCGCCAGGCGCCTGCAGCCGCGCATCGACTGGCAGGCCTGGGCGCTCCCGCCGGTGTTCGACTGGCTGCAGCGCGAGGGCGGCGTGGCGGACGCGGAACTCCGGCGGACCTTCAACTGCGGCGTGGGCTTCATGCTGGTCGTGGAGCCGGCGCTGGCGCCCGCAGTCATGGCGGCCCTGCTGAACGCGGGCGAAGAGGCGTTCGTGATCGGCGAGCTGGCGCCGGCGTGAGGAAGGTGCGGACGGCCGTCCTGATCTCGGGCCGCGGATCGAACCTCGCCGCCCTCATCGCGGCGGCGGAGGCGCCGGACTACCCCGCCGAGCTCGTACTGGTTCTGTCCAACACCCCGGACGCCGGCGGCCTTGAGCTGGCCCGGACGGCCGGCGTCGCGGTGGAGGCCGTGGACCACAGGCCGTTCAAGGGGGATCGCTCCGCCCACGAAGCGGCGCTCGACGCCAAGCTGCGGGCTGCTGACGTGGAGCTGATCGCCCTGGCCGGCTACATGCGGGTGCTGACGCCCGGCTTCGTGCAGGCCTGGACCGGGCGGATGATCAACATCCATCCGAGCCTGCTGCCCCACTTCCCCGGCCTGCACACCCACGCCCGGGCGCTGGAGGCCGGCCATGAGCGCGCCGGTTGCACCGTGCACTGGGTCAGCGAAGGGGTGGACGAAGGCGAGGCGATCGGCCAGGCGGAGGTGCCGGTGCTGCCGGGCGACACCCCCGACACCCTCGCGGCGCGGGTGCTGAAGGCGGAGCACATGCTCTACCCGCAATGCCTGGCCAAGGCGGCGGAAGCGGTGCGCAACCCCTCTCCCCTTGCGGGAGAGGGAGATTACTTCGCGCCCCCGTCCGGGAAGCCCTTCGACCGCAGGTAGGCCCCGACCTGGGCGTCCCGGCCGCGGAAGTTGCGGTAGGCCTGGGCCGGCGGCACGGTGTAGCCGACCTGCATGATGGTGTCGTGCAACCGCTTGGCGGTCGCCTTGTCGTAGGGGCCGCCAGCCTCCACGAAGGCCTCGTAGACGTCGTGGTCCAAGACCTCCGCCCACAGGTAGCTGTAGTAGCCCGCCGCATAGGCGTCGCCGGCGAAGATGTGCTGGAACTGGGGCGTCCTGTGACGCATCACGATCTCTGGCGGCATGCCGAGCTTGGCCAGTTCGGTCTTCTCGAAGGCGTCCGGGTCGATGGGAGCGATCCCCGGCCCCTGGGGCGTGGTGTGCAGCTTCATGTCGATGATCGCGGCGGAGAGGTACTCGCCGACAGAAAAGCCTGTGTTGAACGTCTGGCTGGCGCGGAGCTTGCGCACCAGCTCAGGCGGGATCGGCTGGCCTTGCGCATTGACGGCGAAGCGGTTCAGCACCTCGGGCGTCCACAGCCAGTTCTCGTTCAGTTGGGAGGGGAACTCCACGAAGTCCTGTGCCTGGCTGGGGCTGGCCAGCGACTCGTAGGTGACGTTTGAGTTCAGCCCGTGCAGCGCATGGCCGAACTCGTGGAACATGGTGTTGGCGTCGTCCCAGGAGATCAGCACGGGCTGGCCCGGGGCGGGCTTAACGAAGTTGGCGTTGTTGGAGACGATCACCGGCACGTCATGGCCGTCGAGCCGCGACTGGGGCCGGTAGTCGCTCATCCAGGCGCCGGAGTTCTTGCCCGCACGTGCATAGGGGTCGAAGTACCAGACGCCGACGTGGTTGCCGGCACGGTCGTGCACCTCGTAGACCTGCATCTCCGGCTCGTAGGTGGGGATGCCCTGCAGGCGCACGAACTGGAACCCGTAGAGCTGACCCGCGGCCCAGAACATGCCGTCTTTGATGTGGTCGAGCTGCAGGTAGGGCTTCACCTGGTTCATATCGACGTCGTATTTCGCCTTCCGCACCTTCTCGGCATAGTAGCGGTAATCCCAGGGCTCGATCCTGATGTGCGCGCCTTCTTTGTCGGAAAGCGCCTGCATGTCGCCGACTTCCTGGTGGATGCGCGCCACCGTCGCCGGCCAGACCCGCATCATCAGCCCCATGGCGGCATCCGGCGTCTTGGCCATCTCGTCCTGCAGCTTCCAGGACGCATAGTCGGGAAAGCCCATCAGGTGGGCCTTCTCGGCGCGGAGCTGCAGGATGCGCGGGATGATGGTTCGGGTGTTGTCGTGGGCGTCCTTGTTGTCGCCGCGCGCGTAGAAGGTCTTCCATACCTGCTCGCGCAGGGGGCGGTTGTCGGAGTAGGTCAGGAATGGATCGACGGAGGAGCGCGTGTTCAGCACCGCCCACTCGCCGTGGTGGCCCTTGTCCGCGGCGGCCGCGGCCGCGGCGTCCTGCACCGATTGCGGCAGGCCCGCGAGATCGGCCTGCTTGAGGTAGAGGACATGGCCGCCCTCGTCGGCCAGCAGGTTCTGGCTGAACTGGGCATAGAGGCCCGCCAGCTCCTGGTTGATGGCCGTGACCCGGGCCTTGGCGGCGGGGGCGAGCCGGGCGCCGCTCTTCACCCCGTTGATCCAATAGTACCAGACCAGCTGAGTCTGCTCGGGCGTCAGGCCCGAGGTGTCGCGGGCCTGGTAGACCGCGTCGATGCGAGCGAACAGCCTGCGGTTCTGGCTGATCTTGTCCTGGAACTCGGCGATCCTGGGGTCCATCACCTGCTGGACCGCCTGCATGTCGGCGTGGTTCTCGGTGGAGCCCCACACGCCATAGAGCGTCATCACCCGCCTGAGCGCCCCGCCCGCCCGCTCCTGCGCCGCGATGGTGTTGTCGAAGGTGGGCGGGGCCGGGTTGTTGGCGATCGCATCGACCTCCGTCAGGTTCTCGCGCATACCCTCCTCCAACGCGGGCTGGAAGGCGGAGACCTTCACCTCGGCGAAGGGCGGCAGGCCGCCGTAGGGACCGGCCCAGGGCGCGAGAAGCGCCCGAGCGTCCGGGGGAGCATTCACTGGGGGCGCTTGGTTGGAAGCCGGAGGCGTGGCCGCGGGCGAGACGCCGCCGGGAACTGACGCGCCGCCGTCCGCCTTCTGGGCCATGGCGGGGGTGGCGAGGATCACGGCCAGACTCGCTCCAAGCAGCAGCAGTTCACGCACAGATCAGCCTCCCGATAGCCGCTTCGAACTTTAGCGCGGGCGAACGGGCGCGGAAACTGAAACTCCGGTAACCTCGCGTCCACCTTCTTCCCAGGCCGCGCGTTCATGACTCAGCGCGCCCGCATGAGACGGGCCGCCAAGGGAACGCCACCGTCCATGATCCTTCTCCGTCTGGTCGCCCCGGTGGCCCTCACCCTGGTCGCCGGCGCGATGGTCTATGCAGCTCAGGAGCCGATGGCCGGCCGGGGCGCTCCCGCCGCCAGCTTCCCGGCCGTCACGCGCCCGGTGGCCCCCATCGTCAGCCCCACCTGGGGCGACAGCTCCGAGCGCGACGCCGCTCACGAAGTGCTCCAGATCGCCGCGCGGCTGAAGCTCCACGCCGGCATGACGGTTGGCGACTTGGGCGCTGGCAATGGATACGACACCCTGCGTCTGGCCAGCCTAGTCGGCCCGTCCGGCCGTGTGGTCGCGGAGGATGTGGACCCCTCGGCGCTACAGGCCCTGTCCGCACAGGCCACCCAGCGCCACCTGTCCAACGTCACCATTGCGCTCGGCGAGCCGCAGGACCCACGCCTGCCGCCGCGCTCGCTGGATGCGGCCATCCTGGTCCACATGTATCACGAGATCGCTCATCCTTACGCCTTCCTCTACAACCTGGCCGGGGCGATGCGGCCGAGCGCCCAAGTGGGGGTGGAGGAATTGGACCGGCCGACCGGTTCGCACGGGACCCCGCCGGCCCTGCTGCGCTGCGAGTTCGAGGCGGTGGGCTATCGAGTGCAGAGCTTCGCCCCACTGACGGGCGGCCTGGGCTACTTCGCGGTATTC
Source organism: Caulobacter sp. S45 (assembly GCF_903642205.1). GTDB lineage: Bacteria > Pseudomonadota > Alphaproteobacteria > Caulobacterales > Caulobacteraceae > CAHJWH01. Next base: position 7,078 of record NZ_CAHJWH010000050.1, on the reverse strand, counting down.
GCATCCCCGAGCACCCCGCCCGCCCCGCAACGTATCCACGCCTGCCGCGCTTAAGCTCTATACGTCGGCGACAGGACTGAGATGAACAGCCTTGTAGACCCCCTGCCGGGCGACTCGCCACGCTTCAGCCTTCACGACTTCGCGCCCGCCCAGGAAAGCTTCGAGGATGCGGTGGTGGAGGGGCTTTCAGGGCCGCGTAAATCCGTCCCCGCACGCTTCCTCTATGACGAGGCTGGCTCTCGGCTATTCGACTGCATCTGCGAGCTGCCGGAATACTATCCCACCCGCACCGAGCTGAAGATCCTCACCGACAAGGCCGACGAGATCGGCGCCTCCATCGGACCAGACATCGCGCTGCTGGAGTTCGGCGCCGGCTCCAGCCAGAAGGCGCGCCTGCTGCTGGACGCCCTTGAGCGCCCCGCCGCCTACGAGCCCATCGACGTGTCGCGCGAGCACCTGATACGGCTGGCCGACGAAATCGCCGATGCCTATCCGGGCCTGGCGGTCCGCGCCATCTGCGCCGACTACACCCAGCCGCTGGAGCTGCCCGACAGCGAGCCGCGCCGGCGTCGCGCGGGCTTCTTCCCGGGCTCGACCATCGGCAACCTGACCTCGGCGGAGGCCCGCGCCTTCCTGAGCGGCTGGGCGGGGCAGCTGGGCCGGGACGGGCTGATGGTGGTGGGTGTGGCGCTGCGGGCGCCCAGCTCCATCGTGCTGCCGGCCTATGATGACGCCCAGGGCGTCACCGCCCGCTTCACCGCCAACGTGCTGGTGCGCGCCAACCGCGAACTCGGCGCCGATTTCGACGTGGCCGCCTTCCGCCACACGCCGACCTATGACGAGACCACCGGCCGTCTGACCATCCACCTGACCAGCCTCAAGGCGCAGACCGTCCATCTAGCCGGACGCAGGTTCGACTTCGCGGAAGGCGAACAGCTGCACGTGGAGGAGTCTAACAAGTATGCGGCGGAGGACTTCCAGGCCCTCGCCCGCTCCGCCGGCTATGTGGCCGAAACGGTCTGGATCGATCCAGGCGAACTGTTCAGCGTCCATGTGCTGCGCGTGGCGTGAAGCGGTCGCAACTTCACGTTCAACGGTTTCCTGCTATACTCTCCGGAGGAAGTGGAGAGGGTGGGTAAACCCTCCCAGCCCCTTCGCTAGGTCCTGATTGAGAGGCTTAGTCTCAACCAGAGAACTCAGCGAAGGTGGAGCTTGAAGCTTAGCTTCATGGCTCTCTTCCTTCGGGAACCCGCCGGCCTGTTCGGCGGGCGTTTTCGCCTTAGCATCCTAGGGCTGAAGCGCGTTACAGCCCGGCGCTCTCCTCCAAGCCGCACATCAGGTTCAGGTTCTGCACCGCCGCGCCTGAGGCGCCCTTGCCCAGGTTGTCCAGCAGGGCGACCAGCCTCGCCTGCCCTCGCCGCTCGTCGCCGAACACGAACAGCTTCAGTCGGTTGGTCCCGTTCAGGCCTTCGGGGTCGAGGCCCTTCATGGCGCGCGCCTCGTCCAGCCCCGCGACTTCGATGAAGCGCTCGCCGGCATAGGCTTCGGCCAGCGACGCATGCAGGTCGGAAAGCGTCGGCGCACCCGGCAGGGTCCAGAGCGGCAGAGGCACTTCCACGATCATGCCCTGGGCATACCGGCCCACGGCCGGGGCGAAGATCGGCGGGTACGACAGGCCGGCGTGGACCTGCATCTCGCCCACATGCTTGTGACCGAGGTTCAGGGCGTAGGCGCGGTAGGCGTCGCGGGTGTGACCCGGCGCGTCCGCGTCCTCGAACTCCGTGATCATCGCCCGACCTCCGCCGCTGTAGCCCGAGACGGCGTTCACGCTCACCGGCCAATCCACCGGCAGCAGCCCCGCGCGTACCAGCGGCGCCGCGAGCGCCAGGAAGCCGGTCGGGTAGCAGCCGGGATTGGACACCCGCGTCGCCGCCGCAACCGCCGCCCGCCGGCCGGGCGCCAGTTCTGGAAAGCCGTAGGTCCAGCCGGCTGAGGTGCGGTGGGCGGTGGAGGCGTCGATCACCTTCACTGCCGGGTTGGCGATCATAGCCACTGCCTCGCGCGCCGCCTCGTCGGGCAGGCAGAGGACAACCGCGTCCGCCCCGTTCAGCAGCTCAGCGCGTGCGGCTGCGTCCTTGCGGCGCGCGGGGTTGATGGAGAGCAGCTCGACATCCGCCCGGCCGGCCAGCCGCTCGCGAATTTGCAGGCCCGTGGTGCCCGCCTCGCCGTCGATGAAGACCCTGATGCTCATCCGCCCCCTCCGAGGCACAAACGAAAACGGGCGCCCCGGTGTCCCGGAGCGCCCGTCCAATCCGTAGTGGAAACCCTGCGGTTCAGCGCTTGGAGAACTGGAAGGAGCGGCGGGCCTTGGCCTTGCCGTACTTCTTGCGCTCCACCACGCGGCTGTCGCGGGTGAGGAAGCCGTGCGGCTTCAGCACGGCGCGCAGGCCCGGCTCATAGTAGGTCAGCGCCTTGGAGATGGCGTGGCGCACCGCGCCGGCCTGGCCGGAGAGGCCCGAGCCCTCCACCGTCGCGATCACGTCGAACTGGGTGGCGCGGTCGGCGATCTGCAGCGGCTGGGCGATCATCATGCGCAGCACGGGACGGGCGAAGTAGACCTCCTGGTCGCGGTCGTTGATGGTGATCTTGCCGGAGCCCGGCTTGATCCACACCCGGGCAACCGCGTTCTTGCGCTTGCCGGTGGCGTAGGCGCGGCCCTGCGCGTCGATCTTGGGCTCGTAGACGATCCGCGCTTCGGGCGGGGTGGTGGACAGGCCCGCGAGGGCTTCGAACCCCTGGGGGGCGTCGGCTTGGACGTCGGACATGGCTTCAGGCGCTCCGGACGTTCTTGGCGTTCAGCTCGGCGAACGCGATAGGCTCAGGGCTCTGCGCCGTGTGCGGGTGCTCGGCGTCGGCATAGATCTTCAGGTGGGTCATCTGCTTCCTGGCTAGCGAGCTCTCCTTGGGCAGCATGCGCTCCACGGCCTTCTCCAGGATGCGCTCGGGGAACTTGCCCCCGAGGATCTTGTCCGCGGTGCGCTCCTTGATGCCGCCGGGGTAGCCGGTGTGCCAGTAGTAGGTCTTCTGCTGCAGCTTGCGGCCGGTGAAGCGCACCTTGTCGGCGTTGATCACCACCACGTGGTCGCCGCAATCGACATGGGGGGTGTAGTCCGGGCGGTGCTTGCCGCGAAGGCGCATGGCGATGAAAGAGGCGAGGCGACCGACGACCGCGTTCTCAGCGTCGACGATGATCCACTTCTTCTCGACGTCCACCGGTTTCAGGGAAACCGTGGTCTTCTGCATGGGGGTAAGTCCGTAAGTGCGAGCGGCCGCGCATAGGGCGCAGGTGGCCGGAAGGCTGATCCGATAGGCGCCGCGCGTGCCCGCGTCAACACGAAATGCAGCGCCTTCCAAGATCGCGTTGATCCAAAACGACTTTTTCTAGCTCGGTATCCTGGTACCAGTCTGAGGGAGAACGTCCTGTCCGCGTCACCGGACTGAACGGACCTTGCCGGGAGCCGCGTGGGTCCGGCCGCCGCAGCCACGATGACCCCAGGACCCGCTATCGGGTCGGATTAATGCGCGGGCATGCCTGCGCTTCGAGGACGCACATGGGCGCATCGTCGGAGAGCCCCGGGCTGAGCCTTCCGAAACGCCGGATCAAATCGGCATGTTCAGGATCGACTGGTAAGCCGAGATCACCTGGTCCCTCACGGCCATCATGGTCTCGAGGCTCGCCTGAGCCGAGGAGATGGAGGTGACCACGTCGACCAACTCCGCCTTGCCCTGGGTGTGGGCGGCCATCTGGTGCTCGACCATCTTGGAGGAGGAGACCACGTCGTTCATGGCGTGGGTGACCATAGCCCCGAAATCCGGCCCTTCCTCCGACACCGAAGCGCCGCCGGCCGAGGGCTTGGCGCCGTTCTGCGCCGCGGCGTAGGCGCGGGCCGCCATCATGGGGGAGAGCATGGCTCAGGCCCTCACTTCTTGATCAGGTCGAGGGTGCGCATCTGCATGGCGCGGGCGGACTCGATCATGTTCAGGTTGGCGTCGTAGGCGCGCTGCGCTTCCTTCATGTCCATCGCCTCGGTGAGCGGATCGACGTTGGGCATCTTGACGAAGCCCTTGGCGTCCGCGCCCGGGGCGCTGGGATTGTACTCGGTGTGGAAGGCGGTCGCGTCCGGCTGGACGCGGGCCAGGTGCACCCCCCGGCCGCCCTCGTCCTGCATCTGCGGCTCAAACACCGGCATCTGGCGCTGGTACGGATCGCCGCCGGGCGTCGTGGCGCCGCTGTCGGCGTTGGCGATGTTCTCCGCGATCACGCGCATGCGCGCCTGCTGCGCCTTCAGGGCGGAGGTGGCGACGGCGATGGTGGCGCCGGAGGCGGAGGTCACGTCGGCCATGGCTCAGGCCTTCCAGGCTGGCGTGGTCAGCTCTCGCCCCATCACGACTTTCCAGGTGCGCGGGCGGCGGTGGTGATCAGGTTCAGCGACTGCTGGTAGAAGTCGAGCGCGGACTCGTAGTCGATGCGCGCCTCCGTCATCTTTGACATCTGCTCCTCCAGCACGACCTGGTTGCCGTCCAGCCGGGTCTCTGAGTCCGGCGCCACCTCGGCCTTGAAGGGGTCGGCGCCGGCGCCGGTCGAAAGCGGCTTGCCGGCGATGTGCAGCGGATTGGTCCGCTCCAGCCCGGCCAGCCCGATCCGCGGCCGGAGCGCCGCCTCGAAGCTGAAGGGCTTGAGGTCACGCGGCGCATAGCCGGGGGTGTCGGCGTTGGCGACGTTCTCGGCCAGCAGGCGCTGGCGCTCGTTCACGTAGCCGAGCTTGCCCTTCAGCATGGAGAACAGCGGGATGTCGTCCAGGCCCATGGCCCCTCCGCGCTCGAACGTTTTTGCCGGGCTGGGCGCAATCTGCCGGGTGCAGGGTTAACGGCGCGTTGCCGGTTAGGGTTAATCGCGCATTAACGCACCTTCGCCAGGATCACGGGCGCGGTGCGTCTCGGCCGCGTGCGGGAAACGGCGATGCTGCTCTTCCTCCAGGCGGTGTTCGCCCTGGCCGCCACGCTCGGCCTGTTCGGCGTGGGGGTCTACGCCGCCCGCCGCTGGGGATCCGCCGGGCTGATGCGGATCAACGCGACTGCACCCAGGCGCATGTCGGTGGTGGAGAGCCTGACGCTTGATCCGAGCCGCCGCCTGGTGCTGGTGCGCATAGACCGCGAGGAACGCCTGCTGCTGCTGGGCGAGGGCCACATGCTCAACCCCCCGGGTCAGGGGCCGCAGTCGTGAAGCGGGTGGGCGAGGCGCTCCGGCGCCTGGGCGCGCCCGGCAAGGCGGAAGCTCGCCACGCCGCCCTGATCGCGCTCGCCGCCACGCTCGCCACGGTGCTGCACCCCAGCCTCGCCACGGCCCAGGCCATCAACCTGGACCTCGGCACGGGCGGGGGCCTGACCGACCGGGTGGTGCAGCTCGTCGCCCTGCTGACGGTGCTGTCGCTGGCGCCCTCCATCGTGATGATGACCACCTCGTTCGTGCGGATCGTGGTGGTGCTGTCCCTGCTCCGCCAGGCCATGGGCCTGCAGCAGTCGCCACCCAATTCGGTGATCGTGAGCCTGGCGCTCTTCCTCAGCGCCATCGTCATGGGACCGACCTTCACTCAGTCCTACAACGCCGGCGTCCGGCCCCTGCTCAACCACACCATGGAGCTGCCCGCCGCCTTCCAGGCCAGCGCCGCGCCGGTGAAGACCTTCATGCTGAGCCAGGTGGATCGGGACGACCTCGGCCTGTTCATCCGCCTCTCGCGCATCCCCAAGCCCGCCAACGCGGAGGCGACGCCGATCACCGTGGTGACGCCCGCCTACATGATCAGCGAGCTGAAGCGCGCCTTCCAGATCGGCTTTCTGCTCTTCGTGCCTTTCCTGGTCATCGACCTCGTGGTGGCGAGCGTGCTGATGAGCATGGGCATGATGATGCTGCCGCCCACCACGGTCAGCCTGCCCTTCAAGCTGATCTTCTTCGTGCTGGTGAACGGCTGGCAACTGGTCTGCGGCAGTTTGGTGGAGAGCTTCCGACACGCCAGTGGCGGCTGAGGTCCGCTCACGGCAACAATTCCGGCCTGCCATCGTTGACATCCCGCCGGAGTGCACCCGGCAGGGGCGCGCGATGATCTACACGGAAACCTGCGACCACTTCGCCGAACTTGCGGCCCAGAAGACGGTGGGGCTGAAGCGGGCGCCGGTCGGCTTTTTCGCCGGGACGCTGTTGGGCGGCGCCTATATCGGCGTCGCCTATGTGCTGGCCCTGACGGTCGCGGCCGGCCTGCCGCCCGGCGTGCGCCCACTGGTGCTCGGCGCCGTGTTCGGAATCGGGCTGATCCTGGTGATTATGGCGGGGGCCGAGCTGTTCACCGGCCATGTCATGTACATGACGTTCGGCATGGCCAAGGGTACGGTGAAGCCCATGGACGCCCTGCTCGTCCTGGTAACCGTGTGGATCGGCAACCTGATTGGCTCGATCCTGCTGGCTACCCTGTTCGCCAAGGGCGGCGGAGGCGCGGTGTTCGCTGCGCCCGCCAACTACCTGCACGACTTCGTCGCGCACAAGCAGGACTCTCCCGTGCTGGCGCTGCTGTGCCGCGCGACGCTCTGCAACTGGCTGGTCTGCCTGGCCATCTGGCTGCCGGCGCGGCTGTCCAGCGACAGCGCCAAGATCATCGGCATGGCCTGGTGCCTGCTGGCCTTCGTGGCCTGCGGGTTCGAGCACTCGGTGGCCAACATGACCATCTTCACCCTGGGCCTCCTGGCGCCGGTCCAGGCGGGCACGCTGGGCGGCGCGGCCTACAACCTGCTGTGGGTGACGATCGGCAACATCCTCGGCGGCGGCGTGCTGGTGGCGGGCGCCTACCTGCTCTCCTCCACCGTGGACGCCCATGCGCCCGGCCTGACCCACAATCCGGCGGCGACCTGGCGAAGCTGAGCCGCAGGCGCTCGGGACAAGCGCTGAGCAGAACCTTGCGCGCCGCCGCCCGCTGTTTAGGTCTGCGCCGGGGACGAGCCGCCATGACCGCCTTCGACCTGGCCGCCC
>NZ_CAHJWH010000049.1 GCF_903642205.1 Caulobacter sp. S45 | reverse complement strand
GCCGGCTACATCAGCGTCGGCCAGGTCAGCGGCAAGGTGGTCATACAGTCCGGCGGCGTCGACTACGCCGATACGGTCTTCTCCAAGGGCGTCGAGCAGGTGCTGGCGGGGGCGGTGACCAGCAACGCCACCGTGTCGGCGGGCGGCCTCATCTCCGGTCCGGGCTTCCTAAGCGGGACCGGCAACACCGATGCCGGCACGGTCACCGGCGTGACGCTCAGCGGGGTCGCCGGCCTGTTCGTCTCCTCCGGAGGCGTCGTCAGCAGCGTCACAGTGGAGACGCTGAACAACCCGGACTCCTACAGCCAAGGCATCTATGTCTCCTCCGGGGGCTTGGCGGTCAGAACGACCGTCGCCGGCGGCGGTAGCCTTGAAGTGGAGGCGGGAGGCGTCGCTTCGACGACGACGATCCAGCAAGCCGGCCTACTCTACGTCGATGGCGGCGGATCAATCTTCGGAGCCACGATTTCGTCCGGCGGCCTGCTTTCCGGGGCGGCGACCGCCTCCGGCGTCGTGACAGACTATGCCGGCGGGGTGGACTCCGGCACGACGTTTACGTCTGGCTCCTACGACTTCTTCTACGCTGGCGCGACGCAGAATGCCGTGACGGTCTCCAGCGCCGCGACGTTGGAGCTTGCTGATCTGGTGGTCTCGGCCGGAAGCCCGCTGACGATCGGACCGGTGCTGTCGGCGCAGACGATCAGTGGCGCATCTCTGGTCGCCGGAGCGAAGGTGACCGCTCTCAGCGCCACCGTCCTGGCGGGCGGAGTCTTGACCGTCGCACCCGGCGGTTTCGCGTACGACACGACGGTATCCAGCGGCGGCATCGAGGTCATCTCGGCAGGCGCCTCCGCAGCCGGGGCAGACGTGCTCTTCGGCGGCGTCCTTTCTGGCAGCGGATCGATCAGGAGCGTTGTCGATGACGCAGGGATCGTCAGCGGGGTGACGGTCGCATCGGGCGGTCTGCTCGATGTGCTCGCCGGCGGCGAGGCAGGCGGCCTGAAGGTGGCCTCAGGCGCAACGGTGTCGGTCGCAGCCGGGGCGACGCTGCAGATCGGCAACCTAGGCTCGACCACCGTCTACGCCGGCGGCGTGATCTCTGGACCCGGCGACTTGCAGGGGCTGGTCAGGACGTCAGGCGTCGTCGAAGACGTCACGGTCGGCGTCGGAGCCGACGGGCAGCTGGATGTCCTGAGCGGCGGGAGCGCGAGCGGCGTCACGGTAGGTGTCGAAGGGGGGATGCTCCTCGAGTCTGGGGGAACAGCGTCAGACACCGTCGTCACGTCAGGCGGCGTGCTGTCGGCGGCGACCGGCGGCATCCTGACGGATGTGACCCTAACTTCGGGCGCCTTGCTGTCAGGGCGAGGCGTGGCCAGTGGACTGATCGAAGTGGGCCCAGGCGCCACGATCGACAATCTGACGATCGCGAGCGGTGCGACGGAGGCCTTCTACGCTGGCGTCTCGTCACCGGCGGCCCAAGCTGGCGTCACCATAGCCTCTGGCGCGACGCTCGAGCTGGATCACGATGTGGTTTCGACCGCCTTCAGCATCGGGTCGGTCACCTCAAGGCGTGTCGTCAGCGGCGCCACCCTTTCGGTTGGCGCGGACCTCGCCACCCAGAGCGCGCAGATTGTGGCCGGGGGTCTGGAAATCGTTACCTCCGGCGGGACGGCTACGTCGACCACCGTGTCGAGCGGAGGCGATCTGCGTCTGTCTGCAGGTGGCGCGGCCAACGCGGTCACCGTGCTCATGGGCGGCGTTCTCTCGGGAGCCGGAACGGTACAGGGGGCGATCTCTGATAATGGCCTCGTCAGCGGTGTCTCGGTAGATGGCCTGCTCACAGTCTCTTCAGGGGCGAGCGCCGAGGCCCTGTTTATCGATGCCGGCGGAGCCGTTGATGTGCTTGCGCAAGGCAGCGCCACGAGCACCACCGTACTTGCCGGCGGCGTGTTGTCGGCCGCAGCGGGCGCGGTGACCAACGGCCTGCTGACGGTATCCTCCGGCGGTACGGCCGAGTCTGCAGTCCTCACCAGCGGAGCGACCGAGCAGCTCTATGCAGGCGGGATCGATAGCGGGGTGAAGATCTCTGCCGGGGCGGTGCTGGAGCTCGTCAGCGCGCAAGTGGCGGCGAGCACGCCCCTGACGGTGGGGCCGCGGACGTCCAACTCCACGGTGGATGGCGCGACCCTTTCCAGCGGCGCCAGGCTCGTGACTGTAGCCGCAAACGTGGTCTCGGGTGGGATCGAGACTGTGGTGTCGGGGGGGCAGGCCAGCGCCACCACCGTCTCCAGCGGCGGCGTTGAACGGCTCTCGTCCGGCGGCTATGCCGAAGGCGCGACCGTTCTGGCGGGGGGCGTGCTCTCCGGTGCGGGCGTCGTCGCTCAGACCATCTCCGATGCGGGGCAAGTGAATGGCGTCGCGGTCGGCGCGGGAGCCGTGCTGGACGTGCTGTCCGGAGGCAGCATCAGCGGATTGACGCTACGCGCCGGCTCTACAGTCTCGGGAACGCCGGGCGGGTCCGCGCACGGCAGGATCGTGGTCGAGTCCGGATCGATCCTGGACGGCCAGATCGGCTTCACCAGCGGTGCGACCGATCTGGACTACGCAGGCTCGGTGGAAAGCGGCGTCCGGGTCTCGGGCGGCGCGGTCCTGGAACTGGTCGGTGAGGTGATCAGCGGCGGCACGGTTTCGGCAGGCCTCTATTCGACGCCGAAGACTGTGAGCGGCATAGCCGTTCTCAGCGGGGCCGATCTTCAGACGCTGAGCACCACCATCGTGGATAGTGGCGCAGAGCTTGTCACGTCTGGCGGCTCGATCGTCTCCACCTTGGTCTCCAGTGGTGGTGTATTGTCGGCCGCGGCGGGCGGTTACGTCAGCGGACTTGTGGTTCTGTCTGGCGGCGAAGCGCTAGGCGCCGGTACGTTAAAGGGGATGACCACTGATGCTGGCAAGGTGAGCGGCTTGGTGCTGGGCGCGGGGGCCGATCTCGACGTCACTGCCGGCGGCTCCGCCAACGGCATCGACGTGTCCTCCGGCACGGTGCTCTCGGCGGCGAGCGGCGCGATCCTGTATGACGTGCGCGAAGCTGTCGGCGGGCTCGTCGTCGACAACGGCGGCCTTGTCTACGATCAGGCCGGAACTTCCATCTTGGACGGGTCCCTGTCGGGCAGCGGCTCCATCACCGAGGAGTCGACAGGCGTTCTGCGGCTCTCGGCGATTGCAGCCGGCTATGATGGTGCGCTCACCATCGCCGGCGGCACGGTGGATATCGCTCTGAAGGGCGGCCTCGGAACGGGCAGCGTGGCCTTCGAAGCGGCCACGGCCAGTGCGACCGTCGAGATCGAAACGGCCGACCAACCCAAGAGCGGCAGTACGCTGGCCAACATGCTGGTGGACTTCGATGGCGCGAACGACACCTTGGATCTTCGCGGTCTGGCCTTCGTGAAGGGCGCGTCGGCTACGGTGTCAGATTCAACTCTAACCTTCACTGACGGCGCATATACGGCTAAGTTCGATCTGGTCGGGGCGGTGGCAGGGAGCTACTCAGCCGTGAGCGACGGCGCGGGTGGAACCAAGATCATTCCGATTGCCAATGGAAGCGACGCCATCATCCACGCAGCAGCCGCTTTTGGTGGCGACAAGGGATCACTGGGTGCAACCAGTGGTGCGGGAGCAGCTTTGTCGGCGCAGTCCTTGGGCTTCCGCCCCTCGTCTGTCATCCGCCATGGCGGCCAGAACCTTCCGGCCTGAGGGTGCATGATCGCTGCTGGGGACGGCTCCGCTGAGAGCGCTGCGCTGCCTTCGGCGCAGCTTGGACTGACTTCGGAAGGAAGCCCGCCGGCAAACGGGCCTGCACCTGACGCGCCCGCGAGCTCGGCTCCCGTGACGCTTTCGGCGGCCTCTCCTCCGGTCAAGCCGGCCTATCCACCCCCGGCGACAATCCCTACCCAGGGCGGCCCCTCAGGCGTCCGCTTTGACTTCAATCAGGGCGCGCGGGTCCTGCTGCCCGAGCGGACGGAGGGTCAGCCCTCCTGGAAGGTGCGGCTTCGCGACCTGGACAGCGGCAACATCCTGTTCGAAAGCGAGAATCGCGGGGCCACGGTGGCTAGCGCTAAACGCTTCTTCGTGCGCTTCGGGCTCGAGGTGCACGAGGGCGAAACGCTCGTGCTTGATCATGCCTACGAGTGCCGCGACCGCGAGGTCATCGTGCAGTTCCCGATCGGCACGCTCGGCGACACCATGGCCTGGTTCCCCTACGCCTCGCGCTTCGGCGAGGTGCATGGCTGCAGGCTGATCTGCGCCATGAGCGGCCTGATCATCCCGCTTCTGAAGGACGCCTATCCCGCCATAACCTTCGTCAGCCACGAAGAGATGGTGGAGCAGAAGCTGGTGGAGCGCGCCTACGCCACCTACTCCCTGGGGCTGTTCTTCGACGACAAGGACTGCCTCTGGCAGCCGACCGACTTCCGCCACGTCGGCCTGCACAAGACCGCCGCCTACATCCTGGGGGTCGATTCAAAGGAGCAGGCCCCTCGCATCCATGTGCCCGAGGACTTCCGCCCTATCCCGGACCCCTATGTCTGCATAGCGGTGCAGAGCTCCAGCGGCTGCAAGATGTGGAACAATCCTACCGGCTGGCGAGAGGTCGTCGCCCACATCAAGGCCAAGGGCTACCGCGTCATCTGCATCGACCAGAAGCCGGTGCACGGCTCCGGCTTGCTCTTCACCCACATCCCGCATGGGGCCGAGGACGAGACCGGCGATCGGCCCCTCGCCGAGCGGGCGAGGTGGCTGCAGCACGCGTCAGCCTTCGTCGGCCTGTCGAGCGGGCTTGCCTGGCTGGCCTGGGCCGCCGGAACGCCGTCGGTGATGATCAGCGGCTTCACCCACCCCACCAACGAATTCGAGACGCCCTACAGGGTGATCAATTGGCACACCTGCAACTCCTGCTGGAACGATCCCAAGGAAAGGTTTGACCATAAGGACTTCATGTGGTGCCCGCGCCATCAGAACACGCCACGCCATTTCGAGTGCACCCGGTTGATAACTGGTCATCACGTCAAGGCCGCCTTGGACAGGGCCCTCGTCTCGCACGAGGCCCAGGCGCGGGGCTTGGGCGTTGCGAAGATGGCTTGAAGCCGCAAGTCAACGTGGTCACTCTCGCGGTCCGTCGCCCAGCCCGGATGCAAACGGAATCAGCATGACCCATGATGGCGCCCAGGCCTTCGCCCTGGCCGCGTCTCTCTGCGACACGCCTGTAGAAGCCGATGAGCTGGCGCGTCGGTTCGCTGATGCGCGGGGGTTCGGGGAGACGGCCATGCTGCGCGCCGCCAGGGCCGTCGGGCTGAAGGCCCAGGTCGTGCGTCCAAAAGCCGCCCGCCTCGGCAAGACACCGCTGCCCGCAGTTGCGTGGGACCTGGATGGGCGGCCCTTTGTGCTGGCGCGCGCGGCCATCGACGCCAAGGACGAGGTGGAGAAACTCCTCGTCCAGTACCCCGGCGAGCCGCCTGCGGTGCTGTCGCGGCAGGAGTTCCTGAGCCGCTGGACCGGAGCGCTGCTGCTGCTCGCGCGGCGCCGGGCCCTTGGGGACGTGGCGGGCCAGTTCGGCATCGGCTGGTTCTTCGACGCGGTGCTGCGCTATCGCCGCATCCTGGGCGAGGTGCTGCTGATCAGCTTCGCGCTGCAGCTCGTGGCGCTGGCCACACCCCTCTTCTTCCAGGTGGTTGTGGACAAGGTGCTGGTGCACCAGGGCACCTCGACGCTGGAGGTGATCGCCGTCGGCCTCGGCCTGTCGATGGTCTTCGAGGTGCTGCTCGGGGGACTGCGCTCCTACATCTTCTCACACACCACCAACCGCATAGACGTCGAACTCGGCGCGCGCCTGTTCGACCATCTGACGCATCTGCCGCTGGCCTATTTCGGGGCGCGGCGGGTCGGCGACAGCGTGGCGCGGGTGCGAGAGCTGGAGAACATCCGATCCTTCCTCACCGGCTCCACCCTGACCCTGGTGATCGACCTGGTGTTCGCCGTGCTCGTGCTCGGCGTGATCTACGTCTACTCCGTGCCGCTCGGGCTGATCGTGACCGGAGCCATCCCGATCTACGGAGCGATCTCGGTGCTGGCGACGCCCGAGCTGCGGCTGCGGATCAACGAGAAGTTCCGCCGCGGCGCGGAGAACCAAGCCTTCCTGGTGGAGACCATCACCGGCATCGAGACGGTGAAGGCCATGGCGGTGGAACCCAACGTCCAACGCAAGTGGGAGGAACAGCTCGCCGGCTACGTCCGCGCGGCCTTCCGGGTCACCACGCTGGGAGTCTTCGCCAGCCAGAGCGCCCAGTTCGTCAGTCGCGCGACGACCCTGTTGATCCTCTATGTCGGCGCCATCCTGGTGATCCACGAGAAGCTGACAGTCGGTGAGCTGATCGCTGTGAACATGCTGTCGGGCCAGATCTCCAGCCCGGTGCTGCGGCTGGCCCAGCTCTGGCAGGACTTCCAGCAGGTGAAGATCAGCGTCGACCGCGTCGGCGACATCATGAACACCGTCGCCGAGCCGTCGCGGCCGCCGAACTCCGCCGCGCGCCCGGCCGTGCGCGGCGAGATCACCTTCGAGAACGTCGGCTTCCGCTACGCTCCCGACCTGCCGCGGGCGGTCAGCGAGCTGTCGGTGCGCGTACCGCCGGGCCAGATCCTCGGCGTGGTCGGGCCTTCCGGCTCGGGCAAGTCGACGCTGGCCAAGCTGCTCCAACGCCTCCACGCGCCGGAGGTCGGCCGGGTGCTGATCGACGGGGTGGACCTCTCGATGGTCGATCCGGCCTGGCTGCGGCGGCAGGTGGGTGTGGTGCTGCAGGAGAGCATCCTGTTCAATGCTTCGATCCGCGACAACATCGCGCTCGCCGACCCGACGCTCAGCATGGACAAGGTGATCGCCGCCGCCAAGCTCGCCGGGGCGCATGAATTCATCACCGCCGCGCCGGGCGGCTACGACACCCATGTCGGCGAGCGGGGGTCCACCCTCTCTGGCGGCCAGCGTCAGCGTATCGCCATCGCGCGCTCGCTGGTCATGGACCCCCCGATCCTGATCCTGGACGAGGCCACCTCCGCGCTCGACCTCGAGAGCGAGCAGGCGATCCAAGTCAACATGGCGGCGATCTCCCGCGGCCGCACGGTCATCATCGTCGCCCACCGCCTTTCCGCCATCCGCTCGGCCCATCGGATCATCACGATCGACGCCGGTCGGGTGGTGGAGGATGGCGCACCCCTTGAGCTGCTGCGGGCCGGAGGCCGCTTCTCGCGCCTCTACGCCGCGCAGAACCTGAGCTTCACCGAGCCTGCCCGGGCGCCCGCATGAGCGGAACTCCCAACCTTCCCTCTCTGGGCGGCCCGCAGCGGCTCGCCCCCGCCAAGCGCGACCCGATTTTCGGCGGCCGGCCGAAGGAGGAGCTGGAGTTCCTCCCCGCAGCGCTCGAGGTGGTCGAGACCCCCGCTCCTCCCCTGCCCCGCGTAACCGCCCTGGCGCTGGTCGCCCTGCTGCTCACGACGCTGCTGTGGGCCTGCCTGGGCAAGGTGGACGTGGTCTCCGCGGCCGCCGGCAAGCTCATCCCCGCCGGCGGTGGCAAGGTCGTCCAACCCCTGGAGACGGGCACGGTGACCGCCATCCGCGTGCATGACGGCGAGCACGTCCACGCCGGCCAGCTCCTGGTGGCGCTGGAGCCGACCGAAGCGACCGCCGACCGCGACAGGCTGCAGGACGAAGTTGCAGGCGCGGACTTGGACGTGGCGCGATTGAAGGCCACTGCGCTCGGGCAATCCTTCACCACCCCAGGCGGCGTCAACACCAGCGAGGCCGCCGTGGGCCGCCAGCAGGCCGCCGCCGCGCGGACCGAGCTGGCCGAGAAGCTCGCCACCCTGGATCGCCAGATCCAGCAGCACCGCGCCGAGATCGGGGAGGCCCAGGCCGAGGTGAACCGCCTCGCCGCCCTGCTGCCCATCGACGAGCAGGCCGCCGACGTGTTCGTCAATCTGGAGCGCAAGGGCTATGGATCGCGGCTGCAGCTCCTGCAGGCGCAGGAGAAGGCGGAGGACACCCGCCGCCAGCTCGACGTCCAGCGGCAGAAGGTCCCCGAGCTGCAGGCCCAGATCGCCGCCGAACAGCAGCAGCGCGCCGAGACCTCCGCGGAGACCGCCAACGGCGAGCTGGGCGACCTCTCCACCGCCACGGTCAAGGCCGCTTCGCTCCGCCAGCAGTTCGGGGCCGCCCAGGCGCACCTGAAGACCCGCACCCTGCTCGCTCCAGTCGACGGCACGGTCCAGGAGTTGGCCATCCATACCGTCGGCGGTGTGGTGGAGCCTGGCCAGACCCTGATGCGCATTGCCCCCTCCGGCGTGGGCGTGGAGGTGGAGGCCAAGCTCGCCAACCGCGATGTCGGCTTCGTGCGGGCGGGCATGCCTGCCGTCGTCAAGGTGGAGACCTTCCCCTTCACCCGCTACGGCGTGATCCCCGGGGTGGTCAGCGACGTCTCGGAGGATGCGGTCAGCGACAAACGTCCCGATGGCTCGGAAGAGCTCAGCTACCTGATGCACGTGAGGCTCTCACGCGACACCATGAGCATCGACGGGCGCCTTGTACGGCTGGAGCCTGGCATGGCGGTTGGCGCGGAGGTTAAGACCGCCAAACGGCGGGTGATCGCCTATGTCCTCTCCCCCATCGCCAAGTCGGTGCAGGAAGCGGGTCGCGAGAGATGAGGCTCCCGCGAGCATCCCGGCGCGGCGCAGGCTCGGTCGCGGGGCTGGCTGCCGGCTTGGTCTTGGCGGGCGCGCCCGCAAGGGCCGAGACCCTGGCCGAGGCGATCGCCTACGCCTACGACACCAACCCTACCCTGCTGAGCCAGCGCGCCCAGCTTCAGGCGACGGACGAGACCTACGTCCAGGCTGAGGCCGGCTTTCGCCCGACAGCCAGTCTTCAGGTACTGGGCGCCTATGCCAAGGGGCCGCAACTGGAGGGCGTAGGCAACCAGCGCTTCACCACCGAGACGAATACTGGAAGCGCCGTGCTGTCATTGAGCCAGCCGCTGTACACCGGCGGTCGCACCACCGCTCAGGTCCACGGCGCAGAAGCGCAGATCCGGGCCGGGCGCGAGCAGCTGCGCGCCGTGGAGACCACCGTCTTGCAACAGGTCGTGCAGGCCTATTGCGACGTGCAGCGCGACCGCTCGGCGCTGGCCATCCAGCGGGAAGGTTACAAGACGCTGTTCGACGAGACCGACGAGATCAAGGCCCGCCACGAGGCTGGCGCTGCGACGATCACCGATGTGGAACAGGCGCAGACCCAGCTCGAATCAGCCCATGCCGCGGTCCAGAGCGCCCAGGCGCAGCTGGAGGTCAGCGCGGCGGAGTACGTCAATGCCGTAGGCCGCAGCCCCGGCGACCTCGCCATCTTCCCCGCCCTGCCCGGCTTTCCGATCGACCTGGACAACGCCTTCGACATCGCCGATCAGGAAAACCCCACCCTGCGGCAGGCCCAGTTCACCGAGGCCGCGAACAGGGCGGAGGTGGAGCAGGCGAAAGCGGAGCGGCGGCCCAACCTGACCCTCAACGGTCAGTTCGGCTACAGCGGCCCGGCCGTGCCCGCTGTGGGCGACCAGTTCGACCGCACGGTTGCGGTCACCGCCACCCTCACCCAGCCGATTTTCAGTGGCGGCGTGATCGGGTCTCAGGTGCGCCAGGCGACGGCCTCGGACACCTCCGCCCGCGTGCAGGCGGAAGCCGTGCGTCGCAACGTTGTCCAGGCGGTCTCCCAGGCTTGGAGCCAGAGACGGGCCGCCGAGCTGAACGTAGCGACCGAGGCGGCCGCCGCGAGGGCGGCCCAGGCCACGTTCGACGGCATGCGGGTGGAGTATCGCGCAGGCTTGCGGGAGACCCTGGACCTGCTGATCGCCCAGGAGACCCTGACCAGCGCTCGGATCTCACTGGCCCAGGCCGCCCACGACCAGGCGCTGGAGGGCGCGGCGGTGCTCGCCGCCGTCGGTCGATTGGAGGCACGCGCCCTCTTGCAAGGCGCACCGCTCTACAAGCCGCAAACCTCGTTCCGTCGTGTCGAAGGTCGCGGCTCCGTCCCCTGGGAGTTCATCCCCAAGGCGCTCGACCGCATCGGCGCGCCCGCCCCGCCCCAGCCGTCGCCGCTGCCCGAGCCCCCCGCGCCGACCGGCGCGGTCCGAATCGCCAGCCCGGCTGCGGGTACGCCCCAAGCGCCTGCGGTGGACGAGCGGCTGCTCGTCGCCACGCACCCGGAGCCCAACGGATGAAGTCCCATTCCCTGGTCGTCGCGACGACCCTGCTCTGCGCAGTCGCCGCATCCGCCTGCCTTCCGACCCGACCCATGCGGCCGACGACACTGCGCTATTCCGTTCAAGGCTGGTTGCTCACCATCCACACCGATCCGTTCACCAAGGAGGCCACCTGCC
Organism: Caulobacter sp. S45; assembly: GCF_903642205.1. Lineage (GTDB taxonomy): Bacteria > Pseudomonadota > Alphaproteobacteria > Caulobacterales > Caulobacteraceae > CAHJWH01. The sequence goes on along the minus strand of NZ_CAHJWH010000049.1, from coordinate 7,173 downwards.
GATTGGTGAACCGCCTCGGCCTTCAGCCCGATGTGACGGCGAAACGGGGAAGCTTCACCTTCCGTGTCTCCAGCCACCGGGACACATCCGACGCCTGGTATAGGGTCGATGGTGGTCCGCCGCATAGCTGGCGCGACACGATACCCGCCCTGATCGACACGGGCTCAATGGCTCAGGCGGAGCAACTGGACCGTCCCGAGGGCGGCTTGGTGACGATCCCACGGGAAGCCCTGGCGAGAGCGCGCGTGGTCGTGATCCGCGCCGCCCGGAAGACCGCGCCCCAACGCTTCGACCTGCAGGGCGCGTGGCGGCTGCTGCCCGAAACGGATCGAGTAGGCTGCCGCTTGGGCTAGCCCCCGCCAAGATCGCCGGTTCAGGCGAGAACGGCTGCGCTCACGCGAGAGCGTGGCTTCTGTTGACGCCCTCCGCCACCATCTCAATCCGCGCACTATGAGGCTCCGATGCGGATGTGTGAGCAAGCCCCTGGAACGAAGCTGGGAAGGCTGCGGCGGCTTGGACGAGAGACCTAGTACCCGCGCCCGTCGCCGCCCGGATCAGAGTGCCACCCTTGCCATCAGACCCGACAGCGTACTTCGTCGCTTCGGTCTCCGCCAACTTGAAGCTCGCCTTGTAGGCGCCGTCGGTCAGGGTCAGCACGCCACCGACCGACTTGGCCGTGGCTCCGCTCACAAAGGCGAGCCCCGCCAGGTCGAGACGGTCGAGAGGATCCTGGAAGTTGCTCAGCGTCGTACCGTAGGTCGCCCCGCTGACGGGACGATCAACGGCATCGATCAGCAAGGTGGCCGCCTGCTGGGAGTCCTGCCCGCCAAACAAAACCCCGCCGAGACCGAGGCCCTGTGAGGTGGCGACCTCGATCGCCCCTTCAAAGACCAGCATCAGACCGGTGAAGCCGGACGTGGTCCCCTCGACGGTAAGCACGCCACCGGCCTGCTCGAACAGCCCTGAGCCTGTGAGCTGTCCGTCGAACACCTGCTGGGTCTGCCCGAACGCTGTTCCGCCGCCCGCAAGGCCGTTCAGAACAAGGCTGCCGCCAGCTGCGACATTGATACCGATCGCTTCTCCTCCCGCGTCGACGGTGAAGACGCCGGACGTGACTTGGGTGGCGCTTGCCGCGCCGTTGTTGCCGACCTCCATCGTCCCGCCACTTGAAATGGACGCAGCCAGGACATCGCCGCCAAAGCCGACCTTGAGCCCGCCACCGACAATGGCGGCTCCTGCCAGGGCGCCGCCATTGTCCAGCTGCGCCTGGCCTCCCGCGGAAACCCGGGCGGCCGAGACCGATCCACCTGAGGCAACCTCAAGCGTTCCGCCGACCGCCACCTGCACGCCGCTCACCAAGCTGGAGCCGGAGCTCGTCCCCTCCGCGTAGACCAGGCCACCGCTCACGACGCGCGTATTCTCTGCAGTTCCCTGGACGAATAGGGTTCCCCCTGCTCTCGTAACTGACGTTCCAGAGACGTCGCCGCCGTATTCGACCGTCAGGTCACCGCCAGCAGCGCTGGTGGCGAACGCTTCGCCGCCGGACTCGACGCTCAGGTTTGCGAGAGCGTTGATCGTGAAGGCGCTGACTAGGCCACCCGACGTCACCGTGACATTGGAACTCTCGTCATCGACCCTGGCGAGGCGAAGTCCCGCCGCATTGCCTTCGATTTCACCCCCCAGGAGGTTGCCGGGCCCGCTCAACAGTCCGCCAGAGGAGACGATAACACTCTCAAGCAAGCCACCAGAGGACGCGACCTCGGCACCCCCGGACAGGACCACGTCCCCTCCGGTCCGGCCGCCGGACTCCACGGTGACCAAGCCGCCGCTGTCGATCGTGTTGGATACAGCCAAGCCGCCAGACAGCACATCCTCGTACTGGGTCGAGTCCAGCGTCAGGCCGCTGCTCGTCACGCCGGACGAAACGACGATCGTGAACGCGACAGCTGGATCGACAGCCGTCGAGGCTCCAGCAACGAAATGCGGGTGATGGCGAGCGTTCAATGACATCGGGTGGGCTCCGGCCTTAGAATGCCGGAAGGGTACGCCCCGGCGACACTGGGTACGCACGCGGCGGGTATAGGGCAGCCGCTACACTCCAGCAAGCATTGTGGCCAAAATCCAGCCCAGCGATGCGAGATTTGACGCTTCGCACCCGCAGAGCCTGGATCAAATCCGCTCAATAGCGTCCGGGTCGGCGGAGCGCCGGCGCCTCTTGGATCCTGGGTCAGGGCGAAAGTCGGCGAAGGATTTGAGCCGACGACGAAGAGCGGCGTTATAGAGAGGACGCAGGCTGGAGACTCTCATGCGCTTTACCGTCAATGGCCGGTCAGTCGAGGCGAACGTGGATTTTCGCACCTCGCTGCTGGACCTCCTGCGGGACCGCCTTGGACTGTTCGGGACCAAGAAGGGCTGCAACCAGGGGGCCTGCGGCGCCTGCACGGTGCTGGCGGACGGCGAGCGCATCAACAGCTGCCTGGCGCTGGCGGTGCAGTACGACGGCCAGGAGATCACGACCATCGAGGGCCTGGGCGCGCCAGGCGCCTTGCATCCGTTGCAGCGGGCCTTCGTGGAGCACGATGGCTTCCAGTGCGGGTACTGCACGCCAGGCCAGATCTGCTCGGCGATCGGCATGGCGGCCGAACTGGAACGGGGCGTTCCGAGCTACGTCACAGAGGATCTCGCTGCGGAGACGATCGTGCTCACCCACGACGAACTCCGCGAGCGCATGAGCGGCAACCTGTGCCGCTGCGGCGCCTATAACGGCATCGTCGAGGCGATTCGAGAGACCTTCGGCGAGGCGGCCGCAGCCCCTGACAAGCGCGAGGCCGCCTGATGACCCCCTTTCTCTACGAACGGGCCGCTGATCGGCAGGCGGCGGTGGCGCTCGGCGCACGGGCCGGCGCAAGCTATCTCGGTGGCGGCACCAATCTCGTCGATCTGATGCGCGAGACCATCGAGCATCCCGAGCTGCTGGTGGACGTCACCGCGCTCTCCCGCGATATCGACGACATGCCTGAGGGCGGGCTCAGGATCGGCGCCGGCGTGAAGAACACCGCCGTCGCCGCCGACCGGCGCATACGCGCGCACTATCCTCTGTTGAGCCAGGCCATCCTCGCTGGAGCCTCCGCTCAGATCCGCAACATGGCGACGGTCGGCGGCAATGTCCTGCAGCGTACCCGCTGCACCTACTTCTACGACGACGCGGCGCACTGCAACAAGCGCGCCCCGGGCGCCGGCTGCGACGCCATCGGGGGCTTCAACCGCATCCACGCCATCCTTGGCGCCTCGGCCGCCTGCGTAGCGACCCACCCGTCGGACATGTGCGTGGCGCTGGCTGCGCTCGACGCGACCGTGACGCTCGAGAGCCCGTACGGCGCTCGCGAGATCGCCTTTGTCGACCTGCACCGCCTGCCGGGTGAGACGCCGGAGATCGAGACGCAGCTCCGACCCGGAGAGCTGATTACTGCGGTGATCCTGCCGCCGAACGGCGTCTCCGCAAGGTCGAGCTACCGCAAGGTGCGCGACCGCGCGAGCTACGCCTTCGCCCTGGTCTCGCTCGCCGCGGGGCTCGAGCTGGAAGGCGGCTTGATCCAGGACGTGCGGCTGGCGCTCGGCGGCGTCGCCCACAAGCCCTGGCGCGCCCATGCCGCCGAAGCGGCGCTGAAGGGCCGCCCCGCCACAGAGGCGGTGTTCCGCGCCGCGGCGGAGGCGGAGTTCGCCCCCGCCCGGCCGCTCCGCGACAATGGATTCAAGATCGAGCTGGCCCAGCGAGTGATGGTCGACACCCTCGTCAAGCTGGCGCGCAGCGAGGAGACAGCCTGATGAGCTTCGTCCAGGAAGCCCTGCAGACGGTGATGAAGAAGGCCGTCGCGCTCGCCCCCGACGGCTGGATCCCCGGCGGCCACCCCGATCCGTTGATGCGGGCGAAACACGGGCTGATCGGCGCCTCGATCCCGCGCATCGACGGCCCGCTGAAGGTCGCGGGCCAGGCCCGTTTCGCCGCCGAGTTCCCAATGGAGCGGCTGACCTATGCCGCTCTGCACTACTCGACCATCGCTCGCGGTCGCATCGTCGATCTGGACACCGCAGAAGCTGAGGCGGCGCCCGGCGTCAAGTTGGTCATGACTCACCTGAATGCTCCGCGGCTGAAGCCCACGCCGCCCTTCGGCAGCGCGTCCAAGGCTGCAGGCGGCGACAATGTGCCGGTGATGCAGGACGAGCGCATCCACTGGAACGGCCAGCCGGTCGCGCTGGTGCTCGCCGAGACCCAGGATCAGGCCGACTACGCCCAATCGCTGATCCGCGTCCGGTACGAGGTGCAGGGCGGGGTGACTTCGCTTGACGAGGCCCGGGCCAAGGGCGTCGAAATTGGCAAGTTCCAGGGCGAGCCGCTGAAGGTGGAGATCGAGGATGCGGAGGCCCTGTTCGCCGCCGCCCCCGTCAAGGTCGACGCGATCTACCGCACGCCGCCTCACAACCACAACCCGATCGAGCTGCACGCGGCCACCCTGGCCTGGGAAGGCGACGAGCTGCGGGTCCACGACGCCACTCAGGCGGTCGCACATGCGGCCTGGACGCTCTCCCAGGTGTTCGACATCAAGGAGGAACAGGTCCACGTCACCTCGCCCTTCGTCGGCGGCGGCTTCGGCAGCAAGACGCTCTGGCAGCACCAGATCCTGGCTGCGGCGGCGGCCAGGCTCGCAGGCCGGCCGGTGCGCATCGTGGTCTCGCGCGAAGGGGTGTTCCGCGTGGTCGGGGGCCGTGCGCTCACCGAGCAGCGCGTCGCCATCGGGGCGCAGCGCGACGGTGGCTTCGACGCCATCATCCACACCGGACTGACCGCCATGACGCCGCACAACGCCATGACCGAGCCCTTCATCGTGGCCACCCGCAGCGCCTACGCCGCTAGGAGCTTCAAGCTCGAGGTGGACACCGTGAAGCTGAACATGGTGGCCAACACCTTCATGCGTGCGCCGGGCGAAGCGGTGGGCACCTTCGCGCTGGAGAGCGCCATAGACGAGCTGGCGACCGAACTCGGCATGGATCCCATCGATCTCAGGTCGTGCAACGAGCCGGAGAAGGATCCGACCAACGGCCTCCCCTTCTCCCAACGAGGGATCGACCAGGCCTGGCGGACCGGGGCGGACCGCTTCGGCTGGAAGACCCGGAGCGCCAGGCCTGGAGCTAGGCGCGATGGCGACTGGCTCGTCGGGGTCGGCTGCGCCACCGCGACCTACCCCTACTACCGCATGCCGGGCGGCGCGGCGCGGATCATCCTGGACCGGGCCGGCCGGGCCGTGGTCGAGATCGCAGCGCACGAGATGGGAATGGGCACGGCCACGGCCCACACCCAGGTCGTGGCCGAGCGCCTGGGCCTGGCGATGGAGCAGGTGGAGTTCCGCTACGGCGACACCGCCTTCCCGGGGCTGGTGCTGGCGGGCGGCTCGCAGCAGACCGCCTCGATCGGGTCGGCCGTCATCGCAGCCCACCGGGTGCTCGTCACCGAGCTGTTGAAGCTCGCCGGCAACGACTCGCCCCTGGCGGGGCTGAAGCCGGACGAGGTGGGCGGATTGGATGGCGGCCTCTGCAAGCTCGACGAGCCCGGGCGCTGGGAGAGCTACGTCTCCATCCTGGCCCGCGCCCAGCGAGAGAGCCTGACTGTGGAGGCCGAGGCGCCGCCGCCCATGGAGCTGCAGCACTGGTCCATGCACAGCCATGGCGCGATGTTCTGCGAGGTGCGGGTGAACGCGATCACCGGCGAGACCCGGGTGAGCCGTTTCCTGGGCTCGTTCGACTGCGGCCGCATCCTCAACGCCAAGACCGCCGCCAGCCAGTTCCGCGGCGGCATCATCATGGGCCTGGGCCTGGCCCTGATGGAGGAGGCGCAGTTCGATGAGCGGAGCGGCCGGATCATGAACCCCTCGCTGGCCGAGTACCACGTGCCCGTGCACATGGACGTGCCGCAGATCGAGGTCATGTGGACCGACGAGCCTGACCCGCACGCGCCCATGGGCGCGCGCGGCATCGGGGAGATCGGCATCACCGGAGTGGGCGCCGCGGTCGCGAACGCCGTCTACAACGCGACGGGGAAGCGGATCCGTGATCTCCCCATCACGCTCGACAAGTTGCTCTGACGGCTTTGCCAGTCCAACGTGCACCTCCCGCTCATCGGCGGGAACCGCTCCCCCTACCCGGTCCAGCATGCCGCGGAAGAAGACGCCCAAGCCGCTGCCCGGCCGGGCGCTTTAGGACCGTGTCACGCAACGGCGGCCAGATTCACACGCGTTACGCAATCCATAGGCGCAGCAAATTGCTGCGGTCTAGCTTGGCCGCGTTCGGCAAATGTTTCTGGCTAAAGAAGACAGGCTCCAGCGCTCCCTTTGGCCCGTCTTACCTGAAAGGACTCCCGGCGACGCGCATCGTGGCCCTCCCTTCGGAGGCCGGCTTCAGCCTGGCGTCAGGCTCATCACCCACGCTCGCCCCGGAGGGTTCTCCCGCGCGATCCAGCGCGGCGATGAGCGGCTCCCACGGGGTCGCGCCCTTGGACCTCACCCGGTTGAAAGAGCGGCGTGGGTCATAGACAGCCACGCCGCTCACCAGATCTCCGGCCTCAAGCCGCCCAGTCACAGACAGCAGCGCGGCCACGGCGACGTAAGCGTCGTGCCGCGCGCTGGCGAGCGCCAACTCCGCGCTCTCCAAGGTCTGCTGCTGGATCAGCACGTCCAAGGTGGTGGAGAGCCCCACCCGGTACTCCTCGCGGATCCCTGCGAACGCGGCCTGCGCTGCGGCCAGCCCAGCCACGTCTGACGTGACACTGGCGCGGGCGCCGGTCAGGGTCTCCCAGGCCTGGGAGACCTGCTGCACCACGCTGCGTCGGGCGGTCTCGATATCGATGCGGTCGACGGTGTTCTGGGCCAGGGACTGGCGGATCAGCGACCCGTTGAGACCGGCGGTGAAAATGGGCTGGGTGAAGACGACCTCACCCGTAGCCACCCGGTCGAAATCGCGGCCGACGAACGGCTGCAGCGCGCCCTCCGCCCCGTAGCTGGCCTGGGCGGAGACGGTCGGGCGCAGGTTGGCGCGGGCGGCCGCCACCCGGGCGCGTGACGCCGCCTCGGTCAGCCGCGCCTGCAGCAAGGCGGGGCTGGCGGCCTCGGCCGCGTCGAAGGC
>NZ_CAHJWH010000048.1 GCF_903642205.1 Caulobacter sp. S45 | reverse complement strand
AAAGGCCGGCTCGGATCGGGCGGGCGCACGCCGCCGAGCAGGGCGCAGGCGGACAGGTGCGCCGGCGCCAGCTCGATGTAGACCCCGCTGGTATAGGCCACGTCGGCGATGTAGCCCTCGCGCCAGGACATCCGGCTCTCCCGATTTTCGCGCCGTGCTTGCAGCGTCGCGCCCTTGTAGCAGGCTTCGATTAGCGTCACGCTTGAACAGGGTGGCGTTTTGGGGTGAGCATGGACTTGAAGGCGCTGGTCGAACGGCTCGACCCCGCGGCGCGCGAGGCGCTGGAGGCGGCGGCGGGCCTGACCCTCTCGCGCACCCACTACAATGTCGAGATCGAGCACTGGCTGCTGAAGCTGATGGAGCCGGCGGACGGCGATGTGGCGGTGATCCTGGACCGCTTCGCAGTGGACGCCGGACGGCTCGAGGCCGAGCTGAACCGCTCGCTAGACCGGATGAAGACCGGCAACGGGCGGGCGCCGGCGCTCGCGCCCAACCTGGTCAAGCTGATCCGCGAGGCGTGGCTCCTGGCCAGCCTGCAGTACGAGGCGCCCGCGGTGCGCGGCGGCCACCTGCTGGCGGCCCTGCTGTCCAGCGACGACCTCTCCCCGCTTGCCCGCGAAACCTCGCGCCAGCTGGAGCTGATCGCGCCGGCCAGGCTCGCCGAGGAGCTGCCGGCCATCCTGGCCCGCAAGGCCGGCGCGGCGGAGGCGGGCGAGGCTGCTCAGGACGGCGGCGCGACGCAGGCGGCTTCGGCCAAGCACCAGGCGCTGGACAAGTACTGCATCGACCTGACCGCCCGCGCGCGCGCCGGGGAGCTGGACCCGGTGCTGGGCCGCGACCCCGAGATCCGCCAGATCATCGACATCCTGAGCCGTAGGCGCCAGAACAACCCCATCCTCACCGGCGAGGCCGGCGTCGGCAAGACCGCGGTGGTGGAGGGTTTTGCGCTGCGCATCGCCGCCGGCGACGTGCCCGAGGCGCTCCGCACCGTGCGGCTGCTGACGCTGGACCTCGGCCTGCTGCAGGCCGGCGCGGGCGTGAAGGGGGAGTTCGAGAACCGGCTGAAGTCGGTGATCGAGGAGGTCCGCGCCTCGCCCACGCCCATCATCCTGTTCGTGGACGAGGCGCACACCCTGGTGGGCGCCGGCGGGGCGGAAGGACAGGGAGACGCCGCCAACCTGATGAAGCCGGCCCTGGCCCGGGGCGAGCTGCGTACGATCGCGGCCACCACCTGGGCGGAGTACAAGAAGTATTTCGAGAAGGACCCGGCGCTCACCCGCCGCTTCCAGGTCATCAAGGTGGAGGAACCCGGCGAGGCCGACGCCATCCTTATGATGCGCGGCCTGGTGGACACGCTGGAGCGCCATCACGGCGTGCGCATCCTGGAGGAGGCGGTGGCGGCAAGCGTGCGCCTCTCCCACCGCTACATCTCCGGCCGCCAATTGCCGGACAAGTCCATCAGCCTGCTCGACACCGCCTGCGCCCGCGTCGCGGTCAGCCGCGCCGCCACGCCCGCTGCAGTGGAAGACGTGCGGCGGCGGATCGAGCAGCTCGACGTCGAGCTTCGTATCCTCGACCGCGAGCAGGCCTCGGGCGGCGACCATGCCAAGACCCTGGCCGAGCGCGAGGCAGCCAGGGCCACGGCCGAAGCCGAGCGTGAGGGGTTGGAGGCGCGCTGGGCCGAGGAGAAGGGCTTGATCGATCGGCTCGTCGAACAGCGCCACGCGCTCCAAGCCGCTCAGGACGATGAGGCGGCGCGCGAGAGCGCCCGAGCCGACCTGATCAAGCTCCGCGCCGAGCTGGAGGCCCTTCAGGGCGAGCGCCCGCTGGTGTTCGACATGGTGGACCGCAACGCCGTGGCCGACGTGCTGGCGGCCTGGACCGGCATCCCCGTGGGCCGCATGGTCTCCGACGACATCAAGGGCGTGCTCGACCTGGGCCCGCGCATGGCCGAGCGCATCCGCGGCCAGCCCCAGGCGATCGCGGCGATCGCCGAGGCGATGCGGGTGGCGCGCGCGGGCCTCGCCGATCCGAAGAAGCCGCTCGGCGTCTTCCTGATGTGCGGCACCTCGGGCGTCGGCAAGACCGAGACCGCCCTGACGCTGGCCGACCTGCTCTATGGCGGCGCGCAGGCGCTCACGGTGATCAATATGAGCGAGTTCAAGGAGGAGCATAAGGTCTCCATGCTCGTCGGCTCGCCGCCCGGCTACATCGGTTACGGCGAAGGGGGCGTGCTGACCGAGGCGGTGCGGCGGCGGCCCTTCGGCGTGATCCTGCTGGACGAGATGGAGAAGGCGCATCCTGGCGTGCAGGACGTCTTCTACCAGGTGTTCGACAAGGGCCAGCTCCGCGACGGGCAGGGCCGCGACATCGACTTCCGCAACACCCTGATCATCATGACCTCCAACGCCGGCACGGAGACCATAGAGAAGCTGTTCGCCGACCCGGAGACCCTGCCGGATGCGGCAGGGCTCGCGCAGGCGTTGCGGCCGGAACTGCTGAAGACCTTTAAGCCGGCCTTTCTTGGCCGGGTGACGGTGGCGCCCTACGCGCCCCTGCCGCCGGAGATCATCCGCGAGATCGTGGAGCTGGCCTTGGGCCGCGTGCGGGGGAGGATCGCCTCGACCTACGGGGCCCACTTCGACTGGAGCCCTCAGGCCGCCGATGCCATCGCCGCGCGCTGCACCGAGACCCAGAGCGGGGCGCGCAACATCGAGGCGATCTTGAACCAGACCGTCGTTCCGGCGCTGGCGGAACGGATGTTGTCCAGGATGATCGAACAAAAGGTCGCCACGAGCATTACACTAAGCGTCGACGAGGGCGGCGAGTTCGGATATCAAATCTTGTGATCGCGGGCGGGCTGCGACCGGCGCGATAGTTGCTTCGAGGGGGTCCAGAGGCGGGCCTGAGTCTCGGGCGTGTCAAAAGGGAACGGGTTCATGGCGGCCTATCTGAAGTTGGACGGCTTCACGGGTAACGTGACCAAGGGTCAGTACGTGGGCTGGATCGAGGTCGAATCCTTTAGCTGGGGCTTCTCCGTTCCTGTCCAGACCACGGTAGGGTCGTCGACCAATCGCATGTCCGCCGGCAAGGTGACGCCCGGCGACATCCACATGGTCAAGAAGCAGGACCAGACCAGCGCCAAATTCATGCTGGACTCCATGAACGGGTCGGTGATCCCCACGGCGACGCTGGCGGTGACCATGCCCTCGGCCAGTGGCGGCCAGGACAAATACATGGAGTACACGATGACCAACGTCATCACGTCCGCGTACAACACTTCCGGCTCGCAAGGTCAGCACGAGCCCATGGAGAACATCTCGCTGAACTTCACCAAGGTGCAGATCAGCCAGTACTCCACCGACTCCAGCGGCAAGGCGATGGCCGCCCAGCGGGGCAGCTTCGACTTCATGACCGCCGCCGGTTCCTGAGCCAACGCGGCGGTCCGCGGACCGCCGCCCTCATCCGCTCCGGTCATGCCGCAGCGGGGCAGGTCGTCCGCGGGCGTGCGAGTGAACGATGGACTCAGGGCGCGATCCCAAGAACTTCCTGAAGCTCATCGAGAGTCCCGGCTCGGTCGAGAACTATTACCTGTTCCGGCTTGAAGGCGAGGAGAAGCTCTCCGCGCCTTTCGAGTTTCGACTCACCATCCGGTCCAAGGGTGACATCCCCGCGGCGTCCGCCTGGGTGGGGTCGTCGATCACCTTTGTGATGGGGCTGTCGGACGACACGCCTCGCATGGTCAACGGGCAATGCATCCGCTTCGAGCACGTCTATCAGAAGGGCGGCTATGTGGAGTTCGCCGTGCTCATCTCCGCCTCGCTCTCCGGAACCCGGCTGAACCGCGACAACCGCATCTTCACCGCCAAGACCGCCAAGCAGATCGTGGCGCAGATCCTCTCCGAGCACGCTATCGCCTTCGACGACAGCAAGGTCACGGGCGTCACGACCGTCCGCGAATACTGCACTCAGTACGGCGAGACGGACTATGACTTCATCAACCGACTGATGGAGAGCGAGGGCGTATTCTACTACTTCCGCTATGACGAGAATGCCGGTCAGTACAAACACAAGATGTACATGGCCGACGATCCGGCCGGCTTCTTCGACGGGGCGCCGCTTCAGGTGTCGTACCGCAAGGGGCCGCACCATCCGGGGCTGAAGGACGTAGCGACCTCCTACGCCGCTTCCAGCGGGAACTGGCTGACCAACGACTACGACTTCAAGAAGCCCACCAACCTGACGCCCACCAAGACCGCCACCCGGCTCGGCTACGCTGCAAAGCCGGCCCAGCAGTACCACTGGCCCGGCGGCGGCTACACGCCCGACGATGTGCGCCGCCAGTCCAAGCTGGCCATGGAAGGCTTGGAATCCGGCGCCCTGCTGGTCCAGGGCACAGGTCGCTATGTGGGCTTTACCCCCGGGGCGCGCTTTGAGATCGACGATCCGCGGCTGAGCCCGCAGGAGCGGCGGATCGCGGTGAAGTCCGTCTCCCACCAGGCCTTCGACCCCTGGGGGCTGGAGGAGGGCGAGCCGAGCTACGACCAGCGGTTCACCGCGGTGCCCAGCGACCAGACCCACCGCCCGGACAAGGTCACGCCGGCGGCCACGGTCCGCGGGCCGCAGACCGGCGTGGTCACCGACCAGACCGATCCGGAGGGCTTCGGGCGCATCCAGGTGCGTTTCCACTGGGACCATGCGGGCATGTCCACCTGCTGGCTGCGGGTGGCGCAGCAGTGGGCGGGCGGCAAGATCGGCTCGCAGTTCGTCCCCAGGATCGGCATGGAGGTGCTGGTGGACTACCTGGAAGGCGACCCGGACCGCCCGATGGTGGTCGCCTGCCTCTACAACGGCGACAACAAGCAGCCCTACGACACCCCAGCCCACCTCAGCCAGGCCGGCTGGCGCACCATGAGCTATCCCTCAGGCGGCGTCGCCAACGAGTTCATCTTCGAGGACAAGGCGGGGGCGGAGGAGATCTACACCTTCGCCGGGCGCAACCTGCGGCGGGTGACGGTGAAGGACGAGAGCGTCCAGATCGGCCAGAACAGCACCCTGGCCATCGTCGGCGACAGCAGCCAGGACGTGCAGGGGACGATGAAGCTTCACGTGAAGGGGGCGCTGGCGATCAGCTCCGACACCTCCATCACCTTGACGGTGGGGGCGAGCACGGTCTCCATTACGGGCCAGGAGGTCGCCATCACCTCGCCCATGATCAAGCTGAACTGAGCGCCGCCGCCCTATGATCGCGCTCCGACTGTTCTCCGCCGCCGACCCCAGCCGCCAGATCGACGTGCGGGTGCTGGGCGAGCGGGAGGAGGTCACTCTCGGTCGCGACGCGGCTGCGGGTTGGGCCCTGCCCGATCCGGACCGGGCGCTCTCGCGGCTGCACCTGAAGGTGGGGGTGCGCGACGGCGCGGTGAGCGTCACCGACACCAGCACCAACGGCGTCACCTCGGCCACGCAAGGAGGGCGCCTGCCCCGGGACCAGCCCGTGCGGGTGGAGCCCGGCGAGCGGCTGGAGCTCGGCCCCTACGTGCTGCTGATCGAGCGCAGTGACCACGTCTCCGCGCCCGCGCCCCAGGCGCGGCGAGAGGACGCCAATCCCTTCGCGCCGATGGGCGGGAGCGAGGAGCCGCCGGAACGGCGCCAGCGCGTCGATCCCTTCGCCAGCGGCATGGCGCCCGATCCGCTCGCCGCCGACCCTTTTGCCGACGACGGATTGGGGCTGGGCCCGCTCGGCCGCTCGCCTGCCCGTTCGGGCGCCGGATTGTCTGGCGGCGATGCCTGGGAGCGCCGGGATGGCGGCCGTGCCGGCGACTGGAACGCAGGCCCCACCCGCGCCGAGCCGGTCATCGGCGCACCCCAGGCTTGGCGCGAGCCGCCGGCCCGGGACGCGGACGATGGCGGCTTCGGCTTCGACGCGCCCTTCCGCCAGCCCATCCTGCGCGCCCCGGACCTCGCCGCCAGCGACCTCGCCATACCCTCCGACTGGGACGCCGCGCCGCCCAGCCACCCGGAGCCGGCGGACCAGGACCCTGCGCCTGCTCCGCCTTCTCCTTTCGACGCCCCGGCGAAAGGATCTGAGGACTTGGAGCCACGACGCCGGCTTTCACCTCGTTCCGAGCTTGTCGAGGGACGAGGCGTCCACCATCCGCGCGAGGGCACCGTCCTTCGACAGGCCCAGGATGAGGCCGAAGGTGAAGGGGGCGAGCCGGCTGTCGAGCCCGGTGAGAGCGCGCCCGCCATCAAGGTCAAACCCGCTACGCCGCCCCCCGCCGCTCCGGCGCCGTCGCCGCCCTCCGCTCCCGCCGCGCCTGGCGCATCCTCCGGCCTGTTCGAGGCCTTCTGCGCCGGCGCCAAGCTCGACCCCGCCGCCCTGGCCGGCGAGGATCAGGCGGCGATGATGGAGCGGCTGGGGGCGGTGTACCGGCACATGGTGCTGGGGTTGAGCGACGTGCTCGGCGAGCGGACGGCGCTCAAGAACGAGTACCGCATGGTGCGCACCACCATCCAGGCGGACGAGAACAACCCTTTCAAGTGGGCGCCGCCGCAGAAGGTGGCGAGCGAGCTGCTGCGCGCCGCCAACGACGGCTTCCTCGACGGTCCGGCGGCGGTGGCGGAGTCCTACCAGGACGTGAAGAAGCACCTGCTCTGCATGCTTGCGGGGCTACGCGCCGCCTTGTCGTCCAGCCTGGACACCTTGGCGCCGGCGCAGATCGAAGAGGCCATCAAGGACCAGTCCTTCGTGCTGAAGCCGCGTGCAGCCGTGGCCTGGGCCGAGTACGTCAAGGTCTATGGCCAGTATCGCCGCGAGGCCGAAGACAGTGCGGACAGCCCGGTGAACCGGGCGTTCCGCGCCGCCTACGAGAAACAGCTCGACGAATTGGACAGGATGGCGCTGCGCTGAGCGGCGACAGGGGGATGGGGTTGGACTCGACGAACAAGACTGAAGCCAACCGTTCCGTCGGCGCGGCCTGATGTCGGCCTATTGGGACAACAAGGTGCTGTGGGCGGAGGGCATGTTCCTGCGCACACAGCACTTCCAGCAGTTCGAACGCTACCTGGAGAAGCTGGCGCGCACCAACGCCCAGGCGCTCCGCCCGCTCGCCTGGGGCTTCACCGCGCTGGAGATCGATGCGGCCCTGCTGAAGACCGGCGTGTTCGCCCTCTCGCGCGCCAGCGGCCTGCTGCCGGACGGCACCGCCTTCGACATCCCCGGCGACGACGACCACCCCACACCGCTCGCCGCCCCGGCGGACCTGCGCAACGCCGTGCTGCACCTCGCGCTGCCCATCCGCCGTCAGGGTGCGGCGGAGGCCCGGCTGGAGGCCGGCGGCGACCAGGCGGTGCGGTGGATCGGCCAGCAGGTGGAGGTGGTGGACACCATCGCCGGCTCCGCCTCGCCGGCCGACCTGACCGTGGCCAAGCTCGACCTCAAGCTGATGCACGAGCGCCAGGAGCTGGCCGGCTACGTCACCCTGCCGGTGGCGCGGCTGGTGGAGAAGGGGCTGGACGGCACGCTGAGCCTGGACGCCCCCTTCTCGCCCACCGTGCTCGACGTGGGCGCCTCGCCCGTGCTGCGGAGCGCCCTGGCCGAAATCCGCGGCCTGCTGCAGCACCGCGCCGCCGCCATCGCCGCGCGCCTGTCCAGCCCCGGCGGCAAGGGCAGCGCGGAGATCACCGACTTCCTGGTGCTGATGCTGGCCAACCGCAACGACATGGCGCTGCGCCACCTCTCCAGCCTGCCCTCGCTGCACCCGGAGCGGCTGTACGAGGCCTTCGCCATGCTGGCGGGGGAGCTCTCCACCATCACCGACACGGTGACCAATCGCCCGCCCAAGCTGCCGCCCTACCGCCATACCGACCTGCAGGGCAGTTTCGAGCCCTTGATGGCCTTCCTGCGCGAGGCGCTGAGCGCCGTGTTCGAGCAGACCGCCATCTCCATCCCGCTGGAGGAGCGCGCCTACAACATCCGCGTCGGGCGTGTCACCGACCGCTCGCTGTTCACCGACTGCGTCTTCGTGCTGGCGGCGAAGTCGTCGGTGGACCCGGAGACGTTGCGGGTGAACCTGCCCAAGCGCACCACCATCGGCCCGGTGGAGCGCATCCGCGACCTGGTGAACCTGCAGCTCGGCGGCGCACCGATCCGGGCTCTGCCCACCGAGCCCCGCCAGATCCCCTTCCGCTCCGGCATGGTCTATTTCGAGATCAACGCCAACGCCGAGGACTGGAAGCTGGTGGAGCGCTCCGGCGGCGCGGCGCTGCACGTCTCCGGCGACGTGCCTGACCTGGCGCTGGAGCTCTGGGCCATCCGGGGCCGCGTCCGGTGAGCCCCTCTCCGCGCGACCCCTTCAGCTTCGACGAGGACGAGGGCGAACGCACCGTCATCCGCCCGGGCGCGGGTGCGGTGCAGCGGGGCTTCGACCAGGACGACGCGACCCAGGTCGGCGACTTCGGTCCGGAGGCGGACAATCCCTTCGCCCCGCCCTCGGCCAAGTCCCGCCCCAAGCCCAAACGCGGGCGGGAGCCGGAGGAGGCGTCCGGCCGTGCCGTCTCCACCGCGCCCATCGAGGCCACCGGCCCGAACCCGCTGATCGCGGCCGGCGCGCGCCTCATCGCGCTGGCCAATGCATTGCGCGCCGAGACCCGCTACGACGACATCGGCCGGCTGCGCCAGGAGGTGATCGACGAGCTGCGCGGCTTCCAGGCCTCCGTGCGCGAGCAGGGCAGCTCCGACGAGGAGGTGCGCTACGGCCACTACGCCCTGTGCGCGTTGCTGGACGAGGTGGTGCTGTCCACTCCCTGGGGCGCCAAGAGCGCCTGGGCGCGCCAGACGCTGGTCGCCACCTTCCACAACGAGGTGGTCTCCGGCGACCGCATGTTCGAGATCGCCGAGGCCCTGGAGCAGCGCCCCAATCGCGCTCCGAACCTGCTGGAGCTGATCTATCTCTGCCTCTCCTTCGGGTTCGAAGGGCGGATGCGGCTGGACCGCCAGGGCGCGAGCCGCCTGTTCACCCTGCGCGAACGCATCTACGGCGTGCTCCGCAACCTCCGCGGCCCCTACGAGCGCACCCTGTCGCCGCAGTGGCGCGGCGAGGACGCCGCCTACCAGGCGCTCGGCCGCCAGATACCCCTGTGGGTCTACGGCGCCAGCTTCGCCCTGCTGGCGGTGCTGATCTACGCCGGCTTCTTGTTCGCCCTCGCGGCCGCGGGTTCGCGCGCGGTGAAGCCGCTATCGGCGATTTACGCCGCAGGGCCTGCGCGGCTCAGCCGCTCCGCACCCCCGCCGCCGTCCGACACGCGCCTGTTCCAGACCATCACCGGCATCCTCAAGCCCGATATCGACGCCGGCCGGGTGGCCGTGGTCGATCAGCCAGATTCGGTGCTGGTCCGGCTGAAGGACAAGGGACTGTTCGCCTCCGGCTCCGCCGACCTCGACGCCGGCTATGACGAGACCCTGCGCCGGGTCACCCAGGCCATCGCCCTGACCGTCGGCGACGTGCCGGTCACCGGCCACACCGACAACCAGCCGGTCCGCTCGCTCCGCTTCCCCTCCAACCAGGCCCTGTCGGAGGCCCGCGCCAAGACCGTCACCGACAAGCTGACCGCCGACGGCGCGGCCGCCGACCGGTTGAAGCCGTCCGGCGTCGGCGAGACCCAGCCCGTGGCCAGCGACGCCGACGACGCCGGCCGCCGCCAGAACCGCCGGGTGGAGGTGGCCATCCCCAAGACCTACGCCGCCCCCGCCGGCGCCTCGAGGATCATGTGACGTGAGCCTCGTCGCCTCCTCCTTCCGCTCGCCCCGCCTGCCACGCATCACCGTGCCGCGCTGGGTCTTCATGGTGCTGGGCGCCGTGCTGCTGGCGGCCCTGATCTGGCTGGTGGGGCCGCTCGTCTCCATCGCCGGCCACGCGCCGCTCGCCGGCTGGATCGCCCGGCTGGTCGCCATCGCCCTGGTGGCGGCGGCGTTCGGCGGGTGGTTCCTCTACAAGCGGTTGCGCGCCGGGCGGGCCAACTCGGCCCTGGTCAGCGAACTCGCCGCCCCACCAGCCTCCGCGCCTCCCGCCGACGACCTCTCCGCCCAGGACGTGAAGGCGATGGAGGAGCGGGCGGCCAAGGCGCTTGAGCTGATGCGCGGCGCCCGGGTCGGGCCCCAGCGCGAGCTGGTCTACGAGCTGCCCTGGTACGTGATCATCGGCCCGCCGGGGGCCGGCAAAACCACCGCCCTGCACAACTGCGGCCTGCATTTCCCCGTGGCGCAGGAGGTGGGAGCCGCGCCGCTGCGAGGCATCGGCGGCACCCGCACTACCGACTGGTGGTTCACCGACAGGGCCGTGCTGATCGACACCGCAGGCCGCTACACCACCCAGGACAGCCACGAGGCCGCCGACGCCAAGGCTTGGAACGGCCTGCTCGACCTGCTGAAGCGCTATCGTCCGCGCCAGCCGCTCACCGGCGTCATCGTCGCCTTGCCGGTCCCGGACCTCTTGGCGGCCGACGAGGGCGAGGTGCTGGCCCACGCCCGGGCGGTGCGGTCGAGGATCAACGAGATCGGCCAGAAGTTCGGCGTCCGCACGCCGGTGTATCTGCTGTTGACCAAGGTCGACCTGCTGGCGGGCTTCGCCGAGTTCTTCGACGACCTGGACGCCACCGGGCGCGAGCAGGTCTGGGGCCACACCTTTCCGCTCCGCACCGACGCCGCCGCGGGCGGCGAGGCGCAAGGGGCTGGGGAGGCGTTCGACGCCCTGGTCCAGCGCCTGAACGACCGCCTGCTCGCCCGGGTGCAGTCCGAACGCGACATCCAGCGGCGGGGGCTGATCTTCGGCTTCCCGCAACAGGTGGCCGCGCTGCGCGGCGCCCTGGAACCGCTGCTGCAGATCCTCGCCCGTGACACCCGCTTCGAGCCCGTGCCCCTGATCCGCGGCTTCTACCTGACCAGCGGAACCCAGCACGGCCGGCCCATCGACCGCCTGCTGGCCTCGCTCTCGGCCAAGTTCGGGGTGACGGCCACAGCCGTCGGCGGCGGCACGGCCAAGGGGCGCAGCTATTTTCTCGGCGACCTGCTGAACAAGGTCATGTTCCCCGAGGCCGCCCTGGCCGGCCGCGACCCGCTGACCGAGCGCCGGCGACGCACTTTGAAGCTGGCGGTGGCGGCGGGGGGAGGGGCGCTGGTCCTGCTGCTCTCCGTCGGCTGGCTGGTGGGCTATCTGCACAACGCGCACCTGATCCACCTGCTGGCCGACCGCTCCGCCAAGCTGCAGCACGACGTGAGCACGGGACCCCAGGGCGAGGTCAGCGACAGCGACGTCACCACCGTGCTGCCGATCCTGGACGAGGCTCGCAGCCTGCCCTTCGCCACCACCGCGCCAAAAGGCTTGGCCGAGCCCGGCCTCTCCTTCGGCCTGAACCGCACGCGCGCGCTGCGTCTCCAGGTGGACGGCGCCTACCGCAACCTGCTGAACCGCCTGATGCTGCCTCGGCTGGTCCTGGGGGTGGAGGATCGGCTGCGCGTCCTGGTGCAGCAGCCCGAAGGCGGCGCCGATGTGCGCAGCGACATCTACGGCCTGCTGCGCATCTACCTGATGCTGGGCCGGAGCCCCGGCGCACCCCTGGAGCGCGGCCAGATCGAGGGCTGGTTCGCCAATGCCTGGTCCGACCGCTTCCCCGGCCAGGAGGACGATGCGCTGCGCGCCGGGCTCGAAGCCCATCTCTCAACTCTGCTCTCCGGCCCGCTCTCGCCGCCCGCGCTCGACGGCGACCTGATCGCGGCGGCCCGGGCCAACGTGGCGAGCCTCAGCCCCGGAGAGCGCGTCTATAGCCGCTTGCTCAGCGACCCTGCGCTCACCGGCCTCGCGGCCTACAGCCTGATGGATGCGCCGGGCGTCGGCTCGTCCGGCCTGTTCCAGCTCAAGTCCGGCAAGCCGCTGACCAGCGGCATCCCCGGCATGTTCCGCCACCAGGCCTTCTTCTCCACCGTCTTGCCGGCCATCGGCAAGGCCGCCACCGAGTCGTCCAACGAGGGCTGGGTCATGGGCCAGTCCCAGCAGGGCACGGCGTTGAGCGAAGCCGGACGGATCAAGGACGGCATCCTGGTCGCCTACCTGTCCGACTTCACCAAGCGATGGGACGCCTTCATAGACGACATCGGCGTCAGCGGCCGCTATCTGCCCGACGACCGCATCC
Organism: Caulobacter sp. S45; assembly: GCF_903642205.1. Taxonomy (GTDB): domain Bacteria; phylum Pseudomonadota; class Alphaproteobacteria; order Caulobacterales; family Caulobacteraceae; genus CAHJWH01. Next base: position 5,623 of record NZ_CAHJWH010000048.1, on the reverse strand, counting down.
GCCGCGCGTTGCAGCCGCCCTCGCCGCTGAAGCAGCTGATCGAATCGCTCGCCAGCGAGACCAACCTGACGCCGCCCAGCCTCAACACGCGCACCGGTGGCGGCATGGCGGGCAACCTGCTCCGTACGTCCTCTCTATTCTCGCGGCGCATCTACAGCGGCCTGAACCGGGTGAACCGGGTGGAGCAGGTCAACTCAGGCCAGCCGCCGGCGCCCCCTGGCCCGCTCGACGAGGTGATCGAGCACTACCGTTGGCTGCGCGAGCTGACGCCGTCCACCAGCGGACCCTCGCCCATCGACGATGCGCTTGACGCCCTCAAGCAGGCCGCCGACGCCAACGTGGCGGCCAAGAGCGCCGGCGGCATGGGTGATCCCCTGCTGCAGCACACCGCCACCAGCTCCGCCATGGCGGCCACGGCCAAGCTGCAGCAGACCTCCCACGCCCTGCCGCCGGTGGCGGGCGCCCTGTTCAACGGTTTCGTTTCCTCCAGCACCCAGTCCCTGAACCAGGGGGCGCTGAACAGCATCGAGCAGACCTGGACCACCCAGATCGTCCCACAGTGCAAGTCGATCACCGCACAGGGCTTCCCCTTCTCAAGCTCCGGCCACCAGGTCTCCATCGACGACTTCAGCCGGCTGCTGCGGCCGGGCGGGCTGATCGACCAGTTCCAGACCGCCAACATGACCGGCCAGCTCGACACCTCGGGCCGGAATTGGGGGCTGTCCGCGTCCGGCCGCGCGCTGGGCCTCCAGCTCGCCAGCGTCCGCCAGCTCCAGACCGCCGACCGCGTCCGCCAGGCCTTCTTCAAGCCCGGCGACGTACGGCCCAACGTGCGGTTCACGCTCGAGCCGGTCAGCTTCACGGGCTCGCCGTCCGCGGTGACGCTGAGCGTGGACGGGGCGCCGGCGGCGTTCAGCACCGTGGCCCGCAACTCGGTCGAACTCCGCTGGCCAGGTCAGGCGCCCGGCGTCACGCTGAGCTTCCAGGGCGCGCCAAAGGCGTCGCCGGCGGTGCGGAGCTGGAGCGGCGACTTCGCCTTCCTGCAGATGCTGCAGGATGCGCAGAAGAGCGCCGCCAGCGCGTCGGGCGTCACCTTCCAGGTGGGCACCGGCGCCTATGCCGCGACCTTCCGGCTACGGCTTACCGACACCACGTCCGACCCCTTCCTCCTGCCGGAGCTGAAGACCTTCGCCTGCCCGGGCAAGCTGTGAACGGCGCGCGCGCGCCTTGCGGCCTGTTCGGCAAGACACCGGCCGCCGGCGACTTCCTGCGCCTGAACCTTCCAGCCGGTACGGCTTCTGTCCTGGACGCCTGGATCGAGGCCGGCCTCGCCCACCTCGCTGCCCAGGCGACCGACTGGGCCCACGGCTTTGCCGACGCTCCGGCCTGGCGGTTCGTGACGACAGCCGGCGAGGCCGGCCCGTCGCCTCTCGCCGGCGTCGTCGCGCCTAGCCGCGATCGCGTGGGACGGAGCTTTCCCTGCATGGCCCTGGCCCCGCTCGATGGCCTGGAGCCGCAGGCCGCCGTCGCCTGCACGCCCTGGTTCGACCGGGCGGAAGCCGCTGTCGCGGTCGCCCGGGACGGCGGGACACCTGACGCCCTAGCCGTCAAATTCGCTGCGCTCGGCGCGCCCCGAGCCGACGATCTGGACGTGTTGAGCCTTCGAGCCCGCTCCACCGACGACGGCTTGTTCCTGGACGTGCGCAGCGGGCCGGACGGCCGGGCGGTGACGCTGCAGGCGGTGCTGGAGACCACCCCGCTGGCCAGCGGCGCGAGCCTGTGGTGGCGCCACACCGGCGCGGGGGCCAAGGTGCTGATGACCCCTGGCCTGCCGGGGCGCGAGGCCTTCGCCGCCCTGTTCCGCGCATCCGAGGGCGAACGGCCGTGAGCGCCTCCCCGCGCCTCGTCTTCGAGTCGGTCGCGCGCACCCACGTGGGCAATGTCCGCCGCTTGAACGAGGATAATTTCTGCGACCGCCTGGACATCGGCCTTTGGGCCGTGGCCGACGGCATGGGCGGCCACCAGGCGGGCGAGGTGGCGAGCGGCCTGATCGTGGAAGCGCTGGGCCGGGTGGACGACACCTCTTCCGGCTACGCCTTCCTGGACGACGTGCGCGACAGCATCCTGCGGGTGAACCGCACCCTGATCGCCCGGGCCGCAGTGATGGCGCCAGGTTCGGTGATCGGGTCGACCGTGGTGGCGCTGCTGGCGTTCGGCGGCCATTATGCGTGCCTCTGGGCAGGGGACAGCCGGGGCTATCTGTTGAGGGACGGCCGCTTCGAGCAGATCACCCGCGACCACAGCCGCCTGCAGGAGCTACTGGACTCCGGCTCCCTCTCCCGCGCCGAGGCGAAGAGCTACACCCGTTCCAACGTCATCACACGGGCGGTGGGCGTCACCGACCGGCTGGCGCTGGACATGCAGCAGGGGCCGGTGGAGCCCGGCGACGTCTTCCTGCTCTGCTCTGACGGGCTCACCGGCATGCTGGACGACCGCGAGGTCGCCGCCCTCCTGCAAGACCCGTCTCTCGAGACCGCCGCCGACGCCCTGATTGCGAGCACGCTGGAGCGAGGCGCCAAGGACAACGTCACCGTGGTGCTCGTCCGCGCCTGCCCCAATCCCGACCACACCTTGAACCAGCAGCGGGACGTCTTCTTCAGCTGAGGGGAAGGCGAGGATAGCTGCGTGCAGTGTATCCGCTCATCCCGGCCGAATGACGGGACCAGATCGAAAAACTCGCGTCCAGACGGTGGGGAACGCCCTTACTCCAAACCTTGTCACCTTGATCTGGGTCTTGGCATTTGTAGGGATGAGCGGGGGAGCGGCTGGGCTGCAGGAGGTCTGAAAAGCGCCTGACCCGTTCAAGCTCAATCTCTTCACAGCCCAGACCACCCGCTCCCGATCCGCACCAGCGCACTCTTGGCCAGCAGTCCCGCATCCAGCGCCTGGCCGGCGAGCCTGGTTGCGGTGGCCGGCTTCTCGGGCGGCGTGGGGTCCAGGAACCCCGGACCCAGGTTGGCCATCAGCCCGCGCGAGCGCATCTGCTGGCCCATCCAGGCCGAGACCTGCATTTGGCAGGCAGCGTCCTCGGTGACGAACCTCCAGCCCACGCCTCCGAGCGCCCCGTGCGAACCCTTGAACACGCTGGGCGTCTGGTGGTCGCCGACGCCGCGCCAGTTCAGCCCCGTATTACCGAAGAAGGGGCGGCAAGGGTTGGAGCTGTCGCCGAGCTTCTTGCTGTCGCTGAGCGTGCCCTCGTACTTCATCACGAAGGCCAGGCTCTGGTCGCGCCGCGCTATGCGGCTGAAGGCGACATTGCCGGGGATCACCTCGCCGCCCGGATACGGATGGCGCGCCACGGGGTCGAACAGGAACATGGAGTGCACCGGCACGCCGATGCCCTCCAGCTGCTCGGCCGCCATGATCACCGCCGAGCCGCCCCGGCTATAGCCCACCAGCATGATCTGGACGCTGGGGTCGCGGGCGTACTCGGTGACGCACCAGCCGAAGGCCCGCGCCGCCTCCGGCAGGGTCTCCATGCCCATGGCGTTAGGGCCGCGCTGGTAGTTGGCCGCGCTGCCCAGCTGCAGCGACAGCACGTGGCAGAACGACTTCTCCATCGCCTTGTCGTAGCCGACGGCAGGCCCCGTCCCGTCTACGATCGCGACCCGTATGGCCACTGCCGCCGCCCCTCTACCGCCTCTTCGACGATAAGCTATCATGTCGCCTGGCGCGAGACTCGGGTGAAGTGGCTGAGATATCCAGAGGACTGAGCCACCGCTCAGGCCGACCTCAAGCCTCTATGCCGAGCGTGCGTCATCAAGCGTCGACGGGTCGGAAAGTGTGGGCGCCATTGAGAAAGGCTCGAATGTCAGCGCTGGCGTCGGCGCGACTCGGCCCATGTTCGGTCATCCAGCCACGCTCACCCCTGAGCACGTCCGTTCCGGCTCTGCTTAGATGGCGAGCAAGAACGTCAAGTTGAAGCCTGACATAGTCGTAGAACGACGTGTTCCTCGGTTCGGCCGGGACAAGAACCAGTCTGTCTCGCCGCGCTCGCAACATGAGCGAATTGATCGAATAGAGAGGCAGTGTCGGCTGGTCTCGATCTATGTAGGTAATGTCGACGCCGTCCCGGGTGGCAAATATCTGGAGCAGGAGATTTGGTCCGGATACATACGCCCTGTTTTCACCGTTGGCAGCTGTCGAGAGATTAAAGCTTTTGATCAATTCAAGCCATCGTTCACGAAGGATGGTTTCCAGCTCTTCACCAGTCATCTTACCATCGTCCCATTCTCGTAATGATAGCCGTTGTCCTGTAGGAATTGTACTTCGCGGCCGAAACCAGTTGGCTCCATTTTCCCGGTACTGTCATTCATACGGCTCAATACCGAATTACCACCGGGGTCCACTGCATCAGGCGACGTCGCCATCAAGATGGGATCGCCTCTGTCCACAGCGTTCTGCAGCCACGGTTGATTGTATTCGGTCCAGAAATCGGGCGAATTGTTCGCGACATCATCAGGGACGTTCAAGACGTTCAGCTGCCCGGGCTTGGGTCCGAAATCTGTACTCTTGACGTTCCCCATCTCGTCGACGACGTGGGACGTGTCCATCCTGTAGCTGCCCAGCACCGTCGTGGTCTTGCCGGGCGTACCTTCCAAGGTGACGCCGCTCGTCGGCGTGTAGTCGAGCTTCTGGACGGGGGGCTCAATCCCGCCGCCCCGCTCCTCCATCGCCCGGCCGAGCGCCTTGGCCCCCGTCTGCAGGGCGCGAGATAGGCCGGTGGCCTCCACCTCGGCCAACGCCGGACCGACGGCGCGGGCCAGCCCGCCCAAGGCCGGCAGCAGACTGACCACGACGACAGCCCAGCGCGCCCAGGCGGGCACCTCCGACTGGATGCCGGCGAAGGTGCCGGTCGGGCCGCCGATCAGCACGTCGGGCGAGCCCTGCGTGATCACCGCGCCACAGGTGCATCTGTCGCCGACGCGTACGGCGGACCGGCCGTTGATCCCTACGGTGAGCGAGCCCTGGGCGACCTTGCCGGCGTCGCAGCTCTCCGCATCGAGGACGCGAGCGGCGGGCGAGCCGTTGATGAACACGTTCGGCGAGCCGTCCGACACCTGGCCCGAAGTCGGACCCAGGCTTGCGGCGCCGAGCTTTTCTCCTTCCTCTTCGGCCAGTCCCATGAGCTTCCCACCGACGAGCGCGTTGAGCCCGAACTCGCCCACGGTGGCGGCGACGCCCACGACCAGGGGGGTGGCGAGTCCGGCGGAGCCGACTTCCAGGGCGGCCGCGCCCACTACAGCCCCGATCACGACCGCGGTCCCGATCGCAGCCGCCAGGCCCACCGCCGCACCGGCCAGGAATCCCCCAAGCGCATGACTGTGGGCGACGGGGTCGTGCAGGCGGGCGGCGTGGGCTTCGACCATGCTCAGGCGCTTGTGGAGGTAGGTACGAGCGGCATCAGCGGGCGGCGCCCGGCGACCGCCGCGGGAACGGGCGCGTGGGCGGCGCCTGGCGCGGGCGCAGCGTGGCCGCCGCCGGATATCGGCAGCGGGTTGAAGTGCAATGAAGGCGTGGTCTGCATCTGGTCAGGCATGGTCTTGGCTGACTGCGAAGTAGC